>CAIVPT010000119.1 GCA_903907855.1 uncultured Synechococcaceae cyanobacterium | reverse complement strand
CCGCTCAGGGCGATCACCTCCACCCCGCCCAGGCAGGCCGCCATGGCGCCGATCTCCTGCAGCAGCCGCTGACGGAACACGGCGATCGCCAGGGAGGCCCCGCCGTGGCCATCTGCCGCGGCCTGGCGCAGGGTCGCCATATCGCCGCTCAGGCCGGAGAGGCCCAGCAGGCCGCTCTCTTGATGGAGGGCATGATCGATGGCGTCGGCCCCCAGCCCCTGCCGCAGCTGGTGCAGCAGCAGGCCGGGATCGACGCTGCCGCTGCGGCTGGCCATCACCAGCCCCTCCAGGGGCGTGAAACCCATGGTGGTGGCGATGCTGCGGCCGTCGAGGACGGCGCAGAGCGAGCAGCCTGCCCCCAGGTGGCAGCTGATCAGTCGCCGGGCGTCCGGGTCGCTGTCGGCCACGGTCTCTGCCACGTGCTCATGGTTGAGGCCGTGGAAGCCGAAGCGCCGCAGGCCGGCCTGCCGCCAGGTGGCGGGAATGGCGTAGGTGCGGGCCTCGGGCGGCAGGGTGGCGTGGAAGGCGGTGTCGAAGCAGGCCCATTGGGGCAGCGCCGGCGCCCAGCGTTCCAATCCGTCGATCAGCTGCAGGGCCGGGCCGTTGTGCAGGGGTGCCAGGGGCACCAGCGCCGCCAGCTCGCTGCGCACGGTTGGGGTGAGACGGGTGGGGGCGGTGAAGCGCTCGCCGCCATGGACCACCCGGTGGCCGGCGAAGGCGAGAACCTCGGCGACAGCGCCCTCCCCCAGCCAGGGGGCGAGGGCGTCGGGCAACCACGATTCGAGAACCTCCGCGGCCTCCTGGGGCCGCCAGGCTCTTTGCCCCCGCCAGAGCACCCCCCCATCGGCCCCCAGCAGAGCCGCCTTGACCGACGAGCTGCCGGCGTTGAGCACCAGCGCCGGGCGCTCGGCCATCAGGCGGCGCCGCCGGCACCCAGGCTCCAGCGCCAGTGGCTCACCTCCGCTGCATCCTCTCCGTGCTCGTGGGCGTAGGCGCGGTGGGTGAGGATCTGCTCCTTCATGCGCTCTTTAACGTGGGCGGCACGCGAGCCGAGAGCGGGCACGCGATCGATGACGTCGATGACGAGGTTGAAGCGGTCGATCTGGTTGTTCATCGCCAGCTCCAGCGGCGTGTTGATGTTTCCCTTTTCCTTGTAACCGCGCACATGAAAATTGGCGTGATTGGTGCGGCGATAGGTGAGGCGATGAACCAGCCAGGGATAGCCGTGGAAATTGAAGATCACCGGCCGGTCGGTCGTAAAGAGACTGTCGAAATCCCGATCGCTCAACCCGTGGGGATGTTCGCCGGGATCGGTGAGGGCGAAGAGCTTGACCACGTTGAGTACCCGCAGGCGCAGCTGGGGAATCTCGCGCCGCAGAATCTCCACCGCCGCCAGGGTCTCCTTGGTGGGGATGTCGCCGGCACAGGCCATCACCACATCGGGCTCGTCCGGTTCGCTGCCATGGTCGTCGTTGCTGGCCCAGCTCCACAGGCCGATCCCCTTGGCCACGTGCTGGCGTGCCTGTTCGAGGGTTAGGTATTGGAGGTGTTTCTGTTTATCTGAGACAATGATGTTGCACACATTGGTTTCCAGCAGTGCCTCTTCCGCCACCGCCAGCAAGCTATTGGCATCCGGCGGTAGATACACGCGCACCACCTCGCCGCTCTTGTTTCCCGCCAGGTCGATGAAGCCCGGGTCTTGATGGGTGAAGCCGTTGTGATCCTGCCGCCAGACGGTGCTGGAGATCAGGCAGTTCCAGGGGGCGATCGGCGCGCGCCAGGGGGCGTGATGGAGGCAGGTCTCCAACCATTTGGCGTGCTGGTTGAACATCGAGGCGATCACGTGGGCGAAGGCCTCGTAGGTGTGGAAAAAGCCGTAGCGGCCGGTGAGCAGGTACCCCTCCATCATTCCCACCAAAGTGTGCTCTGAGAGCATCTCCACCACCCGCCCATCGCGGCTCAGCTCTCCCCCGTCGGCATCTTCGGGAAGCATCTCCTCCATCCACACCTTGCCGGTGACTCCGTAGAGAGCCTGCAGTCGGTTCGAGGCGGTCTCATCCGGGCCGAAGATGCGCAGGCTGTCGGGATTGCGCCCCACGGCATCGCCGAGCAGGGCGCCGAGCGGGGCGGTGTTCTCCGCTTCCATGGTGCCCGGGCTGTCGACAGTCACGGCATGGGCTGACACATCCCCCAGTTGCAGCTTGCGGCGCAGCAGGCCGCCGTTGGCGTGGGGGTTGGAGCCCATCCGGCGTGGCCCCTGGGGGGAGAGCGCCTGGAGCTCGCTCACCAGCCGGCCGCCGTCATCGAAAAGCTCCTCGGGGCGGTAGCGGCGCAGCCAGCCCTCCAGCATCGCCAGCTGGGCGGGGTCGTGCTGCGCATCGGGCAGCGGCACCTGGTGGGAGCGCCAGGACCCCTCCAGCCGGTGCCCCTTCAGTTCAGTGGGCCCGGTCCAGCCCTTGGGGGAGCGCAGCACGATCATCGGCCAGGCAGGACGCCGGGCGATGCCGCTGCTCCGGCATTCGGCCTGTACGGACCGGATCCGCTCGATCGCCTCATCCATCGCTGCGGCCATGGCTGCGTGCATGGCCATCGGCTCCTGCCCCTCCACAAACAACGGATGCCAGCCCAGGCCCACCATCAGGCTCTCCAGCTCGGCCCGGGGGATGCGGGCCAGCAAGGTGGGGTTGGCGATCTTGTAGCCGTTGAGGTGCAGCACCGGCAGTACGGCCCCGTCCCGCACCGGGTTGAGGAACTTGTTGATGTGCCAGGAGGTGGCCAGCGGTCCGGTTTCGGCCTCCCCGTCGCCGACGCAGGCCAGGGCGATCAGATCGGGGTTGTCGAACACCGCGCCGCAGGCGTGGGAGAGCACGTAGCCCAGCTCGCCGCCCTCATGGATCGAGCCAGGGGTTTCGGGCGTGCAGTGGGAGCCGATGTGGCCGGGGAAGGAAAACTGTTTGAAGAAGCGGCCCAGCCCCTCGATGTCCTGGCTTTTGTCGGGGTAGGTCTCGCTGTAGCTGCCGTCGAGGTAAGTGGGTCCGAGCACCCCGGGCGCCCCGTGGCCCGGGCCGGAGAGGTAGATCATGTCCAGGTCATGTCGGCGGATCACCCGGTTGGCATGGGCCCACAGGAAGGCCTGGCCGGGGGAGGAGCCCCAGTGGCCCAGCAGGCGGTTCTTGATGTGCTCGGGGCGCAGCGGTTCCCGCAGCAGCGGGTTGCCGCGCAGATAGATCATTCCCACCGCCAGGTAGTTGGCGGCCCGCCACCAGGCATCAATCAGCGTCAGTTCCTGGTGCGGATCCACGGAAAGTAAGGGCGGCTGCTCCCCATGATGAACAGATCCGACCTGGATGGAGCCCCCGGCTCAGAAGAAGAATTTCACCCCCAGCTCCAGGCCGTTCTGCCCGATCACGTAGGCGTTGGCGGGATCGTTGCCGTTGTTGGCCGCCAGGTGCAGATAGCGCCAGGAGAGGTCCAGCTGGGTGCTGTTGCCCACCGCGTAGCCCACCCCCGCCTGGGCGTTGCCGGAGAAGCTGTCGGCCCCGCTGACCCCGAAGCCAGCCACATCGCCGCGGGCGAAGAGGCGCAGCCGGGGCGCCACGAACACCTGGGCCTGGGCACCGAGCAGGGGCTGGACCACCGGTGATCCCCAGGAGCGGGCCACGGAGCGGCTGATTTCGCGGCGGCCCCGCAGCTCCGACTCGATCTCCAGCCCCATATCCAGCAGGCGGATGCCGGCGTAGGGGATCACGGTGGTGGTGCCGGCTGGGGCTACGGCGCTTTCGCGGGCCCCCAGGCGGTAGCGCAGGGCGATGTCGTAGATGCCCTGTTCGGCATTCAGCTCCGTGCGGAAGGTGCGGGTGATGGGGGTCCCCCGGCCTTCCCGTGCCGCCAGCCGGGCGGCGAGCTGGCCCCGCTCCCGCGATACCTCCCCGAGCCGTTCGCGCCGGTCCGCCAGCCGCTCCCGCAGGCGCCCCCCTGCCCGCTCCCGCAGGGCGCCCTGGGGGACCCGCTCGCGCACGGCTCCCACTCCGGCTAGCAGGCGCCCGTCGCCCAGGCGGACGCGGTCGCGGCTGCGTTCCTTGACCTGTTCCCCCTGCAGGTTCACGTAGGCGATGTCTGTGAGCAGGCCGAGGCGGCCATGCTCCAGGCTGCCGCGCAGGGAGACGGTGCTCTGCAGGGCGTCGAGCAGCTGGCCGAGGGTGAGGGTGGATTCGGCGGTG
>CAIVPT010000118.1 GCA_903907855.1 uncultured Synechococcaceae cyanobacterium | reverse complement strand
GTCGCGGTCCTCCATCGGCACCGCGTCGAGCAGATCCACCACCTTCGCCAGCAGTGCTGGGGTGGGGATCGTGAAGCGCGCGTCGCGCATGTGGGTGGCATAGGCCGATTCCTCACCGCCCAGTTCGCGCAGGAAGGGAAACACCCGCTCGCCCACCACCTTGAACATCGAGGCGGCCTCGCCCAGTTCCTTGAAGCGGCTCCAGCGCAGCTCACTCCAGGGGCGCCCCTGCTCGTCCGCCCCCTCCGGGAAGATGCGGCGGCGCATCGGCTGGCCGGACCGCTGGCTGCGGCGCTCCTCCAGCGTTTCCAGCTCATCGAGCCGGCGGATGAACAACAGATACGTGAGTTGCTCCAGCACCTCCAGTGGGTTGGCGATGCCGCCGCTCCAGAACGCATCCCAGATCCGATCGATCTGGTTGCGCAGCTCGCCGGTGAGCACCGAGGCCGCCGTGGTGCCCGGGGCGATGGCGGATTGGGGGGCAGCGGGACCGTTGCTGTTGCCGCTCCTTCTTGTGCGGGGTCCAGCGGCTGAAGCGACAGTTCGTGGCGGCGGGTCGATCCCAGGCGCTTTCAGGCCGCCGCCGGGGCCACCACCTGGCTCTTGATCTCCTTCAGCTGCTCATCGCTGATCGGTTCCCCCGCCTCCTGCTCCAGGGCGGCGCGGATCTCGTCGTTCGTGATCCGGCGCCCGTCCTCCGGGATCAGCGCCAACAGCGCGTCGGTGAGGTCGGTTCGGGCGGGCATCGGCGGAGAAGCGGGTGGTGGGAGTGCGCGGCACCCCGGAGCATTCCCCAGGATGGAGAGCTTCGGCCAAGGCCGCGGGGGAGTTTCGAAGAAGTCTGCGCGATGGCTGCAGCGGCACCAATGGTTCCGCCGCATAGGTTTTCTCAGCTCTTCCTGGAGGGCTTTAGGGTCGTCGCTCCCCAGCCCAGACCACCGCGTTCTCGCTTGATGCTTCTCCCCTCCCTGGCCAAGCGGCACAGGCAACCGGAGTGGATGGACCAGCCCGGCATCGATCCTGTCGCCCACAGCCAGGCCCTGCAGGGTCTGCGCAGGATCAACGCCTTCAGCGGAGCCGTCGGTTCCCTGTTCGCTCCGATCCGTTCCCTGGCCCGAGAGCGCCCTGGCTGCCCGCTGCGGGTTCTGGATCTGGCCTGTGGCGGTGGGGATAACACCATCGCCCTGGCGCAACGGGCTCGCCGAGAAGGGCTCGTCGTACAGGTTGACGGCTCCGACCTCAGCCCGCAGGCGGTGGCCATCGCGACCCGCAACGCCGGGGAGCGGGACCTTGGCGCCAGGTTCTTCCAGGCCGATGCCCTCAACGATCCCCTGCCCGCGGACTACGACGTCATCCTCTGCAGCCTGTTTCTGCACCATCTCGATCAGGAACAGGCGGTGGATTTATTGCAGCGAATGGGTCGCGCCAGCCGGTGCCTGGTGTTAGTCAATGATCTGATCCGCAGTCCCCTGGGCTACGGCTTGGCCTGGGCGGGCTGCCGGCTTCTGAGTCGCTCCCCGATCGTCCATTTCGATGGTCCGGTTTCGGTGCAGGGCGCCTTTCAGTTGCAGGAAGTGCGGGCTCTGGCGGACCGCTCGGGTCTGGAGGGTGCCGCCCTGCGGCGCAGCTGGCCCGAGCGCTATCTGCTGAGTTGGCGCCGTTCGCCCATGGCTCCCAAGCCATGAGGAGTGCTCCGGAGTGGGACGTGATCGTGATCGGGGCCGGACCCGCCGGTGCCCTGGCCGCCCACCAGTTGGCCCGTTCCCAGCTGCGGGTGTTGCTGGTGGAAAAGCGGGCCTTCCCCCGCTGGAAGATCTGCGGCAGCTGCCTCAATGGCGTTGCCCTCCGGGCCCTGGAGACGGCGGGACTGGGCCATCTGCTCGATGCTCTCGGCGCGGTTCCGCTGGAGCGGATCCGCCTCGGTCTGCAAGGGCGTCAGCTTGAACTTGCCCTCCCGGCGGGCCGTTCCCTTTCCCGAGGCCGCCTCGACCTGGCCTTG
>CAIVPT010000117.1 GCA_903907855.1 uncultured Synechococcaceae cyanobacterium | reverse complement strand
TGACCTCCTTGAGCACGGCCTTGAGGCGCTCCTCGAATTCGCCGCGATATTTGGCGCCGGCAATCAGGTCGCCCATGTCGACGGCGATCAGCTGGCGGTTCTGCAGGGCGGTGGGCACGTCGCCGTTGACGATGCGCTGGGCCAGGCCCTCCACGATCGCTGTTTTGCCCACTCCCGGTTCGCCGATCAGCACCGGATTGTTCTTGGTGCGGCGGCTGAGGATTTGCACGGTGCGGCGGATCTCCTCATCGCGGCCGATCACCGGGTCGAGCTTGCCGTCGCGGGCGGCGGCGGTGAGATCGCGTCCGTATTTCTCCAGGGATTCGTAGGTGCCCTCCGGGTTCTGATCGGTTACGCGCTGGTTGCCCCGCACGGCCTGCACCGCCTCCTTCAGTTTTTCGGTGCTGGTGCCGGCCTGGCTGAGCAGCTGTTTGCCGCAGCGGTCGTCGATCGCCAGGGCGAGCAGCAGGTGCTCGATGGCGATATAGCTGTCGCCGAAGCTTTTCTTGAGGGCATCGGCCTGATCGAGCACCGTGTTGAGGCCCTTGCCCAGATACACGTTGTCGGGGGGGGCGCTGAGGCTGGGCTGGGCGGCGACATACGCATCCACCTTCTGGCTGAGGGTGCCCACCTCCACCCCCGCCTTGGCCAGGATGCGGGTGGCGAGATCCTGCTGGCCGATCAGGGCCGCCAGCAGGTGCTCGCTCTCCATCTGCTGCTGGCGGGCCTGCTGGGCCCGTTGCTGGGCGTCGACAACGGCGGCCCAGGCCTTTTCGGTGAAGAGCTCGGCGGTGGGATGCATGGCTTGGCGATGGCGGTTGAACCGGACCGTATGGCGGCTGGTGGCGACGGCCGAGGGGGAGGGCCGAACCGATCGATTCGGTGTTCACCCTCGCGCCACTCCACGGGTGGGAGCACCCCACCAGCTTGGCGCGAAAACCGGCCTTGGACTGTGACAGAGCTTGGCGATGGGCTCCCTGGGGCAGCCAGGGGAAGCGGGTGGCCCTACCTGTGCAGAAAGAACCCCTTCGCTGAGTGCGATCGCCGATGACGTACCCCTGTCTTGCCCCCATCCGCCATCTCCGCTCCGCCCAGGCCGGGGGGCGGCGCCTCCTCGCGGCTGTGGCGCTCGGCCTGATTGTCGTGCCGGCGCTGCTGCCCGCCGCCGCGATGGCCCGTGGCGGCGGCGGCTTCGGGGGGGGTGGCTTCGGGGGTGGCGGTTTCAGCCGGGGCGGTGGCGGCGGCTGGAGCCGCGGCTATCAGGGCTACCACCCCGCCTACGGCCCGAATGCACGCCCGGCCTGGCAGGGCGGCGGCAACGTCAACGGCAACACACTCGATAAGAACACGCTCAACAGGAACTTCGACAACGACAGCTTCCAAAAAACGGTCAATGTCAACAACAACTTCTACAACCGTGATGGCAACGGTTGGAACCGCAACTGGGCCAATGGCGGCTATTGGAACAATCGCCCCTGGGCCACCGGCTGGTACGGCTGGAGCCCCGGCACCTGGGGCTGGTGGGGCGGCAGCGCCGCCGCCTGGGGTGTGGCGGGCCTGGCCACCGGCGTGGCGATCTCCAGCCTGGTAAATGAGGCGGCCAACAGCCAGAAGACGGTGATCGTGGTGCCCGGCAGCACCGTCCAGCTGGACTATGGCTCGGTGGAGGGGGTGGGCAGCTACGGCGCCAGCTTCTCCTACAACCTCGGCCAAGGCGGCATGCTCAACGGCGCCGTCAACTGCCAGGCGGGCTTGCTCAACGGCCAGGTGCCGGGCACCGCAGACCAGGCCCAGTTGCTCAACGCGGTCTGCCAGGTGGCCTACGGCGCCGGCAGCTGAAGGCGCGGGGTGCGCGTTCCGCAGAAGCGGACCGGGCAGCCGTCCGGTCCGTAGACGGCATCTTCGGCCGAGAGGCAGCCACGGGCGTTCTTGGCGCCCACCTGACGGGGCTGGATGCGCAGGGGCTGGATGGTGCCCGGGGGCCCGATCCGGGGACAGGGGGCAGGGTTGAGGCCGCGCCGCGCTGGGATCGCCTCGGGCTGGTTCGGGGAAGGTACCTGGGCGAGGTTGGGGGCGGCAAAGGCGGCCAGGCTGCCGGCGGCGAAGCTGGTGAAGGCGGCGAGGCTTCCGGCGGCCGCGAACTTCTGCACTCCTTCCCAGCGGCCCCTGCCCAGTTGGCTCCCATCCGGTGACCGTCCGCTGTGCCCCATCTGTTGCCCACTGCGGCTGCCATGATTCTGGCCATGGAATCCCCCAGCGAACACGATCCCCAGCTGGTCCACCAGCTGGCCGAAGCCTCCCGGGCCTTCGATGGTTCCGGCGCCGATCCGGAACGCAATTGCTGGATGGTGGTTCACCGGCATGTACATGGCTTTCTGCCGGTGGAGTACGACATCCGGGAGATTCCGGAAGATCTCTACTTGGCGGTGCTCCGCTGCCGGCAGGACCTGCGGGTCTGACTTGCCTGCGAGGCTATGGCTGCTGATCTACCAGCCTTCCCTGGCTTTCATGATTACCAAAGCTGCGCTTGCATCGATGTCCTCGTAATTGCATCGGGTTAATTGCATCGCGTTAATTGCATCGGGTTAATTGCGTCGGGCCTGTATGAGCTGCCAAGGTGGCGTTCTAGTTAATCCTTTCTTCAATCACGGTCCGATGTTAGAGCGCTGTTTCTCCGCCAGCGTGGCATAGGGCGCAGTGCATGTTGAAAAGCTCTTCTCCCAGGGCTGCATTTCCCGGCCGAGCCGGGTGAGAATGCGGAAGGCTTATTGCCATAAAAAAATCCTGGCCATGCAATGGCCAGGACGCTGAGGGACGTCAGTGGGAGTGGGGGATCAGGAGGCCCTGGCCCAAGAGAAGCCTTGGATCAGCTCCAGCCGTTGTTGGACTGCTCGATCACGTAGGCCGCCACATCGGCGATGTCGGCATCGCTGAGCTTGCCGCCGAAAGCGGGCATGGCGTTCTTGCCATTGGTGACCTGGTAGGCCACAGCGGCCTCGGGGCCATCGCTGTAGTTGGCCAGGTAGGCCTCAAGGGCATCCTTCTTGAGGGTGCGCTCGGCGTTCACCACGTTGCCGCCGCCCATGTGGCAGGCGGCGCAGTTGGCGGAGAAGATCTGGGCGCCGTGGCCCGAATCGGCGGCGAAGCTCGGGGTGGCTCCCAGCACCAGAGCCAGGCAGAGAGCGATCAGGGAAAGGAGACGACGCATGGGAGGGCGCGTGTTTGGAAGGGGGGAGGGGGAAGAGAGGGTGTGCGAACCCACCTCATCCTGACAAGGCTAGAAGTCTGGTGCCCTTGGTTACGGGGCCTCGCCGCAATCGAAACAATTCAGCGCGGCAGCGGGCCGCGGTGCGGCACCCCGGCCGTGTCCAGCACCGCCTCCAGGGTGGGGGCGTAGCTCGTGAGCCCGAAGCGCTCGGGAGGGCTCACCGGCTCGTGCACGAAGTGGCGCTGGCGGATCGAGAAGCGATCCCACTCGTTGATCTCGATCCGCAGCAGTTTGACCAGGCCATCGATCAGCCAGCCCCGCAGGTCGATTCCCAGCGGCGGCAACCAGCCGCGGCGCCAGCGCACCAGGGTGGCCACCGCCTGGTTCACCGTGATCGGCGCCTGGCCCAGCACCAGGCGCCGCACCTGCCCCTGCCCGGGCTCGGGATTGGCCTGGTGCGCTGTGGTGGCCAGGTGGGTGCACACCGTGGCGATGTCGGCGGCGTGGATGAAGTGGAAGCTGGCGTCGGTGCGCAACCACTTCGCCAGCCACAGCCAGGGGATGGCCTCGGCCACCCCGGCGGTGAGGTAGCTGGTGGGGTGGGGATCGCCGGGCCCCACCCGGCCGCCGAACACCAACGTGGGGAACACCGCCACGATCCGTTGCGCCAGGGGGTGGCTCTCCAGCTCGGCGAGGCAGCGGGCCTTGGTCTGGATGTATTCGGTGCCGTAGGCCATCGCTTCGGGCAGCAACTGCAGATCGCGGTTGAGAATGCTGGCGGTGGAGAAGTAGATCACCTGCTCCAGCCGCCCGGGATCGAGCAGGGACAGCAGCTTCTTCACGGCCACCACGTTCACCTGTTCGGCCCGTTCGGGATCCCCCCAGGCCGTGGCGGTATGGATCACGCGGTGGACGCTGGCGATCGCCTCGGCGTGGGGCCCCAGATCGCGCAGGTCGCCCACCAGGAGCGTGACCCGCGGATGGTCCGCCGGGATTGCCGTGAGCTTGGCCGGATCGCGGAGCAGCAGCAGCAGGTGGGCATCGCTGCGGCGCAGCAGGGTTTCGGCCGTGTACTGGCCGACGCAGCCGCTGGCGCCGGTGATCAGGATGCGGGAGGGACCGCTCACACGGCCGCCCCCATCAGCTCGCGCACGTTCTTGCCGGTTTCAAAGAACACGCGTGCGTTCTCCTCCGGGGTGCCCGGGAGGATGCCGTGGCCGAGGTTGAGGATGTGGCG
>CAIVPT010000116.1 GCA_903907855.1 uncultured Synechococcaceae cyanobacterium | reverse complement strand
GCTCTCTGGCCAGATCGATGTCGAGGCTCTGCCGGAGCCTGTTCTCTCTGAATCATGACCAACATCCCGCCCCTCAGCAGACTCAATCGCGTGCCTCTGCGTGAAGCCTGGAAGCACGAAGCTCTTGACTTCACGCCCTGGCTTGCCGAGGATGACAACCTGCAGGCCCTGGCCGAGGCGCTGGGACTCAGTGAGCTTGAGCTCGTCGCCACCGAGCACCTGGTGGGTGATTTCAAGCTCGACATTCTCTGCACCGATGGCGACCAGCAGGTGGTGATCGAGAACCAGCTGGAAGAGACCGATCACAAGCACCTGGGACAGATTCTGGCTTATGCCGCAGGTGTCGATGCTCGTAAGGTGATCTGGGTGGCCGAGTCATTCCGGCCTGAGCATCTGGCAGCCCTGCAATACCTGAATGTCAATACCCTCGATGAGCTCAGCTTCTTTGCGGTGCAGATCGAGCTGTGGCGGATTGGCGATTCTCCCTTGGCCCCCAAGTTTGAGGTGGTGGCCAAGCCCAACGACTGGGCCAGGGCCAGCCGCGAGAAGGCACGGGCCGCCTCCACAGATTCGCCCACCAAGCAGTTGCAGCTCAAGTTCTGGACGGCATTGGTGGCGCACCTTGCTAAGGAAGCTCCCCAGATCAGGCCCGCGAAGCCAGGTCCCTACCACTGGTTGAACACATCCATCGGACGCTCTGGCTTCGGGCTCAATATCTCAGCCAACACTCGGGATGAACGGCTGGGAGTAGAGCTCTACCTCTCCGGTACGGACGCCAAGCGACACTTCAGCAATCTCCTGCCCCAGCAAGAAGGGATCGAAGCGGCGCTCGGATTCCAGCTGGACTGGCAGGAGCTTCCCGCCAAGACAGCGAGTCGCCTTGCCTCCTGGTACAGCGACGCTTCGATTGAAGACGAGAGCCGCTGGGAGGAGTACCAGAGCTGGCTGACCCAGCGCTTGGTTGCGATGGAGCGGGTGTTACGTCCCCGAGTGAGGGCATTGCCATGATTCAGCTGGCTTGGCTGCGGCTGATCGGCTGTCGCCAGGGCCGGCTTACTCCGGCTGGGCTTCCGACATGGTCAACCCTTGCTCTGCTGCCACGGCGGCCAGGCGACGGTCCTGGGTCCACAGCCGGCAGTGGCTCAACCGGGCAGAAGCCAACAGGTGAGCATCCACGTAGCCGATTCCTCGGCCCATCAGCCGCTCCCGCTCGATCAGCAGCAGCACTTCCGCCTCACACGCCACCGTCGCTGCCGGAAGTCCCTGCAACAACTCCAGGATCTGTTGGCGGTTTTGCAGAGTGCCGCAGGCTAGTTCGCCGATCACCCAGGGATGGATCAGCACCTCGCCGCTCTGCAGGAGGGTGGCCAAGTGGGGCAGGCCACGGCGCAGGTGTTCCACCCACACAGAGGTATCGACCAGGATCACGCCGCGCTCTGCCGGCGGGGGATCGGCTCCAGGGCGGGTTCGCTGCCCCCCAGTGCCGCCAGACGTTTTGCGCTCTCGCGTTGCACCAGGGCCCGCAGGGCCTCCTTGAGCAGGGCGCTGCGTTCCAGATCTCCGCACAGCTGCTCGGCCTTGGCCAGAAGCGCATCGTCGAGCGTCACGGTGGTGCGCATGGTGTCGCCCTGAACTCGCATCACTCTAGGCATCATCTGATGACGTGCCCGATGCTCGTTCGGACGCAGGCCCTCGGGAGGCCGCGCTGACCATGCCGGATCTCGTCCCCCTACCTGCGGATTACGGCCCCTGGCTCGCGGAGCTCAAGGCGCGCATCCATGCGGCGCAGCAGCAAGCCGCCCGCAGCGTGAACCGGGAGCTGGTGCTGCTCTACTGGCAGATCGGCCGGGGCATCCTGGAGCGACAGGGGCGCGAAGGCTGGGGATCCAAGGTGATCGAGCGGCTGGCGCAGGATCTGCGCAATGCCTTCCCCGCCATGAAGGGGTTCTCGCCGCGCAACCTCAAGTACATGCGGGCGTTCGCTCAGGCCTGGCCTGATCCCGACTTTGTGCAAGGGGTGCTTGCACAATTGCCCTGGTACCACCAGATCACCCTGCTGGACAAGCTCGGCAGCGAGGACCAGCGCCGCTGGTATGCCGCCAAGGCGATCGAGCACAACTGGTCGCGCAACGTGCTGGTGATGCAGATCGAGACGCGCCTGCTGGAGCGCTCCGGCCAGGCCATCACCAACTTTGCCGACCGGCTGCCAGCGCCGCTATCGGATCTGGCGCGTGAATCGCTCAAGGATCCTTATCGGCTCGATTTTCTTGGTCTGGGGGAGGAGGCTCAGGAACGGGCGATCGAGGATGCCCTGGTGCAGCACATCACGCGGTTCCTGCTGGAGCTTGGCGCCGGTTTCGCCTATGTGGGCCGCCAGGTGCCATTGGAGGTGGGAGGCGAAGACTTCTTCCTTGATCTACTCTTCTATCACCTCAGGCTCCGCTGCTACGTGGTAATCGAGCTCAAAGCCGGCACCTTCAAGCCCGAACACGCCGGCAAGCTCAGCTTCTACCTCTCTGCCGTTGATGCCGAGCTGAAGGGCGAGCACGACGCCCCCACCATCGGCATGGTGCTGTGCAAAAGCAAGAACAAAGTGGTGGCCGAATACGCCTTGCGCAACATCGACCAGCCGATCGGCGTTGCCGAATACCAGCTGACCGAATCCCTGCCCGCCGAACTGCAGACCAGCCTCCCCAGCATCGAGGCCATCGAGCAGGCCCTCGCGGCGGAGGTAGAGCCATGACCCCCAACCCCTACAACGAAGACCATCTGGTGGAGCAGCCCGCCCTGGCGCTGTTCACCGAGCTGGGCTGGCAAACCGCCTGCGGTTCGGAGGAAACCTTCGCGCCAGAGGGCGGCAGCCTCGGCCGCCGCGATCGCCGCGAGGTGGTGTTGCTGCCGCAGCTGCGGGCGGCCCTGGAGCGTTTGAATCCCGGCCAGCCGCCGCAGGCGATCGGCGCCGCCATCGAGGAGCTCAGCCGCAACCGCTCCGCCATGGGCCTGGTGGCCGCCAACCAGGAGGTCTACCGCCTGCTCAAGGACGGCGTGCTGGTGTCAGTCCCTGACCTTGAGCGGGGCGGCCAGAGCAAGGTGCGGCTGCGCGTCGTCGACTGGGATCGCCCTGCCGAGAACGACTGGCTTGCCGTCAACCAGCTCACCATCCAGGGGGATCTCTATAGCTGCATTCCTGATCTGATCGGCTTCGTGAACGGTCTGCCGCTGGTGGTGATC
>CAIVPT010000115.1 GCA_903907855.1 uncultured Synechococcaceae cyanobacterium | reverse complement strand
GGTGGCCCTGGTGGGCACCACCCTGCCGGCGGTGAACCTCACGATCAAACCCGCCGAACTGCGGGGTGTGGCCAGCCACGGAATGATCTGTTCGCTCCAGGAACTGGGGCTGGCGGAGAGCTCCGAGGGCATCGCCGTGCTCGGGGAGCTGCTCGATCCGCTGCCGCCCCTGGGGGCGCCTGTGGGTCCGGCCTTCGGCCTCAACGACCAGGTGCTGGACCTGGCGATCACCGCCAACCGCCCCGACGGCCTCTCGATGCGGGGCATCGCCCGCGAGGTGGCGGCCCTCTCCGGGGGCCGCACCACCTTTTCCGACGCCCCCTCGGCATCCCCCGCCCAGCCCCTGGCGCCCACCCCGGAGGCCGCTGCGGCGATCGAGGCCGGTGGCCTCTTCAGCGTCACGGCCCTGGGTGGCGTGCGGGTGGGCCCCTCGCCGGCCTGGTTGCGGCAACGGTTGGAGAGGGCTGGGCTGCGCGCCATCAACAACGTCGTCGACATCACCAACCTGGTGATGCTCGAAACCGGCCAGCCGCTGCACGCCTTTGATCGCGATGGCCTCTCCCGCCTCGGCGGCGGTGCTGCGGATCCCGGCCTTCTGGGGGTGCGCGCGGGTCGCGATGGGGAGCGGCTCACCACGTTGGACGGGGAGGAACGGGAGCTCGACGGCGAGGCCCTGCTCGTCACCTACGGCGATCAACCGATTGCCCTGGCGGGGGTGATGGGGGGTCAGGCGGAGGCGGTGAACGAAGCAACCACGGCGGTTTGGCTGGAGGCGGCGGTGTTTGCGCCCCAGGCGGTGCGTCGCTCAGCCCGCCGCGTGGGCCTGCGCACCGAGGCCAGCAGCCGCTTCGAGAAGGGATTGCCCCGGGAGGTCACCCTCGCTGCCGCCGACCGGGCTGTCGTCCTGCTCATGGAGCTGGCGGGGGCCAGGGTGGAGGGTCGCTGGCTGCACGAGCGTGCCCAGGAACCACAGCAGCCTCTCTGGCTGGATCGGGACCATCTCCACAACCTGCTCGGTCCGGTGCTGGTGGAAGGGGAGCCCGAAGATCTCGACGACGGCCGCATCGAGGCCACGCTGGAGGCGCTCGGCTGCACCCTCAACGCCGAGGACGACGAGGGCTGGTGGGTGCAGGTGCCACCCGCGAGGGCGATGGACCTCCAGCGTGAGGTGGATCTGATTGAGGAAGTGGCGCGGCTGGTGGGCTACGACCGCTTCGCCGCCCACCTTCCCGACCCCTTGGTGCCCGGCGGCCTGGAGCCCAGCCAGCAGGCGGAACGCCGCCTGCGCCGTGCCCTCTGCGCCGCCGGCCTGCAGGAAACCTGCTCCTACACCCTGGTGCCGGAGGCACCAGGACGGATCCCGCTGGCCAATCCCCTGCTGGCCGATTACGGCCACCTGCGTGACCAGCTGCACGGTGAGCTGCTGCAGGCGGCGCGGCGCAACCTGCAGGCCTCCCAGCCAGGGTTCTGGGGCTTTGAGCTCGGCCAGGTGTTCCGGGGCACCCCGGGACAGGAAGGCGAGCAGTCGTTGCTGGCCGGCGTGATCTGCGGGGAGCGCAGCGGCGAACTGTGGAGCCGCTGCGGCAAGCCCCGGCCCCTGGGTTACGGGGAAGCGCGTGGCCTGCTGCAGGCCGCCCTCGATCGCCTGCACCTCCCCTTCGATGACCGCCCCCTGGAGATCGATCCATTCCCGGAGGAGGGGCACGCTCTGCTGCACCCGGGGCGGCGAGCGAGTGTGGCGATCGAGGGGCGGCCGGCCGGCTGGTTTGGCCAGTTGCACCCCGCCCGCGCCGAGGCCCTCGACCTTCCAGACGCCACCTATCTCTTCGAGCTGGCGCTGGCCCCACTGCTGGGCGCCGCCACCCGGACCAACCGCTGGCAACCGGCCTTCGTGCCCTTCGCCACCGTCCCCGCCTCGGAACGCGATCTGGCCTTGGTGGTGCCGCGCGACACCACGGCAGCGGCCCTGCTCGGGGCGATCCGCAAGGCGGGCCGGCCGCTCTTAGAGAGGGCCGACCTGCTGGATCGCTACGAGGGTTCCCAGGTGGGCGAGGGGCAGTGCAGCCAGGCCTTCCGCCTGCGCTACCGCGACAGCCGCCGCACCCTCACCGATGCCGAGGTGGAGGAGACCCATGGGCGGGTGAGGGCGGCGTTGGAGAAGCAGTTCGGGGCCGTGTTGCGTAGCTGATGGCCCCGGGGCTTCAGAGAGGCCTCCTCAGCGATGCAGCACCGCCAGGGTTTCCACATGGCTGGTGTTGGGGAAAAAGTCGATCGGCTGCAACCAGCGCAGCTGATAGCCCCCCTCCCGCACCAGCAAGGCCAGGTCACGGGCCTGGGTGGCGGGATCGCAGCTGAGGTACAGAAGGCGCGGCGGACCGCCGGCCACGATCGCCGCCAGCGCCGGGCCCTCCAGACCCTTGCGCGGCGGGTCCACGAACAGGGCGTCACTCCCCGGCAACCGCTCGGCCAGCACCTCCCCAACGACGGCCTCCTCAAAACAGGTGGTGTCCGACAAGCCGTTGGCCGCCGCGTTGCGCCGGGCCAGGGCCACCGCCGCCCCCTGCTGCTCCAGGCCGAGCACCCGCCAGCCCGCGGCCGCCAGGGGCAGCGAGAAGGTGCCAATGCCGCAGTAGGCATCCACCAGATACCCCTGGACATCTTCAAGGGCCTCAAACAGCAGGGGCACCACCCGTTCGGCCTGGCGGGTGTGTACCTGAAAGAAGCTGTCGGCCGCCACCATCAGCTCCAGGCCGGCAAACGCTTCCCGTAGCTCCCCCCGCCCGGCGAGCACGCGGGTGTGGGCCCCCATCAGCCGATTGCCAGGATCGGGCTGAAGATTGAGACACACCCCCACCAACGCCGGCCACCGCTCCAGCCAAAACCGGGCCAGATCCTCCAGGCCAGGCAGGTCGCCATGGGCAGAAATGAGGGTGATCAACACCTCCCCGCTGTGGCTGCCCACCCGCAGGGCCAGATGGCGCAGGCCGCCGTCGGGGGCGCCGGCGTGGCGATCGACGGGCCAGTCGCTGGCCTCCAGATCGGCCTTGAGGGGAGCGATCAGCCCATCGAGGCGCGGGTCGAGCACCGGGCAGTGATTGAGATTGACGATCCGGTGCGAACCGCGTTGGTAGTAGCCGGCCCGCAGTCGCCCCTCACGCAGTTCCAGGGGGATCACGGCACGGTTTCGGTAGCCGAGGTCGTCCGGGGCGGCCAGCAGGGGGCGCACCGGGGCGTCGAGACCGCCGATGCGCTGCAGGGCCGTTGCCACCCGCTGCTGTTTCCACTGCTGCTGGGCCGATGGGGCCAGGGCCTGCAGGGTGCAGCCGCCGCAGCGATCCGCCAGGATGCAGGGAGGACGGCGTCTCTCCGGGGAGGGGGTCAGCACCGCCACCAGTTCCGCCAGCCAGTGGCGCCGCGCTCGGTGGACCAGGCGCACCCGCAGCCATTCGCCCGGAAGGCCGCCTTCGACGAACACCACCGCACCGTCGTGGCGGCCGAGACCACGACCTTCCTGATCGAGGTCGTCGATCGCCAGCTCCAGCTGGGCGCCCACCCGCAGGGACGGCGATTCCAGGGGAGGAGAGGCCATCGGTTGGAGGGCGGCTGCAGCGACCCTATCGGGGGGCGCGGGGCCCGCTCTGCAAAGGGCCGTTACACCTTGTCGATTTGTCCGCAGGAACGCCGGAGTAGCTCGATAGAATCCAGCCGTCCGGTCCCTGCTCCATGAGCGTCGTTCGCGATCTGATCCTCCAGGCCGATGATCAGCTCCGCTACCCAACGGGCGGCGAGCTGCGCTCCATGGTCGATTACCTGAAGGGCGGCAGCCGGCGTCTGTCGGTGGTGCGCATCCTCACCGACAACGAGAAAAAGATCGTCGACGAGTCCGCCCGTCAGCTGTTCAACCGCAAGCCCGAATACGTGGCACCTGGTGGCAACGCCTTCGGCCAGAAGCAGCGCGCCCAGTGCCTGCGTGATTTCAGTTGGTATCTGCGGCTGGTTACCTATGGGGTTCTCGCCGGCAGCACCGAGCTGATTCAGAACATCGGCCTGGTGGGCGCCCGCGAGATGTACAACAGCCTGGGGGTGCCGATGCCTGGCATGGTGGAATCGATGCGCTGCCTCAAGGAGGCCTCAATCTCCCTGCTGGGCAGCGAAGAAGCCGCGATTGCCGGGCCCTACTTCGACTACCTGATTCAGGGAATGCAAACCACCACCTGAGGGGCTCCCGTCCCGTTTCTCTTCGCCGGCCGTTTGGCCGGTTTTTTTTGCGACCTGCCATCTTGCCCGTGATTCGCACATGAGACGCATTGCAAGTCCTGGAATGGTTCCCAGCTGAGATTTATGGTCCTGGCGGATCGGTCTGACGCAGCCTGCTCGAAGCCACCTGTTCAAAACCGCCTGCTCGAAACCGCTGGTCCGAAACCGCCAGCCAGAAACCGCTAAACCAAAAGCGCGAGACTGAGACAGCCAAAGAGACATGGCCAGCGAATAGCTGGAGCCGGGGCTTGGTCGTGGTGTGCTCAGCTGCCAGCAAGAGGAAAATCGCAAACCCATCTGAATCACTAGAGTCTCATTCTGGTTGCGGTATTGGACCTTAGATGAGTCTCAGATGAGATCAGAGAGGCAAATGTTGCTTCGTTCCGCTGCCTGCTGCACAAGAGGTCTCACCCCCGCCACCGCCACCCACGGAACAGACCAAAGCATTGCGACCACGAATCGCATACGCGCCTTATCTCAAGACCTGTCTTTAGATTAAGAAGAGATATCTGAGACTAAGTGTTCGGGTGCAGGCGCGGCCCCTGGGGCGGAAGCCCAAGGGATTCCCGGTTCCGCCGACCTGAGAAAACCTCAGCCCGGCACAGGTGGGCCTGCCTGGCGGTCACCTCGCGGCTCGTGCGAAGAGATCGCGTCAGCGAAGCGGGGTCCACCGGGCGGGAATTCCGCCTGCGCATCTGT
>CAIVPT010000114.1 GCA_903907855.1 uncultured Synechococcaceae cyanobacterium | reverse complement strand
CGGCGACGGCCTGGCGGATCTCATCGTGGGAGCTCGTGATGGTGATCTGGCCGCCGGCACCATTACCAACAGCGGTCGCAGCTACGTGGTCTTCGGCAAAACCGACATGGTGGCCGTTGAGCTCTCCGCCATCGCGGACGGCATCGCTGGTGGCTTCGTGATCAATGGCCAGAGTGGGTACGATCAATCCGGCTTCAGTGTGGCCAGTGCCGGTGATATAAATGGCGATGGCCTGGCGGATCTGATCGTGGGCGCTCCCAAAAACGATCCGCTCACCAGCTCCGATGCCGGCCGCAGCTATGTGGTCTTCGGCAAGACAACCACCAGCGCCATCGATCTGTCGGCCATTGCCGGGGGCAACGGCGGCTTTGTGATCCTTGGCCAATGTGCTGGGGATGAATCGGGTACAAGCGTGGCCAGTGCGGGGGATGTGAATGGCGATGGCCTCGCCGATCTGATCGTGGGGGCGCACGTCAGCGATCCGGTTGCCGGAGCTAACGCCGGCCGCTCCTATGTGATCTTCGGCGCCATATCCGGTGCCTTCTCCCAATCCTTCGTGGATCAGCTCGGCAGCACCGGCGCCGATACCCTCACCGGCACCACTGCCAGCGAAACCCTCGTGGGCAATGCCGGCAACGACACCCTCATCGGCAATGGCGGCGCCGATGTGCTCAGTGGCGGCAGTGGCAACGATCGCTTTGTGCTCAACGCCTCCAACCTCACCGCCCTCGCCCATTCCTTCGGCAGCGGCGATAACACCACCCAGCTCGCCCGGGTGGATGGCGGCAGCGGGCTTGATACCTTCGCTTTCGATGGCGGCGGCCTCGGCTTCAACCTCGCCACTGTGGCCAACCAATCGGCTTCCAACACCAACAACTCCTCACGCCTTGGCTCCCTGGAGGCCTTCGATCTCACCGGCTCCGGCAACAATTCCCTCTCCCTCGGCCTGGCTGATCTCCGCGATCTGTCGCCCTTCAACTGGCTCAATAGCTCGACAGCCGCTGCCCTCGGCTTCGCCAACAGCTCCTACACCCTGGCGGGCAGCGAGCAGCGCCACCAGCTGCTGATCACCGGCGATACTGGCGATTCGTTCACCGCCCTCGATGGCATCTGGAGCAACGCGGGCACCCTCACCGCCAGCGGCGCCTTCTCCGGCAGCTTCAACGTGTGGAACAGCAGCACCGGCCTCGGGCAGCTGCTCGTGAACAGCAGCCTCACCACCAGTGGCCTCTGACCAGGAGGGCTCCAGCCAGACCAGGCCATCGAACCGCCTGAAGCCCCTGTCGAAGATCACAAGCCGCCAACCATGGGCAATCGCCAGTGCAGCCAGGTGGGCATCAGTGCTTCCAGCCGCTCTTGTGGCCTTGGCGATTTCCCCGCCGGCACTATCCACGATACTGTTGAAATTACAAATTTTAGGAGGGAGTGCCCTGGTTTGTTGGAGCGGCTCCACCAATCCTGACAGCCTTTTCTTTCAGCGCTCCGGCGAGTTCTACCCTGCTGCTTTTGCGAATGGTTCCAAAGACATTCATTCTGGGCTGAGCGGCACGCCGAACATCAGCTCCGATGCCTCTGCAAACAACACCCTCATCGGCAAGGGCGGCGCCGCTTCCAGCAGTTGTTGTTCCACAGCAACGCCTCCACCTCGGGCCTGCCCTAGGCACATCAGGAGTCGTCTCTCTTCAGGCCACATCGATCAGTGGCTCCCACACATGAGACCACCACGCACTTCACCTAAGCTGACCACATTCGGTCTTCTCTGCATTCTTCGTTTGCCATGGGCATCCACGCGGAACACCCAAAACTGGGCCATCGGCTGATCGGCAAAAAGATCCTCCACCCGCTCGCCGGCAGCTTCCTTTTGCTCACCACCGCATCGGCAGCGGATGCTGGGATGATTCTCAGGCTTGAGGAAGTTGGCGGGGATGTGGTGGTTCGGGGGAGTGGCACGATCAACCTCAGTGGTCTTTCCCTCAAGGCTTCTCCAGATGATTACACCAATATCTTTACGTCCATACAGCTTTACGCCGGCCCGGCTAACATTGGTGATGGGGTCGTCGATCAATGGTCGGGAATGACTGGCCCATCCACTATTGGCACAGATGACAGTGTTGTTATTCCCGCGGACGCTGGTACGGGTAATTTGTTCGGAGTTGTCAGCGACGATAGATCTGACCCTGGTGGCACCCGCCTGCCCTTACTCGTTCTACCCAGAAGTTACGTGTCGGGTACAGCCCTGAATGGCACCACTCAGTTTGTAGATCAATCCTTCGCCAAAATGGGCATCTCGCCGGGCACCCTCACTTGGACTCTTCCAAGTGCAGACACCGTAACGATCACCACCGACGCTGAACCTGTGCCCGCACCTCTCGGCGTGGCCAGCGCAGCAGCCGTTTTTTCCACCATACGCCGCCTGAAGCAGAACACCCGCATCCTGCAGCTGGCCGCCAGAAAGCCGAAAGCAATTAGCACTACACTACCCGATTAGGTGGACGATTAGTCTCGCGACCCCGGTTGTTTCAAGGCTGCGGTACATTGTCTTTCTCGAGGCGATAATGGCAAGCTTTTGACCACCCTCTTCTCCGAAGACGGCCGGCGTTCTGATTGATGCTTTATGCACTGATAATCACTCAGGCCGGAGTGTGGTACCTGCCGGTGATGTCAGCGTGATGTTCGGCGCCATGACCGGTGCCTTCTCCGCTGCGCTCCTGATCCCAGCTCCACCACTGGCCTGTGTGGCGGGCTTAGTCGGCCTCAATCACCTTCTCTTCCACGAAAGCGAAGCCATAGGTGGTGTTGATTTCTTTCTTGATGGCTGCCCGAAGATCATTCTGTTGATGAATCGATCTCGCGAGCTGGATGTAGGTCTCGCCAAACTCTTTCTTTCGTTCCTGCTCAGCGATGCCATCCTCAAGCTGCCAGATTTCTTGATTGACTGCCTTCAGGCGCTGGATTAGCCTGGCTTCCATGGCAAAGGGAAGGCTATTGAAGATCACCTCCAGTGCCTTCAGTTCCATTCGTGCGTTCTCCAAGGACGCACCCGCAAAGTGTTGGGCTTTGAGTTGGAGAATGCTGATCTTATCGATGAGTTCACCCAGGGAGATAGGGGCCAGAATGCTCTGGAGTGCCTGCTTCCTGGCTGCTGGAGAAGAAGCCGTCGCTGGTGACTGCGGGACTCTTGAGAATCCAAGAAATCGACCCAGTTCCTTGGCAACCCGTTCCATTACCTCGTCCCAATCTCCCGCCTGTTTCTGCCGAAACAATCGCATAGAGGGATACCAAAAGCTGCTTTCACTCTCCAATCCCCAACGCCAATCCGGCACCTTGTGCAGCAGAAGCCAAGTGGTTTTCCCCATCCCACCTGCCAGGTGGGCCACGGCAGTGTCATTGGTGATCACCAGATCGCAATTGGCGATGATGGCCGCGCTCTCCAGGAAATCCCAGCTGTCACTCACCTGATCCTGACACTCGACAAAACGATCCTTGAAAGAACAGCTTTCCAGTTGCTCACTGCCAAAGCCCTTCTGTAGAGACAACAGGGATGCTGGCTCTTGGGCAGCGATCGGCGCGAAAGCTTCCAGGCAAAGTGACCGACCCCGAAGCTCTTGAATTTCGGCCTTTGGATTCCCTTGCCAGTGGAGGCCAATGATCGGTCGCTTCTCCAAGGAAAGCAGCCGTTTCCATTTAGCGGTCAATTCGTTGGTGGTTTTGATATAAGGCTTACTTAGGATTGGATTGGTTGGGCTCACTCCTAAATGCCAAGGAAGGGAAAGCAAAGGGATCCAGCCGCCCTCCGTTACCTGATCCGCCTGCTCAGGCGTAAGCGGTTCCATCGCGATGGCTGATGCCTCGATCAGCGCATGCAGCTTGGTTGGGGCGCACAGCGAAACATCAAATCCTTGCTCTCTCATGGCGATGGTATAACGCATGAACTGCAGCGTGTCGCCAAGGCCCTGTTCGCTGACAAGGAGCAACTTGTTCTTTCCCTCGGCCGGCGCTTCCCCATTCCACACCGCGCATCCAGGCGCAGCATGGGGCTGGGACGGACTTTCTTCAAAGCGGAATCGCCACTGATATTCCTTCCAGCCAATCTTGTAGTCTCCAAGCAGGAGCATAATCAGGGCAAGATTCCAGTGGGCCTCCGGATAGTCGGGTCTGATTTCTAATGCTTTTTTGTAGGAAGCAATCGCGGCTGCAAAATCTCCCTGCTCGCAGAAGGCCAGGCCCAGCCTATTATGGGCGTCAAAAAAATCAGGTTTCAGCTCCAATGCTTGCTTGCACGAGGCTATGGCTGCAGCAAGGTGGCCTTGGGCTTGCAGAGCAATGGCCCTATTGAAGTAAGCATCTTGATAGCTGGGCGTCAATTCAATCGACTTGTTGTAGGCGGCAATGGCAGCGGCGAGATCGCCCTGTTCCTGGAGTGCGTTGCCAAGATTGTTGTAAGCCTGGGCATTATCCGGTTTGATTGCCAATGCTTTGCCGTAGGCCGCAATCGCAGCCGGCAAGTCGCCATCCTCCTGCAAGGCAATGGCCAGATTGTTGTAAACATCTGGATGGTCTGGCTGGAGCGCGATGGCTTTGTTAAAGGCGGTGATGGCAGCGGATCGATCGCCTTGCTCCTGGAGGGCAAGGCCCAATCTGATGTGGGCGTTTGCGTAATGGGGCCTGTACGCCAGTGCTCTGGTAAACGCCGCAATGGCAGCAGTAAGGTTGCCCTGATTTTGGAGGGCAATCCCCTGATTGACGTGAGCTTCGGGGTAATCGGGCTTGATCTCAAGGGCCTTGTTCAGAAGGCCAATGGCTTCCTCGTATCTTTCTTGCGCACCACAGATTGCCCCAAGGCTGCCATAGACCGTGGCATCGCTTGAACCAGCGGCAACCAGATCACGAAAAATCGCCTCTGCCTGCTCCAGCTTGCCCTGGTTGATCAGCGCAGAAGCCTGCTGCTCCTTGGCCTGTTGATCTGCCCAGATTTTCGTCGTTTGCCAGTGGCGGTTCGGTTCCGGCTTGGCGGCTGAGAAGGCACCACCTTCTCTCGGGAACCCATCCACACCAGATCAACGAATGTTCCCACCGTAAACGCACCCCGAAAAATCAGCAAGACACCGTGAGCTTGCCTGGCATTCCGCGACAGCCCCTCCTGTGGACCTCCCGAAGTTGGCGCCCCACTCCGTTGGCTGCAGGCGCTTACAGCACCTTCACCACCGTCACCGGCTGCCCGCAGACGCTCTGCACCTCACGGGCGACGCGCACCGCCCCCTCCTGGGTGTGGAACTGGTAGGCCTGCGCCGGGTGGGGGACTTCGTGGATCGGGCCATCCGCCGCCGCCAGCCCCAGGAACGGGCCCGTCTCCAGGCGCAGGGCGTAGCGCTCCGGGTGCAGGCCAGCGCGGGGCTGGTGCGGATTGATGTGGGGAGACCAGATGTTCATGGCGTGGCGCGCCGGGGCGGCAGGGATGGGCCTATCCCCGTTTTGGCAACGTCAGATCCCGTGGAGCTGAGCAGGAGTGCTCAACGGCCCCATGAGATGGCCAGATGGCAGGGTGACCCAGCAGGATGGGCCGGTCTGGAGCTGGTGGATGGCGCGCTATCTCATGGTGCTGAGGCCCCAGGTTGTTCTCGATCCCGCCGCCCTCATCCCGGCGCTCGACCCGTTGATCGAACGGCTGCGCGCCGAGGTGGACCACCGCACCCCCGCCCACCTCAGCGCGATGTTGGGCGGTGGGGAGCAGCTGCGGCTCCAGCTGTTTGCCATGTGCAGGCCAAGGCGGGCGGCCCGGTGTTGGAGCTCGTGCTGATGAGCCGGGAGGCGATGGGCAAGGGGGCGCCCCAGACGCGCCAATGGTTCGACCAGCTGGCCGCCGCCGCCGCGGACACCATGCCCCAGCTGGAGCTGGTCTTCCGCTCGGATCGCGATGGCCCCCTGCCGGATGGTGGCTGAGCCGCCTCCCCTCCTGTGCCCAGCTTCCGTTCCCACCACCCGTGTCCACCACCCGGCTCCCCGCCTAGCGGGGGGCAACGACTGCCAGGATTGCGTCGATGAAAACGTCCCCAGCCCCCACCCTGCTCACCGACGCGGAACTGTTGGCCCCCCCCCGTGGCTACCGGCCGCTCGCCTGGTTGGGGCTTGTGGCCAACGTTTTGATCGTGCCCCTGGTGCTGGCGGTGATCCTGACCGATCCCACCTGGCGCATCGCCAATATCGTGGTGGGGGCCAGTGCCGTGCTGCCGGCGGCCGTTCTGGGGGTCGTGGCCTGCATCGCCCTGCTGCGCTGGCGCCATTGGGGCCAGATCCTGGCGATTGTGGCCCTCTCCCTCAGCCTGGCGATCTGCCTGCCCTACGCCATCGTGCGCCTGGTGGTGGTGGAGCACGGCCGGCTCCCCCTGGCGCTGCTGGCTCCCCTGGCCTGGATCCTCAATGGGGCGGTGCTGGTGTTCTGGTGCCGGCCGGCGATCCGCCAGTACCTGCGCTGATCTCGCTGCCTCTCCAGGAGCGGTTGAACCAGGCATTCAATCGCTGGTGGATTCGCGTACCCACCTGCCTTTTCTCTTTCTGTTGGCGCCCATTGCCCAGGGTTTTCTCTTTTCGGTAGCAACAAATACCAATCAGTTGTTGTGTCCCGGTCGCCTGTCCTGGCGATGGTTGTTCCTTTGCGGGCAAGACACAATGGGGCCAGCAGGCAGAGGAGGTAACCATCTTTGCGGTCAGCTTCCTCTCTTCCCCGTCTCTTCACCGACTCTTCCCCGTTCCCCGCTCCATGGACTCTCCTTCCTCTTCTGCGCCCCCTGCCGCTTCCCCTTCCCCTGCCGCGATGGATACTCCCACCGCCTTTGCCGCCGTTGCCCTTGCCGCTGTCTCCTGGGATGGCGTGCTGACGATGGCTGGCACGCGCGCCCTGCGCCATGCCCTCGATTACCGCCCCCCCTTTCGGGAGCGCAGCGACGCGGAGATGATCGTCTTGATGGACACCTTGTTGCGCTTCCTGCGCGAACGGGGCGCCCGCGGCCTGATGGTGGATGCCGCCGCCGTGCTCGATGAGCGCCAGCGCCACACCGCCTATGCGGTGGCCACCGAGATCATGCGCTCCGATGGGCCGCTGCAAGAGCAGGAGCGGCAGATCCTTGCCTCCCTGGCGGAGCACCTGCACCTCGAGGCAGCCGAGACCGCCAAGGTGGGCGAAGTGATGGACGTTCTGCATGCCAGCATCGTCGAAACCGCTGTGCCTGCATGAGTTCTGGCCCCGCTTCTCGCCTGCGGGTCGCGGTTGTGGGGGCCGGCAGCTCCGGCCTGCTCCTGGCCCTCCTCCTGCAGCGCCAGGGCCATGCGGTAACGCTGTTCGAGCGGGCCCCGGAGCTGCGCACCGATGGCTGCGGCATCCTGCTGGTGGCCGCCGGCGTGGAGGCGGTGGCCGCCGCGGCCGTTCCCGGTCTGCTCGAAGCCCTGCTGGCCGCCGGCCAGCCCGTGCAGCGCTTCGTGATCCGCAACCTCCGCGGTGACACGATCGAGACCAGCCCGGTGGAGCGCGAACCCGGGGAGTTGCCGGCCCTGCTTGTGCACCGCCGCGCCATCCTCGAGGCCCTGTGGGGCAGCTTCGACGTCTCCGGCTTCCGGGGCTCCAGCGAGCTGCGGCACTGGCATCAGAACGCGGAGGGCGTGGAGGCCGAATTCGCCGATGGCCATCGCTGGCGCGGTGATCTGCTGGTGGGCGCCGATGGGTTGTTTTCCCGCGTTGCCTCCCAGTTGTTGCCCGAGCGCCGTCTCCACTATCTCGGCGATCGGGTCTGGCGGGGCCTGGTGCACGACGATTGCTTCTGCACCGGGGGCGACTTCTTCGTCTACGCCCGCGGCCGTGGCATCTACGCCAATTTCTTCGACCTGGGCACCACCGTCGATGGCAGGCCCGTTACCCACTGGGGGTTCTTCCAGGAGGAACCCCTCCCCCCCGAGCGGCAGCGCCAGCGGAGCCTGCTGGAGGAGCCGGTGCCGCCCGAGGCCCTGGCTCGCCTCAGCGACCCCGCCGCCGCGGCCCTGATCGCAGCCACCCCCCTGGGGGAGGTGGTGGCCAACTGGTCCTATGACATCGATCCGCTATCCCGCCTGGCCTCCGGCCGCGTGGCCCTGATCGGTGATGCCGCCCACGCCATGAGCTCCTCCCAGGCCCGGGGCATGACCGCCGGCCTGGAGGATGCCGTCAGCCTGGCGGCCTGCCTGGCCCGTTGCACGGGCCCCTGGCCCACCGATCTGCAGGATGCCCTGGCGGCCTACGACGCCGAACGCAAGCCCGTTGTGCACCGCTACCAGGAGCGCAGCCGGCGGGTGAGCGCCCGCACCGGCCGCAGCCGGCGGCAGCAGGCCGAGGAGTGAGGGCAACCCCGATCTGTCGCGATGGTGACAGTCACGAGCTGGCACAACGACCAGCATGGGGGCTGTTGCGATGTGAATGGTGGTTACGTCCGTCCCTATCTCCCGCTCCGGGGTGTCCGCCCCCCATGCGCCCCGGCCGCCGGCGCCACGGCTGTTCCGTCTCGTGGATGAGCAGGGCGCTCCCCACCCCGTGCTCGACGACCTTTACGACTCCCTGGAGGCCGCCTGGAGCGAGGCGGTCAGCTGGTGGCAGGAGTGCTGCGAGGGAGAGGGGCCGGTGGGCATCGGCGTGGAAGTGAGAACCGGCAGCGGCGACTGGCGCACCCTGCGCCATCCCGGCGTCTGAGCCCGGCCCCCGTCACTCCGGCCCCCGTCAGCCCGGCGCTCCTCAGCCCACCTCCACCCCTTTCCAGAAGGCCACCCGCCCCTTGATCTCCGCCGCCGCCTCCTTGGGCTCGGGATAGAACCAGGCGGCGTTGGCATTCACATGGCCATCCACCACCACGTCGTAGTAGTGGGCCACCCCCTTCCAGCCGCAGACGGTGCGATGGGGGGAAGGACGGATGCAGCCCGAATCCAGGCTGTCCTCGGGGAAGTAGGCGTTGCCCTCCACCGTGACGATGTCGTCACTGTTGGCGATCACGCGGTTTTTCCAGCGGGCTTCCATGGGACTGGTTGGGGGATGGGTGATGGGTGGTGGACATTCCGGCACCCAGCGCAATTTTGCAGGCACCTGACGCAATTTTGCCCCACTTTCTCCTCAAAACCACTCCACCGGGCTGTAGATGCGCAATGTCCCCACCCCCACGGGGGAAGCCACCGGATTCTCTCCAGCCGGCCAGGCCACCACCTGGAAGAGGTAGGTGTCGCCCACCCAGGGATTGCGCCATGTCTGCAGCGCCACGGTCACGGTGGTTCCGGGGGCGACCGGCTTGGGAAAGGTGAGCTGCAGCTGTCCGGTCTGAGGGTCGAAGCGAAGCTGCACCGGCACCGCGGCTCCTTCGCGTCTGGGTCGGCCGGTGAAGGCCCGTGCCCGGTCGAGGCGGCTCAGGAAGGTGGTGTCCGCCCCGCGGATCTGCTGCAGATCAAGCCGCTGCAGGGCGGCGCCCGCTTCCGGGGAGAGCTCGATCGTGAGGTAATGCTCCACATTGCCCTCCCCCACGTTGGTGTTGAAGCTGCGCAGCTCGGCCTTCCAAGGCGGACGGGTGAAGTAGGTGGAGCCCCGCAGCTCCAGGGCGCGTGCGGCTGAAACCCCGTCCAGGAGCAGGGCCGCCAGCGCCAGCAAGGGAAGGCCCTGGCGAAGGGCGCCGGCGCGTACCCGGCGGCGGTGGGGACGGGGCTCAGCCATGGCTCGTTGGAGTGCCTGGGCTGGCTGGGGTGGCGCTGGCGGTGGCGGCGGCGCTGGTGGCGGCGGCGGCCTCCAGGAAGGGGCGGGGATCCTGGTCGCGCCGGTCGCGCAGGGGCAGCGGAGCGGGGCGGGCGGCCGGATCGGCTGGATCGAGGCGGGCGGTTCGCTCCAGGGCGCTGCGCAGATGGCGCGCGGCGTGCAGGGGCATGTCCCGCGGCACGCTGATCCGATCCCGCAGGTAGCGCAGGGCGGCGGCACTGCCGGGGGGAGGCGGGCAGGGGTTGCCGCTTGCCAGATCGGTGAGGGCGGCGCGGAGGGGGGCATCAAAGCGCTCCGGCCCCTGCGGATGGCGGCGCAGCAGCACCTGGCGGTGCCGCAGGGTGCGCGCCAGGGCCAGCAACCGCGACGACTCGGGCTCCGGCTGGCTGGTTTCCGGATCGCCTTGGCCTGCCCCCAGGATCGGCCATGGGCCCTCGTCGATGCGGGCCGCCAGCTGGCGCTGGGCGTCGCTGCCCCGCACCTGGCATCCGCCCATCTGGGGGGGCAGATCGTGGACGTGGGTGTGGTAATCGCTCTGGGTGCCCAGGTAGGCCGGGCGCTGCTCCAGCGCCGCGAACCAGTGGGCGATGGCCGGGTGTCGCTGCCGCAGCAGATGGCCCTTGTAGTAGGCCAGGCTCGCGGCCATCCGCTCAAGAAAGGGCACAAACACCAGATCGGCCACGCTGAAACTTCCCAGCAGGAAGGGGCCCGGCGACCGTTCCAACGCCGCCTCGAAGCGCTCGGCCTCCCGGGTGAAGGATTCCTCGAAGCTCCGCTCCTGCTCGGCGCT
>CAIVPT010000113.1 GCA_903907855.1 uncultured Synechococcaceae cyanobacterium | reverse complement strand
CCTGGCGGTGAAGGCGGCGCGGCCTGAGCTCAACCCGGCGAACCGCACCCAGGTGGTGGACCATCACCTGGAGATGGTGCACCTGCTGGATGCGTCCGACAAACGGCCCGGACAGATCTCGGGCGGCATGAAGCAGCGGGTGGCGATCGCCCGCGCCCTGGCGGTGAACCCGGCGGTGCTGGTGCTCGATGAACCCTTCGGCGCCCTCGATGCGATCACCAAGGAGGAGCTGCAGGAGGAACTGCTGGCGATCTGGCGCGAACAACGCCCCACGGTGCTGATGATCACCCACGACATCGATGAGGCCCTATTTCTGGCCGACCGGGTGGTGATGATGACCAACGGCCCGTCGGCCACGATCGGCGAAATCCTGACGATTCCCTTCGAGCGACCCCGCAGCTACGAACAGATCCAGGCCGATCCGCGCTACAGCGCCTTACGAAACGAAGCGATGGACTTCCTGTATCGGCGCCATGCGCACGAGGTGGATTGAAAGCAAGCCTCAAAGCAGGCGGGTATCGAATGCGAATGGGTCGTCGCTGAGAAGCCGAACCCGCGCCATTTCTGGATGGCGGGGGTTGAGCAGCAGGTTGCGTTCCACCGGGATAACGGCAGACGGCACAGTCAGCGCCGCCGTGCGGCCGCTGATGAGCCAGGACGTGCCGAGATCCTGCAGCGCAGCCGGAGCCGGTACAGAAAGCCAGTCCTTGGGCAAAGCGAGCGGATCGACAACCTCAGTAGAGAGGTCATCGGGCAGATCGATGGCGAGCAGTCTGAGGTCGTCCGGAGCCGTGAGGGGGTCGACATGGACGAGAACCTCAAGTGCTGCCAGTGCTGCCGAGCTGGCGGTGTAGAGGATGGGATGGCCCGTGGCATGCCAGCGACCGGAGGCATACAAGCCACCGAGACCAGCCAAGGCGGCGTCAACATAGGGCTGCCGGCAGATCCGCCAGACGAGCATCAGCTGAAGAGCCCGTAGTTGAGGCGCATCAGAACGTCTTCCACCTGGCGCGCGCCGATTTCGGTATCGAGGAGATCGAGCGGCGTCTCGCAGGCGAGGGCACGGTTTGGCGATTTCAGCCAGACACGGGCCTTCTCCAGGGAGCCCAGAGTTTCGGAGGCCTCGGAGACAACACGGGCCACCCGATAGAGCCGATCAGACTCCTGGGAATTGAGAAACCGGGCTTCTTTCCTGCGGGCAACGGTTCGAGGCGGGATGCCTAAAACCGATGCGACGTGCTGCGGCGAGAGCTCGAGCTGCTTGGTCAGCTCCAGCAACGCGGTGAAGGGCAGGCCTCCGCGAACGGCCTCACGAAGCTCAGCAGCGGTGCAGGACGGCAGCTGCAAGAGCGGGGCCGGACCTGACGATCCTGGACTGGGCGGCGGAGCTGTAGGGGCCTGACTTGCCATGTGGCCATACTAACTCAGCCAGCTGGCAGCGGTGGTCGCTGCGGCCATCCCGAAAGCCAAGGCCCAGCTGCTTGAATCACGAGCCACGGGGAGCTCCCAGGCAGGTTTCGACGGAGAACTCCTGATCACCGGCCGGGTCAGTGGCTCGAGGCTCAGGATCGGGAGCGGGTACTGAGAGTTCTTTGGCACCGCCATTCCAGCCCTCACCTGTCACGCGAAACTCCATCAGAATCGCTTATGGCAAGGCGATCACCAAGAGGCGGTCCCGCCCATCAAACCCGAAGCGCCTCCGAGTTGAGCGACTTACGCGTCAGGGGCAGCAATCACAAGCACGACCACCTCATGGCTCAGACTCTTATGCGGCCATACTGGCCGGAAAGCGGGTATTTTGCGGGTACGCCTAAATACTGCTCAAAAACCAGAAAACCAGGGAGTGATAGTGGAATTAACGCGACATCGATGCCGAGCCGGATCAACGACCATCACTAATACACAGAATCAAACAGTCCAGAATTCGACAAACTTGGCCGGAGGCTCCCTGCGACCCTCTGTAACACGACGAACATATCTTAAGCGGTTCCGCATAAGATGCAGCTGCGCTCTCCTATAAAGCATGAGATCCGCTGTGGTGCATGGCCTTTGCCGCATGGAAACCGTCCGAAAGCTGTGTCTTAGGCGGACAGCCGAGGCCATCGATCCGACTTGGGAGGATCCGCCCAAATAGCTGTTAGGCTGCATTCAAGACAGACTCGTGCGCAACTGCACTTGTCATTCCACTCCACAAACAATGGTCAACAATATCTCTTCAAAGGTTCTTACGGTCGCGCATTCATATGTGCCCATATTCAT
>CAIVPT010000112.1 GCA_903907855.1 uncultured Synechococcaceae cyanobacterium | reverse complement strand
GGGCGATGTCCACGGGAACGCGGTAGAAGTTCTTCAGCTGATCCGGGGGCAGGGAATCGGAGCCGATCCGCCTGACCCGCCCCTTGATCACACCGAAATCGGAGGAGGGAAAGGAATCAATGCTGATGTCTGCCGGCTTGTCCACGCTCACAAAACCAATGTCTTTGCTGGGCACCTCCACCCGCGCTTCGAGACGATCGAAGGGCACGATCTTCATCACCGGTTCGCTGGTTTCGGCAACGAATCCCCGCGATTTGGGCTTCAGTTCAAACACCAGTCCGGCCTCGGGCGATCGGATCGCCTGATAGCGGATGTTCACGTTGAGCTCAATCAACTTGCTGCGCAGATCAGCAAGATTGCTCTGCAGTTCCCGTGATCCCTGCTCCAGCACCGCCTGCTGCCGCAACCGTTCCACCTTGGCCTGCTGCAGCTGCCCTTCCACCTCCTGCACCTTGTTGCGCTGCTGCAGGAACTGCAGCTCGGCGGTGGCGCCTTCGCGGTTGAGCTTGTCGAGGCGGCTGAGCACCTCCTTCTCCAGCAGCAGGCTGTCGCGCAGCACCTCCTGCTCGGTGTCGTTGACGGCCAGATAGCGGGACAGCTCTTCTTGTTTCAGCTGCAGTTGCTGCTCCTTGTAGTCGATCGTCTTCTCCACGCTGGCCTTGCGATCCAAGGTGGCCTCGGTGTCGAGCCGCAGCAGCAGTTGGCCCTTGCGCACCCGCTGGCCCTCCTTCACCAGCACCTGCTCCACCACGCCGCCAACCGGCATCTGCACATCCTTCACCACCCCCAGGGGTTCGAGTTTGCCGGGGGCGGTGACGCTCTCTTCGGTCTGGGCCAGGGCCAGCCAGGCCAGGCCGAAGCCGGTGACTCCCATCAAGGCCCAGCTGATGCTGCGGGCCCAGAAGCGCGACTGACGCAGCACCACATCTTCGCTGTCGGATTGAATCGAGCGCTCGATTCCGTTCTGGGCGGCACGCAGCAGGTCGTTGGGGGTGGGGATGGCCATCAGCTTGCCTCCTGCTGGCGGTAAAGGGCGTAGTAGCGACCCTTGAGGGCCATCAGCTCGTCGTGGGTGCCGCTTTCCACAATCGATCCTTGGTGCATCATCACGATGCGGTCGGCGCGGCGGATCGTGGAGAGCCGGTGGGTGATGAAGAACACCGTGCTGTTCTTGAGCGAGTCGCGCAGGTTGTCGCACACCTGGCGCTCGGTGTCGTAATCGAGGGCGCTGGTGGCTTCGTCCATCACCAGCAGCCGTGGGTTGCTGAGCAGGGTGCGGGCGATGGCGATGCGCTGGCGTTGGCCACCGGAGAGGGAGGCGCCCCGCTCGCCCACGGGGGTGCTGTAGCCCGCCGGCAATTCCATGATGAAGTCGTGGGCGGCGGCGATGCGGGCGGCCGCCACGATCGCGTCGGAGGGGGCCTCGGGATTGGTGAGGGCGATGTTTTCGCTGATCGTGCCGGAGAAGAGCAGGGGATCCTGGGGCACAATGCCCACCTGGCGGCGCAGCGAGTAGAGCTCCCCCTTGTCGATGTCGTAGCGATC
>CAIVPT010000111.1 GCA_903907855.1 uncultured Synechococcaceae cyanobacterium | reverse complement strand
GTCGGTGAGCGACGAGCCGCCCCAGGCCGCCAGGTTCACGGCCACCTGGTGGTGTTCCGCGAGCCCGAGGACGGTCGCCAGCTCAGTGGCGGCCTGGAGCTCGCGGCGATGGCGCTGGCCGTAGTCGAGCGACAGACCGATGACGCGGTCGCCGCGCTCCAACGCCAAGGCGGCGGCGGTGGCGGAGTCGAGGCCGCCGGAGAGGAGGGCGATGGCGGTGGATGGCACGGGAAACCAGGAGAAGCAGAGCCCCCAGCAGGCTGGCAGATCTCCCGGGCAGGGTGGCCTCCGCGGGGGTCCGGGCTTTCCGCAAGCGAGCTGGCCGTGGGTGATGCAGAACCGCGAGCGGGCTGCGGGGTGTACGGAACGAGGACAGCAAGCCGCAGGCCGTGGACGGCGCCAAAAGCGTCACCCCCCCCCCGCGCGTAAAAGGTTCCGAACGCGATCATAATCAGGTTGCTTTTAGGTTAAAATGTTGCATTTTTCTGCTCTACGCCCACATTCCAGGCTCCGGAGCGTTCTACTCCTTTGCTTGCCACTCGCGTCCACAGCAGCGGCGATCGCGCTGACAAGCTTCACGGCACCAGCCAAGGCACTCACCTTTAATTGGCAATTTAATAATACTTTTGGCAGTCCTGTTGTAGGTGGTGTCGTGACGGGGACCATCTCAGGGCTGCTTGATAACACCTCAAATCAAACTACGGGGTTGACCGTGGGCGTCAATTCCACGCCAAATACTCCCCCTGGAGGCTGGCTCACTGATTGGGCTTATAATAACGGAAATGGTTTTTCCGTTGCCAACGGCGTGATCACAGCATACAACATTGCATTCGTTAATTCTGCCAGCCAACAACTGTTTTTAGGGAACAATACTATGTCTGACTATTACCCTCAGTTGAGGATTCCTGGTTTTGATAATAGCAGTTTTCCTGATACCAATGCTGTCATCTTCACGCCTCAAGTCGCTGTCGTTCCAGGCCCGCTGCCGATTCTCGGAGCCGCTTCCGCCCTGGGTTGGAGCCGTCGGGTTCGCAGCCGCCTGCGCAACGCGCAACGCTCTGACCGCTGACGATCAGCGCGTTTCGGAAGCCCTTTCGCTTCCTGGCACCAGCGAGAGGCCCTGCTCCGGCAGGGCATTTTTTCGGCCGTGCGCTCCGGCCGGCAGCTTCGGCACCCTCTCCAACGGCTCGGGCGTGCCGGTCGTGGTCGCGGCGGCCTCTGAGCCGCCGGAACTCCACAAGTTGCAACAGTTCCCCGGCCAGGCCTGGCGACGGTGAGCAAGATGCAGGAACGTGTGACCGCTCCCGTGCGCCCGCCATGCCTCCCCTCGGTCGCCTGCCCCGAACCGTCCGCCGGCTTCTGCCGCTGCTGCTGCTGACGGGAAGCCTGGGGGCCATCGCAGCCCGGGCCGTGCCCCGCCTGGATCTCACGCCCTACCCCGCCCCGCCGGCCGGCCAGAGCCGCTGGGTGATCCAGCTGCCCGGCGTGCTGCCCCTGAACCCCGAGCCGAGCCTCTCCCCGAGCACGGCCGACTGGCGGGTGGAGGTGATCGTGGGCCGCGAGGTGATGGTGGATTGCAACCGACACTTCTTCTCGGGTCGCATCGCCACGGAGACCCTGCCGGGCCAGGGGAGGAAGGTGTACCGCGTCGGCAAGGTGGGCCCGATGGCCTCCACCCGCATGGCCTGTCCGCCCGGGGAAGCTAAACGGTCGGTTTTTGTGCCGATGGGCGGCAAACCGTTTGTGGTGCCCTATAACGTCAGCCTGCCGATCGTGGTGTACGCCCCGAAGGATCTGGAGGTGCGCTGGCGCCTCTGGAAGGCCGCCCGCGAACAGCGGCCTGCCCAGCGTCTCTGAGCCAGCGCCCCGCCAAGACTGCAAGCGATGTCCCGCCCTGATCCCCAGGCCTCCCCGGAGGCCACCGGCCCGGCCGAAGCGCCCCGCCCCCGCCGCCGCAACCCCTTCGAAGGCCTGCTGCCCCTGCTCACCACCGGGCTGGTGGTGCTGGGGGGCGGTTTCTACTGGGGCTGGACCACCCGGGCCAACCTCAAGCCCTCCCTGGAGCAGCTCCGTGCCCAGGAGCAGGACCAGCTGCTGGCCCTGGGCTGGAAGCAGAGCGCCGACGGCGTGCTCACCCGCTGGTGCAGCGAAGACTGCAACCCGCCCAAGCTGTTCGGCGGCGGCAAGGCGGAGGTATTCGAGGTGTGGTGCCGCCAGCGACCCTGCGGCAACATCCGCGCCACCTTCAAGGTGCTCAACAAGGAGGGCGTCTCCATTGGCACCACCACCTCCACCAAGAGCGGCCTGCAGGGGGAGCGGCTGCGGATGGCGGTGGTCAGCCCCGAACCCCAGGCCTCCCGTTTTGAGTTGGAGCAGTTCAGTGCCCAGGCGATGGTTTACTGAGCGCCGCAGGGCGTCTCTTGTGGGGTGGAACGGCCGGCCCTACGGGCTGCGATTGCTTGCCGTGGCGTTGGCCTCCCTCGCCGCTGGATGCGGTTCCCCCACCGACCCCAACCAGGCTGGGTTGAACCTGGAACCTCCGGTGAACCTGCAGGTGCTGGTTTCCTCGGGCCGGATCAGCGAGCGCTTCAACCGCGCCAACCTGCGCAAGCTGGTGGAGAGCGAGGTGAACGACTTCAGCCGCTCCAATCCGCGCATCTACCTGCATCTGCGGTTCGCGCCAGAGGAGGAGGTGCTGAGTGTGGTACGCAAGCGCTCCGACCTGGGGGCAGGCCCGGATCTGATCCTGAGCCGCGAGTGGCTGGCCTTGCAGATGGCCCGCGAAAATCTCACCGAGCCCAGCGGCTTAACCAGCCGGGATCTGGCACCTTTCAAGATCCTCAATCTCAGTGATTTTCAGCGGAAGGATGGGTATGTCTCCCTGCCCCTGCTGCTGCAGCCCAATCTGGCCTGCTACAACCGCAAGTCCTTCAAGCAGGCGCCCGCCACGCTGGCGGAGTTGCTGCGGCGTGCCGAGGAGGGGCGCGTCATCGGCCTTTCGCTGGTGCTCGACCAGGTCAGCTGGACCGGCACGGGCTTTGCCGCCCAGGATCCGGTCTTGAAGCTGTTCGACACCCCAGCGGATCAACCGGGCGGTTCCTCCCTCACCCCTGCCGATCGCACCAATGTGCTGGCCTGGTTCCGCTGGTTGTATCGGGCCAACACCAATCCCAATGTTCAGTTCTCCGACACCAACGAGGATTTGGCTGAGCGGCTGATGAAGCGGCAAGCCGACTGGATCAGCTGCAACTCCGCCGTGGTGCCGATCCTGCGCAAGGCCCTCGGCAACGACCTGGGGCTGTCGGTCTTACCTGGGGAGGAGGACGGCCAGCCGGCGCGGGCGGTGGCGCGGCTGCAGATGATCAGCTTCGGGCGCGACTCCTCACCCGGTCAGCGCAAAGCTGCCGAGCAGTTTGCCCTGTTCCTGCTCAATGACTACAGCCAGAACGTTGTGATGAGCAACACCGATGGCGTGCTTCCCGTGAATGGCAATGTGATCGTGCCCTCAAAGCGTTCCCCCGAGCTGGCCGCGTTCAAGGCCAGTAAGCCGTACGCGATCGTGCCCTCCTTCGAGCGGGCCGTGGGGGTGCGGTTGGAGCGTGGGGCGCTGACCCGTCTGATCAAGCGCACCGTGTATGGCGACATCTCTCCCGAGGAGGCCCTTCTGAACTTGGAAGAGATTGCCCGGAACCGCAGCCCGCGCTCCGGTGCTCCGCCGGTTCCTGCTCCTGCGCGCCCCGCGCCTACCCCGTAAGCCTGAGCGATCATGAACAACCTCCTTTATTTGCTCAGCGGCTGGTTCGGGGTTTTCACCCGCGGCTCGGTGCTGATCCAGCTGGTGGTGTTGGCGGCGGTGATGTTGCTGTACCGCTCTTCGCTGCTGCGGCTGCGATTGCCACGCTCCAGCTGGAAACGGCTGGCGATGTTGGCGGTGCCGATCGTGGTGCTGCAGGTGGTCGCGGTGCTGTTGTCCAGCTATGGCCAACCGGTGGGATTGGTGGCCCTGGCCGTGAATCTCTCGCTGATCTGGGCTGGGCTCACAGCGCTGCGACTGCTGTTGCGCCGCTTCCAACCGGTGCAAGAGGTGGAGGGCTATTGGCGTCGGGCGGTGGTGCCCTTTTTCCTGGTAATGGCCCTGGTGGCCTTCGTGGATTCGATCGAAGGCCTTCAGATGATCAGTGCCATCCCGCTGCTGCAGCTGTTTGGGCAGACCTTCACGATGGGCAGCCTTGTGATGTTGGTGCTGTTGCCCTACTTCCTGGTGGTGCTCTCCGAGCTGCCGGTGTTCCTGGCTGGCGAGGCGCTGGCGCGCCTGGCGGGCATGGATCCCGGCAACCGCAAGGCGTTTGAGCTGCTGCTGCGCTATGGCCTGATCGGCATCGGCCTGCTGTGGCTTGCCAACCAGATCGGGCTCGATTCCACCGCCGTGGCCGCCATTGCCGGTGGTCTTTCGGTGGGCCTGGGTTTTGGCATCAAGGAGGTGTTTTCCAACTTCATCAGTGGCATCTGGCTCCTGTTTGAAGGATCGGTCCGCCCTGGCGACATCCTGGTGTATGAGGGAGATGCCTGTGAGGTGCGGCGGTTGGGTCTGCGGGCTGCCACCTTGTGGCGCGATGGTGATAACGCTGAGTTGGTGGTGCCGAACCAGAACTTTTTTACCGCCACCACCATTAATTATTCCGGCTCCGACTCCCTGCGTCGCAGCAATGTGATCTTCTCGGTCCACTACCGCCATGAGCCTGAGCTGGTGGTGAAGTTAATCCTGGAGTCGGTGGCCAAGGTGCCCAGGGCCCTGAAGACTCCGCCGCCGATTGCACGCATCAGCAACTATGCCGATTCCTCCATCGATTACATGGTGCTCTACTGGATTGATGCGCCGATGGATAACGGCAGCATCGCCGGCGAGGTGCGGCGGGCTGTTTGGCACACCTTCCGCGACCAGGGAATTGAGTTCCCCTATCCGCAGCGGGTGGTGCATCCTGCCCAGTCCATGCCGGGCGACCAGCAGGGTTGATCCTGCCTCTTCCCGCGCCCGGCCCCTCGCTTCAGCGCACCCCCAGCCATTTATGGCTCTGCAGGCTGAGGCGCCAGGAGGGGTGAGCGCGCACGAACTCGATCGCCAGACGCTGGCCCTCGGCGCTATCCCAGCCGGGCTGGACCAGCAGGGCCGGCGCTCCGCTGGTCGCCGCCATCTCTGAGGCGAAGGCTAGATCCTCCGGGCCGTGCACCACCACCTTGAGCTCGTGGCAGGCCGCCAGCAGCTCGGGGCGGGGCGGCTGGTGCGGCTTCGGGGAGAGGGTGATCCAGGCGAAGCGGCCGCTGAGGGGATCGACGCCGCTTGTTTCCAGATGGAGCGGCAGCCCGGTTGGCCGCTCGGGGCTGGTGGTGGCGGCCTGGATCTGATCGCACAGGGGCCCGAGATCGTGGTGCAGCGGCTCGCCGCCGGTGATCACCGCGAAGGCGGCGCCCGCCTCGGCCGCCTGCCGCGCCTCCTCGGCCAGGTCCACCAGACGGCGGGGCGGATGGGCGGCGGCGGGCCAGGAGTGTTTGGTGTCGCACCATGGGCAGCCCACGGAGCAGCCCGCCAGCCGGACGAAGAAGGCGCTGCGGCCGGCGTGCAGGCCTTCCCCCTGCAGGGAGTGGAACGTTTCCACCACCGGCAGGGACGGCGCGGCAGTGGCTGACGCGGTGGCGATCACGGGCAGGGGCGCGGGGGAAGATCTGATCGCCCCAATCCTGCCTGCTCCAGCGCTGCGCTGGCTTCAGAGCGCGGCTCGGGATCGCTTGCGCAGCCGGCGGCTCCAGCCAAAGGCAGCTCCGGCCCCCAGCAGGGGCAGGGGGCCAGGCACAGACGCTGGGCTTGAACCCTGAAGGTTCAGTGACCAGCTGCCCAGTGTGCCTACGTCTGAACTTGCTCTATCTGAGATATTCAGCCGCCAGGTGCCGCTTGACGGCAGGCCGCTGATGGTGGTGAGCATGGG
>CAIVPT010000110.1 GCA_903907855.1 uncultured Synechococcaceae cyanobacterium | reverse complement strand
GCCGCTGATCGCGCCCTCCACGAACTGCCCGCGCTGGTCGGCCGCCTCATGGTTGCCGGGCAGCTGGCCGAGGTTCCACACCAGCCGGGGATCCATCGGGGCCAGGCTCGGCGGCAGGCCGCAGCTGGCGGTGATCTCCCGGGCCGCTTCAATCACATCATCGCGATCCAGCCCCCGGATGGGGCCATCCAAGCGGCCGATGCGCACCAGTTGTTGCTCGAGCCAGGAGGGCTCCCACACCAGCAGGGTGAAGGTGGCGGCTCCTGTGGAGTTCTCCAGATCGCCGGTCCAGAGGCGCTCGAGGTAGGGCGACACCTCGGCCGGCGGGATTTCGAGAGGGGCCTGAAGGGTGAGCTGGGCAGCCATGGCGGGTGGAGCGGCGGTGGGGGCGGCGGATGGGGCGGGAAATGGGCGATGAAGGCTCGCAGGCGCAGAGCGCAGGGGCAGGCGGCACGGATGGGGGGCCGCTCTCGACCCTCAGGGACGCCGCCAGAGCAGGTTGTCCTCGGCCAGGAGGTTGTCGGCGGCGGCGGGGCCCCAGGTTCGGGCTTCGTAGGTCTGCACCGGCAGCTGCCAGGGGGATTCCTCGATCAGCTCCAGCAACGGCGTGTACAGCCGCCAGGCGGCCTCCACCTCGTCGCTGCGGGTGAACAGGGTGGGATCACCGAGCATGGCATCAGCCAGCAGCCGCACGTAGCCCTCATCGGAGGGTTCCCCGAACGAATCGTCGTAGGAGAAGGCCATGTCCACCGGTCGGCTGCGCATGCCGGAGCCGGGGGCCTTGACCTCAAAGCGGATCTCGGCCCCCTCGTCGGGCTGGATGCGCAGGATCAGCTGGTTGGGGGTGGGGGAGCCGCCGGCAGCATCGAACAGATGCACCGGCGCCTCGCGGAAGGTGAGCACCACCTCGCTGATCCGCTTCGGCAACCGCTTGCCGGTGCGCAGGTAGAAGGGCACGCCCTGCCAGCGCCAGTTGTTGATGAACAGCTTCATCGCCACGTAGGTCTCGGTGGTGCTGTTCGGGTTGACCCCCGGCTCCTGGCGATAGCCCGGCAACGGCTGGGCGGCCGTGCCGCCGGGCCCGTACTGGCCCCGTACGCAACACTTCCAGGCCTCCTCCTCATTCGCCAGCCGGGCCGCCTGCAGCACCTTGGCCTTCTCGTTGCGGATCGCCTCCGGATCGAAGCGGCCCGGTGGCTCCATCGCCGTGAGCGCCAGGATCTGGGTGAGGTGGTTCTGCACCATGTCCCGCAGGGCCCCGGCGCTTTCGTAGTAGCCGGCTCGCTCCTCGACACCCACCGTTTCCGCAGCGGTGATCTGCACGTTGGCGATGTAGTTGCGATTCCAGATCGGCTCGAAGATCGTGTTAGCGAAGCGCAACACCAGGATGTTCTGGACCGTTTCCTTGCCCAGGTAATGGTCGATGCGGAACACCTGGCTCTCCTTGGCGCAGGCCTGGACCACCCGGTTGAGGGCCTGGGCGCTGCCGTAGTCACGGCCGAAGGGCTTCTCGATCACCACCCGGCTGCGCTCGGCATCGGCCAGCAATCCGGCGGCGGCCAGGGAGCGGCACCCGCTGCCGTAGAACTCCGGCGACACCGAGAGATAGAAGGTGCGGTTGCCGCGGGTGGCCCTCAGCCGGTCGAGGCCTTCGAGGCGATGGCCAAGACGGACAACATCCTCGGCCTGCTGAAGATCCACCGGCTCGTAGAAGAGCCCCTGGGAAAACTGCTCCCAGGCCGCCGGGTGATCGGCCACTTCGCTGGCCAGGGCCTCGGCCATTTTTTGGCGAAACTCCTCGTCGCTCCAGGGGCGACGGGCGCAGCCGAGGATCGAGAACTCGCTCGGCAGACGCCTCTGCCGGAACAGCTCGAACAGAGCGGGAACCAGCTTGCGGTGGGTGAGGTCACCGCTGGCCCCGAAGATCACCAGGCACTGGGGCGAGATCACCCTCTCCTGACGAAGACCCACCCGCAGGGGATTGGTGAGGATCGAGGTCATGGGGCCAGGGTCGCGGTCATCCCTGGTTTAACGGAGGCGGAGGGCTCGCGCCGCCCCCGTCGGATTCCGCAAAGAGGTTGTGAGCGTTTGCCGATGGCCGGCGGGGAAACTCAATAGGTTTCCACGTGCCAGCGCTCAGCCTTCTTGAGCTGGGGACGCAGCTCGGCCCAGATCAGCCCCTTGGCGGCGGCCGCGGCGGTCATCGCCTCGTCGATGCCTGGCTCCATTCCCCGAAGACCGCACATGTAGACGTGGGTTTTGGGGTTCTCGATCAGGGCGAAGATCTCCTCAGCGTGCTCCAGCACACGGTCCTGGATGTACATGCGGCCGCCCTTGGCGTTCTCCTGCTCACGGCTGATCGCTGTGGTGTAACGGAAGTTCTCGGGGAACTCGGCCTCGTAGCGGTGGAAGTCGTCGTCGTACAGCAGGTTGGGGGTCTTCGGGGCGCCCATGAACAGCCAGGCCAGGCCGCGGAACTGGTAGTGGGGGTTCTTCGCCCGCTCAGCCGGCTCGAACATGCGCCGCAGGTACGTACGCATCGGCGCAATGCCGGTGCCGGTCGCGAGCATGATCACGGTGGCGTCCTCATCGGGCGGCAACAGCATTTCCTTGCCCACCGGCCCGGTGATCTTCACCTTGGTGCCGGGCTCGATGTCGCAGAGGTAGGTGGAGCAGACGCCGTTGATCGTCTGGCCCTCCTTCTCGTACTGGAGTTGGCGCACGCAGAGGGAGACGGTGCTGCCCTCGAGGTTGTCGCCATGGCGGGTGCTGGCGATCGAATAGAGGCGCAGCTTGTGGGGCTTGCCGTTGGCGTCGGTTCCTTCCGGGATGATGCCGATGCTCTGGCCTTCCACGTAGTGGAGCTGGGGATCGCCGCCGGCCAGGTCAAAGGTGATGTGGTTCACCCGGCCGATGGCCCCTTCGCCCACCAAGCTGTAGTTGTCCAGCACGGTGCCCTCGAAGGGGGCCTTGGGCTTGTAGGTGTTGACGGGAACGTCGGCGTGGCTCACGGCGGCGGGGGGTGCGGCGGGGGCGGGGGACTCGGCGGCGGCCGGGGCGACAGCAGCTGGTGCGGCAGCTGCTGGGGCCGCCTCGGATGCGGTGGCGTCGGATGTGGTGGCGTCGGCGCTCACCACCTTGATCCGACCACCGTTCTTGGCCACCGTCTGCATCAGCGACTGCAGTTGCGCGAACGGAACGGTGACGCGGCGATCAGCCCGGCGCTGGCGACCGATGCCGAAGGACTCAATCACCACGGTGAACATGCGGCCATCGGACTGGGTGGCACTGCCGGTGGATACGCGCATTTGGGGCGGCCCCGTGAAAATCGCGCTGATCATAGGGAACGTTTCCCTCGGCTCCGTGTCCTGTTGCCGCGCGCTCCCCCTTCGCTGCGGCTAGCTTTGCCCTATCGCCCAGCGACCGCCCCGGTCGCCATAGCGACTGCCACCCGGCCCGGTCCCCGCATCGCCCCGATTTGGCCCAGCTCCTGGCTCCCTTCTTCCCTACCGCCGCCTCCGCGGCAGCCACTGCCTCCGCTCCCACGGCCGCAGCGGTGCCCCTTGATTCTGGTGCGTGCAGCCTCGACACCATTCACCAAGTGATGGAGCGGCTGCCCCAGGGAGCCCGGCGCCTGGCCGTGCAGCTCCGGCTCGACCTCCATCCCGATTGGCTCTGGTCGGTGCTCACCGACTACGAAAACCTGCATCGCTTCATCCCCAACCTCGCGGAATCACGCCAGCTCTGGCGTCGCCAGAACCGGGTCTGCCTGGAGCAGGTGGGCACCCAGCAGTTCTGCGGCCTCCGCTTCAGCGCCCGTGTGCAGCTCGAGCTCTGTGAGGAACGGGAGTTCGGCCGACTTGCCTTCCGGATGCTCGAGGGCGACTTCCGCTGCTTTGAGGGTTCCTGGGGTGTCGGAGCTGATGCCAGCAGCTCCTGGCTGCTCTACGACCTCACCGTGCAGGGCAAGCCGGGCATGCCCATCGGTCTGATTGAACAGCGTCTCAAGGACGATCTGGCGAACAATCTGAGGGGGGTTCAGCAGGAAGCGAGCCGCAGGGCTTTGGTCGCCTCCCGTTGAGCGAATCCTGCTCCCGTTGAGCGAATCCTGACAGAAGCGGAGTTGTCACACTCTGCAATTTTCTGACGACCCCAGACATTGGGGCGGCCTTTTTTCAGGTCGTCCCGCGT
>CAIVPT010000109.1 GCA_903907855.1 uncultured Synechococcaceae cyanobacterium | reverse complement strand
GGTGCCGGGAGTGTAGCCGGTGTCGATCCCAAATTGCCGCGCTGTTTGCCCCGCATCCAGAATCGTAGGAATCCCTGAAACGCTATCTGCAGGATCAATATTTACCGAACCATTGAACGATGTTGGCCCTTGCACCTTGTATTTATTATAGTTCCCTTCGGGGCCTGCGCAGATCACTGCGGCCGAAGAATTAATCAAGCCGCCTGGAGTAACGCCACAGCTGTTCGATGAAGAAGAATTGGGGAGAATCAGAGATCCAACGGCCTGAACCTCCACATTGCCGGCGTTCTCAAAGATGTAGTAGGTGAGAACGGCCTTGGCCTGCCCCTGGCTCAGCAGCAGCGCAGCCGGTGCGGCCAGCAACGGTGTCAAACGCTTGCAGCGTTGGGCGAGGGTGCGTAGCGGCATGGTCACTGCATGGGCAAGCAAATTTGCAGTAAGGATGCCCCCCCCCCGAAAAAAACCATGCTCCTGAGGTCAATGAAGAGATTGGCACGTGCAAAAATCTTTTCGGGCTTTCGGTAGGTGCCTTTTTTGTGGGGGGTGCCTCAAAGCGCCTCGTACTCCCTCTTCGCCTGCCGCAACAGCGCCAGGGCCTCCTTCTCTATCACCTGTTGCTCGCTGACAGTCAGACCCATCACCTTCTCGATCTGGCGCGGGTTGAGCGGATGCTCCCGCAGATAGCGGTGCCATAGCAGCCGGCGTTGCTCCGGGTTGAGACGTTGCAGGAGCAGGGGCAATAGGGAGTGCTCCGGGTCATTACCATCGGTGGGTGCGGCGATCCGCTCCAGCAACGGCAACCCAGCGCCGTCATCGCCAGCCCCGCTGCCGGGGCGGTCCAGTTCAGCGGTGGCCGTGCGCCACCAGATCAGCAGCAGCTCCTGCAGAAATGCTGTGGCAACAGGAGAGTTCCGGGCCCCGCAGCGCTGCGCCAACCAGTCCAGGCTGGGCAGCGAGCCTGTGAGCGTCTGCTGCTCCCTGGCCAAGCGCTGGGCCCGCAGCACCAGGGCCGCCATATCGTGGGGCAGGCGGATCATGCGGCACCCTCGCCGCTCGTGCTCAGAAAAACCGCGCCGCACCCAGAAGCTGGCGTAGGTGGAGAAGCAGTAGCCGCGGCTCGGGTCGTACTTCTCCGCCGCCCGCACCAGGCTGATCGCCGCCTCCTGGAAGGCATCGGCGGTGACCTCATCCTCAGGCGGCAAGGAGGAGCGATGGCGGCACCAGGTGTGGCCGATCAGCCGCAGGTTGTGACGCACCAGCTGGTCCCGCGCCCGTAGCGCCCTCCGGCGCACCGGCTCCGGAGCGTGATCCGGGCCGCCGGGGTGCTGCTGCCAGCGGTGGGTGCGTTGCCGGCGACAGTGCAGCGCAAGCAGGAGTTGGAGCGGTTGGACCTCAACCGCTACAAGGGCCTGGGCCGCCTGCTCAACAACCTGAAGGGCATCGTGGTGGCCACCAAGAAGGGAGAAGAGGGGCGTGGCTATTACATGCACTACAGCCTCAGCGAAGGCGGTGCCGAATGGCTAGCGGGGGTGCTCGAGCCATGAGCATCCGCCCCGCGGAGGCAGAGGAGCAGCGCCCGGGTTGTCGCCTGGAGGCGACAGAAGAGCGACCGCGGAGGGCTCCAAACCCTCCGCCGGCCACGAATCCAGGCCGCAGAAGCGAAGAATCCACCAGGATCCACAGACGAAAAATCGCCAAATCGACTGCGCCGCAACAGAGGTACTGGAATTCCTGGATTACGGGCCTTTTGCAGCGCGCAGCGATTTTGCAGGCGCATCACGCAGGTGTGATGCGTCGCGCGCTGGCGGCTCTTGAACAAAAGGGGCTGAATTCGTGGGTTATCAGGGATGCCATTGCGCCGCAGTGGATCTGGAGGAAAAACGGCCGTGGATCCTGGTGGATTCTTGGTGGATCCCTGGGCAACCCATCACGCGAGCGTGCTGGCCAGAGCCCTTTTGTCGCCTGTAGGCCACGCCAAAGCGGCACCGGCGTTCCTCTCACGGGGAAGCGGCCGAACTCCCCGAGCCAACCGCCCAGCCCACCGTTGATCGCCCCCAGGCGACCCACTCCTCCTTGAGCCAGCACCCCATCCCGCAGTACCGAGCCAAGCCATGCCATACACCAACGCACCACTCCACCCAACCCCCAGCCATCGGCCCAGCGCCGATCGCGAGCACGCCACCGGCTCCAGGGGCCCAGGCCTATCGCCTGGACCCCGGCACCGCCGGCCCCACCGCAACGCCCATCCCCACGCCGCGGCCAATGAGTTGGCCCTGCAGCATCGAGACATCGCCCGAGCGGTGGCGGCCAACCTCTCGCGCCGCACCGGCCATGCCCGGGAAGATCTGGAGCAGATCGCCATGGTGGGCATCATCCTGGCCGCCCGCCGCTACCTACCCGAGCGGGGACCCTTCCGGCCCTATGCCCGCCGCTATGCAAACGGCGAGGTGCATCACTTCCTACGGGACCGTGGCTTCCTGATCAAGGTGCCCCCCAGCTGGCGGGAACTCCACGCTCGCGGGCGCAAGCTGCAGGGGGCTGGTGTGCCCCGCGAGCTGGTGGCCCAGCGGTTGGGCGTGAGTCAGGGGCGGTGGGAGGAGATTGAGCGGGCCTGCAGTGTCGGGGTGGTGTCGTTGGGACCGATCGAGCCGCTGTGAGCCACGGTGCCCAGGCGGCGGGACTGGAGAGAAGAAAAGTCAGGGTTACGGTCAGAATCTGCCTCGCAGGGAAGATCTGAATCGGCGATAGCATCAGGCCATGACCAATCCCCAGCTCACCAAGAACCTCCTGGAGGTGATCCGGAGCCTGCCGGTTGAGGATCGCCGCTGGCT
>CAIVPT010000108.1 GCA_903907855.1 uncultured Synechococcaceae cyanobacterium | reverse complement strand
GGAGTGCCGGGAAGGGGTTGTCATCCGTGCTGTGCGCCTGCCGTTCGGCGAGCCAGATGACCTAGCTAGCAGGTCATCTTCTGAACAGTCCAGTCGGCTCGCTAGGCGGTGAGCACCCCCCCCGCCAGCCGCCCAGGCGGCTTTCGGTAGGCCGCGTCATAACTGGTGAGCTGGAAGCGCAGCGCCAGGCTCAGCAGGCTGGCCGGTTGAGGAGGAGCGGCATCGATGCGGATGGGCAGCAGGGCCACCTGATCCACCACTGCGTCGCAGTAGGGCGACGTCTGGTTGGCGAGAAACCAGCCGCAGAGCACCGAATTGTCGAGCACGAAGGGGGTGGCGGACATCGCTGGCCTCAATCCAATCCCCCACGGGCGATCGCCCGCAGGTCACCCTCGATCACCACGTTGGCCCGCAACTGGTGCAGCCGCTCGAGCGCGGCGGCCACCTGCTCCCGGCGCCCGGCTCGCCGGTTCTGATCCCCCGGATCGGGCACGAGCCGCACCACCGGCATCCCACGGCGGGTGATGGCGATCTCCTCCCCCTTTTCCACCCGAGCCACGAGGGCCGAGAGATGGTTTTTGGCTTCCGCCAGGGGGACCGTCTCGACGACCTCGTGCCGGGCAGGAACCGGAGAGGGGTCGGCCATCTATCAAGCTAAGGCTGATAGAAAACAGCCTAGTGTTAGAGGGTCCTAGCGCGGGGTCGGGCAGGCGATCAGCGCCTCCGGTTCGGCCTTTCCACCTGGTGGCGCTCGGCCATCGGCCCGATGGTTGTGCCATGGTTCACAAGTCTGGTTTCGGCCGGACTAGGAAATCTCTTTAAAGACCTCAGGGACTATTAAATAAGCTATTATAATGCAGGGTCGAATAAATTCAATTCAGGCGACAACCCATTTGGCAACCCATTTGGCAGCCCATATTTTTCCCCGTTCCCCTTTGCTGGATTGGGCGTCACCTACGACCCTGCTACTAAGGCCAGTTGGAATCTCCTTCAGCAGAAGTCGAACTTTTGGCAATTCTGCCGAGCCTGATTGGCGCCTCTGAATTCATCTATTCAATTCCGATAAGCGGCCAATCCAAGACTGCCAAAATGTATCTCGATGAGGTTTATTCGATGACAGATGGCGTTAGCCAGCTCGGCTGGGCTGCCAAGGCTCTATTGGCAACAAACTCCTAGTTCAGCCAGGGGCAAAGCCTTGGCGGCCTCACCATCGCCGAGCTGCGCGAGCAAGACCGTCGATGAATCACCCGGGAGCGAGCGGCGCCGCGGAAACGGCGGCAGAGCTTGTGCTGGATGTGTCGCTCCGCTGCAGGCGGGTCGGGCCCATGTGCCGGCCCTCTGCACCTCAGCGCTCAGAACTGCAGCACGCTGGTGGGTCGCAGGATCCAGCTGGCTTCTCCATTTTTGAGCTTGTAGCAGATCTGCCGCAGGCCGCCGCTGGCCTTGGCGTTGCTATCGCCAGCCTGGTAGATCGGAAAGCGACGCACCAGGCAGCTCTCCACCACCCTGAATTGGTCGTGGCCCTGGTAGCCCTTGGCCGCTGGGCCCGTGAGCTCCTGCAGGTAGATCGGAGATAGTTGCTTGCCATTGACAACCGAATAAGCCACCAGCTGGCCATAACTGCCGCTGCCGGCGCTCTGCACATACACGTAGATTTCCGGCAGAGTATTGCTGTTGAGATCGGCTACTTCGGCCTCAATCACGCGGCCATCCACCGTTTGGCTTATGGGTTGAATCGGTAGCTTGCCGCCGCGGGTGCTGATGGTGAGTTGCTGCTGGGATCCCTCGCCACTGGCCTGCACCTGGAAGCTGTAGCCCTGCAGGGAAAGGGTGCGCTGGAAGGCACCACCGGCCCAGGCATTGCTGGGAAGGGTGGCCGCCAGCAGCAGGGCGGAGGCAGTGATCGAGGCGAAGGAACGCTGCATGGAGAGGTGGGGGAGAGAACCTCAACATGGTGCCTGCAGGGAGGCTTTGCAACCAGCGGGCAGGCCGTGCAACCAACATGAGCAACTGTAACCAACTTGCGTTCTGCCACCATTGAGGCTTGCGGGTCGCCGGGGCTGGCCCCAGAGTTGGTTTGGTGCAGCCAGCTGCTTGCGTCAGGGTCCTATTCCTTCAGGCCATGATCGCCGGTGGTAAAGTTTGACGTAGACGATGTTTATTCCCATTGATAGGCTGACACATCAGCCCATTGTTTCTAGGCTGAAGACGGTCTACGGACCATCCCATTGCGAGGTTCGTCTATGAGTGTTCTCTGGTTTCTCCTGGTTGGCGTCATCGCGGGCTGGCTAGCAGGTGTGCTGGTGAAAGGTGGTGGCTTCGGCCTGATCGGCGACCTGGTCGTGGGCATTGTCGGTGCCCTCATCGGTGGCCTGTTGTTCGGCGGCCTGGCTGGTGCCGCTGGAGGCGGGTTGCTGGGTAGCATTCTGGTGGCCACCCTCGGCGCGATTTTGTTGTTGGTGATTTTGCGTTTGATCCAGCGGTCCTGAGCCGCAAGCGTGGCTACGTTTCCAGCAGGGGGTGGCCGATAGCCACCCTCTGCTTCCATCCCATTGCCCAACCATCATGAGCCTCGAAGACAAGATCAAGTCCGCAGCCAAAGATGCGGAAGGTCGCCTGCAATCCGCCGCTGGTGACATCAGCGGTGATCAGCAGATGAAGGCGGAAGGAGATGCAAAACAAGTGCAGGCCCATCTGATGGATGCGGCTGGCAACCTCAAGGACAAGGTCCAGCAGGCCGCCGCATCGGTTGGCGATGCGATCGAGGACCTGACCGGCAAGGGAAGCTGAGATTCTCTGCAGGAGCCCGAGATACTCGGGCTCCACGGGTTTCACCCTGCCAGCTACGCCTTCACTCGCCGCCTTCGCCAGCGCATCCATCTTGGGCGCCGCAAGACAGGGCAGGACGATTGTCCTAGGAGCGAGCTAGGGCAGACCCCACAAGTTTCCAGACATGCTCCAGCTGCTGGGGCTCTGAGGGGGTGGGACTCTGCAGTTGCACCGCCAGGCATTCCCAGCGTGAGTTGGGAATCAGGCCGATCAGTCGTTTCACCTTGGTGATCAGGGGGGAGGGGAGCAGCTCGGCACCGCGCTCGAGATTCAGTTGGCGGATCAGTGTCTGCTCCGTCACGCCGCTACTCCCCCCTGGGGTGACACAGGTCTGCAGGCGCGTGATGGCCCCGGGCGGATCAGCCGGCCCCCTGCCAAAGGCCAGTGCCTCCCCACTCAGCTGCCGCTGGGAGAGCGCCAACTCCGGCACCACAGCAGGGAACTTGGCCAGTTGAACGTCTGCGCTGGTGCGGCCCCGCACCGGCACCAAGAGCAGCCTCAGGGCCGGTGCACCGGTGGGCTGCAACTGAAACCGGCGGATCGGGCCGTGGCTGAGGTTGCGGCCGCGCCGACCGGGGCTCGTGCCCAGCGGGACCACCCGATAACCAGGCAGGTTGAGGGCGGTTGGGACCTGCCGTTCCGGCAGGGGGGCGGCCAGGCTCACCGCCTTCAGAAGCGCCGCCCCGGCGGTGAGGCCTGCCAACACCAGGAGCAGAGGCCGGTACACCTTGGGGGTCATGCGGTTTGCCCAAGCCGGGATAACTGCCATCCCATCCAAAGGTCGTAGAGCCAGATGAACACGAGCACTGCGATCCCGCTGAACACCAGCGACCCCTCCGATTCGTGGAAAAACTCAAACCACCAATCCTTGCTGGGCATCGCACTGGCGGTGATTGCAGCCAACAAGGCGATGCGGAACCCATTGGCGATCACGGCCAGCCACGGAGCCACCAGGACCATCACCCCGTTTTGCCAGCGGTGGCGCATCGGGAAGGCCAGGCCAAAAATCACCGCCACCATGATCAGCTGCATCACCATGTCGCTGCCACTGCAAGTGCCGCCGATCTGCACCGCACCCTCCGGCAGGCGCACCACATTGCCCTGCACCTCAGCGGGCAGGTTGCCGAGCAGCAGCAAGGCCTGGGTGATCCGGGCGGTGAGCAAACTCAGCTTCTCGGTGGAGATCAGGGGCGACAGCCCCCGCATCAGCAGGGGCAGGGCAAGAATCAGCAGGACCGGCCCATAGGAGGCAATGCGACGAAGCGGAGCCGCCAGCAGGGCTAGGGCCATGCCGGCAAGCAAGGGAAAAAGTCTGGATGCCCCATCGAGGCTGGTGATCTGCTGGCTGCGCCAGAGCACGGCCACCACCAGGGATGCCCCGGCCACCAGGCCAATCGGTGCTGGCCTTGGCCTCCAGCCCGGGGGCCGATCCGCCAGGATCACCAATGCCCCTCCCCAGATCAGCAGGGCATTCAGCGCTTCCCCAACATCCAGGGTGAGAAAGCTAAGGATGAGGTGGTGAAGGGCCAGCAGGCAGGCCAGCAAGATCCAGATCGTTCTGCGAGAGAGAAAGAGGCGCTTCAGGCGCCGCCGCCGGCGAGGGGAGCCCATACGGCGCAGAGAGGCCATCGAAATGCGCCGCTGCATCGCTATTGAAAATGACGTCTGATGGTACGCAGAAAGGCCGAAACGATGGTGGCTCCCATTATGACGCTCAACGTTCGTGGGATGGAATTCACCACGGCGGAGGTGCGCTGGCGGCTGAGGTTGACCTGGAGCCGGGTGCGGCTCAGATCAAGGGCTTCGGTGAGCTGGGCTTTTTGCTGAGGGATGGAGCCCGGCATCAGGGGGGGCAGCAGGCCAGGGATGGTGGAGGATTGGATCTGCTGCAGTTCAACTTCTGAGCTAGCGGCATTGACGCGATTGCGGAGCGCGGTGAGCGCGGTGGAATTTTTAGAGAGCTCTTGAGAGAGTTGGTTGCCGCTTTCGATCCAGAGCGAGCCAAAGCTGATCAATTGGAGCGGCACAAGCAGGGCAAAAACCAGGGCCCAGCGACTGGCTAGCTGTACGGTTTGACCGCCGAGGGCGAACCAATCGTCATCGTCGTCAGGGTTGAGATAGAGACTGGCAAAGCGCAGCAGGATGACGGCCAGCAACAGCACTGGAGCCAGGTTGACCAGGGCCTCACCCAGGCGAAGCCACCAGATGGGGCTGGAGACAGCTAACGGAAAGGCGCCACTGACCAGGGCCAGCAGCGCGAGCACTTCCAGAACAACCGCCAGCCGACGGGCATGGGCCGACAGGGCGGGTGGCATCAGGAGAGCCTGCTGGCGCCATGGCGCAGGCTCTTGCTACGGCTGCGCAGGCGGCGGCAGAAGCTGAGGGGCAGGGCGGCACCAAGCAGCGGCAGGGGGGCGGGGACGGGAGTGGAAAGGGCAGTGGCTTGAGCATATGTCACCACATCACCTAGCGGAACAACAGCATCCAGAGTAGAATTTGTTGAGATTCTGTAAATTCTTCCATTAGCTGATGGTGGAGACCCCATTGGCCCAGTGATGCCAGCAAAATAGGTGTTAGCGAAAATAGGTCCATAAGCACCACTGTAATTGGGAGACCCGAGTGCGGCCGCTACGGTTTTAGCAAAATTGTCTGCAATAACAAAGTTTCCCCACCAGGGCATCACTCCGCCGTTGGCCGGGGTTGCGAATTTGCTGATGTTGTCGTTGTAAGTCCCCGTGAACGTGGTCACGTCGTACTGAACACCACCCACCGTCACCACATAGGCCTGGGCCGAGCCCGGGCTCAGGCTGATGGCCGCCAGGGCTGCAGCGGCGCTAAGAGCGACCCGAATGCGCTGGCGAACCAGCAAGGAGTAACGGGCGGAAGGATGCAAGAAGGCCATGGGGATAATGTCGATAACTACGAAACCGTATCTGCACTTTTGCCCTCCTTCAGGAGGGGGGGCTCAAATACCCCTCTTTAGGGGGGGGATTTTTCGGGGGGGTGCGAAGGGTTGAGAAAACAGGAAGGCCACCATGGGCCGGGATCGTCAGATCACTCGCCACCAAGGCGCCGCCAGCACATCGGGTGTGAGCCATTCGACGCTGCTGCCGGTGTGCAGCAGGAGCCCCGCTCGGGCCTTGTTGCCGTACTCGGTGCGGAAGCTGCGCAAATGGGCGCAGTCCGCCAGTCGCGGTGATGCCGACGCCTTGACTTCGATCGGCAGCAGTTTGCCCCCGGCCTCGATCACGAAATCCACCTCCTCGCCGATGGTCGTGCGCCAATACCCCAGTTCCGCCCGGGGGACACGCGCGTCGCGCCACGCCAGCAGGTCGTGCAGCACCAGGTTTTCGAGGTGGCAACCCTGCGGTTCCGTTCCGGCCAAGTGCAACGCGATGCCGGTGTCGCCCCAGAAGAGCTTGGGGGCCTTGATCAGCCGCTTGGTGCGATTCACGGCATAGGCCGGCAGGCGCACCAGCAGGTAAGAGGTTTCCAGCAGGTTGAGCCAGCGGTGAACCGTGGGTTGCGGCAGCGCCACATCGCGCCCCAGCTCGGTCTGGTTGAGGAGCTGCCCGAGGCGCAGGCAGGACGCCTGCATCAGCCGGCGGAAATCCGGCAGGGAGCTGATCGTGGCCAGGTCCTGCAGGTCGCGCTCGAGGTAGGTGCGCACGTAGCCATGGCCGGTGTGGGAAAGCCGCCCCGATGCGCCAGCGCACGCCAATCCTCCTGGTGCGCGTCCCCGCCGGCCAGCAGGTCGCGCCAACCTTCATCGGGCGTGGCGAGCAGCTCCTCCCAGCGGCCGGCCTGCCCCAGCCCGAGCTGCTCACGACGGGTCATCGGCCAAAGGGTGAGATAGCTGGCGCGGCCAGCGAGCGATTCGGAAACCTGGCGCATCAGGAGCAGGTTCGCCGAACCTGTCAGCAGGAAGCGACCGGCACTGCGGTTCCGATCGATGGCCCGCTTCACGGCGCTGAGCAGACCTGGCTCGCGCTGCACCTCGTCGAGGGTGATCGACTCGTGACCTCCCACCAGCGCCTCCGGATCACGCCGCGCGGCATCGAGCACGTCGAAGTCGTCCAGCGTGCGGTAGAGCCTTTTGCCTTGAATGAGCTGCTCGGCCAGGGTGCTCTTGCCGGTCTGCCGCGCGCCCGTGACCACAACAGCCGGCATCACCGCCAACCGATCGGCGAGGGCGCCGCTGACCAGACGGGGAAGAGCATTCATGGAGTGGATGATTTTCATTCACCACATGAATGAGGTGGATTCCGGCAGTTCAAGCCGCAGCTGGCGGATCCGGGCAAGGAGCGCGGCTTGACGGCGAAGTCCTGAAGCTCGAGCGGTTCTTCCGGCCGGGCCAGAAAGAACTCCATGCGCCGGGCTCAGCCCCGGGGCTGGCCGGATCCCGCGGGAACGTGCGACGCCTGGATGCGCTTTCTCTGAAAGCCTGAGCGGCAAACCAGCGTCTGATGCAAGGGTTCCGCACCGACCAAGATGGGGCCACGGCCCGGAAGCGTTTCCGTTCCTTGGCGAGACCAAGCCGCAGGCCCGCATGGCTTACCTTGGTAAGACACGCGTTAGGCCTTTGTGGATGCCCTGCTGACACTCTCATCCAAGGGGCAGCTGGTGATTCCGGCCCGGCTGCGCCAGCTGCTGGGGCTCAATCCCGGCGACCGGCTGGAACTCACTCTTGAGGCGGATGGCCTGCTCCTGAAGCCCCACAGCTCGGCCAGGTCGAGCAGCGCCCGGGATCGGATCGGCTGCGCCGGCTACCAAGGGCCCCCGATTCCTTTGGACCAGCAGGATCCGGCCCTCTATGCCACGGATCGTCTGCCATGACGCTGCCCGTGGCCCTCGACACCAATCTGCTGGTGCGGCTGCTCACCGGCGATGAGCCCGAGCAAGCCCGCCGCGTAGCCGATTTGATCGACACCAGCCCGGCCTGCTTTGTACCGATCACGGTGGTACTGGAACTCGAGTGGGTGTTGCGGGGCGCCTACCGTCTCGATCGCCGCGCGGTCATCGCTGCCCTTGAGGGCCTGATGGCGATCCGCCACGTGCATCTGGAGCAGGAGGAGCTGGTGCGCCAGGCGCTGGCCTGGCATCGCCAGGGTCTCGACTTCGCCGATGCTCTACACCTGCTGCGCAGTGAGGGTTGCGCCCGTTTCGCCACCCTGGATCGCGCTCTGGCCAAGGCCGCCAGCACCCTGGATCTCCAGCCAGCTGTGCAAGCGCTCTGAGGCCACCACGCTGCGGCTCCAGACCACGAGGCATGGGCGATCCTCTGGCTCTGGCCAGGGCAACGGGGCTTCGAGGGCGTCGAGCTCCTCAGGCGGTAGAGGGGCGAGAAGCACATCGATGGGGGGAAGCTGCAGCTGCCCCCGCAGCAGCCCGGGCTGCCGCCGGGGCAGATCCGTTGCCAGCGGCACCAGCCGCGCCCAGGGCTTGCCATCCTTGGCCACCAGGATCGTTTCGCCGGCATGGGCGGCGTCGATCAGCCTGGAGAACTGGGTTTTGGCCTCGTGAACGTTGACGGTGCGCATGGTGGTCCGACCACCAGCCCTCGCCGGGCCATCTCCCAAACCAGCGGGTTTCGCGCGCGTGGTCAGGCGCTGGGAATCCAGTTGTCGAGGAGAAGGCCTGGAACCCGCTCGAATTCCTTGAGGTTGTTGGTCACCAATGTGGCCTGCAGGCTGAGGGCATGGGCGGCGATCAGGGTGTCGAGGGCGACGATCGGAGTGCCCTGGCGCTCCAGGTCAGCGCGCAGATCGCCGTAGCACCAGAGAGCGGCTTCATCAAAGGGAAGGATCGCCAGAGGGGCCAGGAACAGATCCAGGGCCTCACGGTTCCGAGTGGAACCACTCTTGGCAACCCCGTAGGCCAACTCAGCGGCCACCACGCTGCAGAGGCCGATCTCCCCCATGCGGTAGTCCCGGAAGCGCTGCAGAACAGCCGGCGGCTTGGCGTTGATGATGTGGATGCAGATGTTGGTGTCGAGCAGGATCAAGGCGTCAGCTCCGGCCTTGATGGCTGCACCGGCTGCTCACGGCTGAGCAGAAAGCCGGGCTCGAAGGCGGCGAGGCCGGCCTCCAGGGTCTGCCAGGGATCTTCGATCGGCAGCAGCAGCACGCCATTGCCGAAGTGTTTCACGATCACTTCCGTGCCGCTGAAGCGGTACAGCCCAGAGCGCCTTAGGTCGAGGGCTGCGGTGAGCTGGTCCCGAGGATGCAGAGATTGGCGGCAGCGGCACCGGGCACCAGGTCCAGCCCGATCCGCCGATCAAAGGTCACAAACCGGCCCCCGTGATTGGCCGCCAGGGCCAGCAGGTAGGCATCGGTGATCTGGCGCGGGCCCAGCAGCCGCTGCCAGTTGATCAGGCCCTCCTGCAGCAGGCTGATCGGCTCCGGCCAGAACACATGGCTGGGGTGCCGGCAGGCTTGCTCCAGCCGTTCGGCCACAAGGGCGGCGGGCTGGTGATTCGGATAGGCAGGCTGGGCCATGATGCGCACCACACCGTTCTGGGTGATCGGGCAGGTGGCCCAGCCATGCTCCAATTCACTCTCCAGCCAGCGGCTGGCGCTCCGGTGGAGCCCATGGCCCTGATCGAGCAGGGCAATCACAACGTTGATGTCGAGCAGGGCCCTGAGCATCAGAGACCGGCGTCATCGCGCAGCTGGTCGATCTGTTCATTGGTCACCAACCGGCCAGCCTGGGCCGGGAACGGGCAGAACCCGGCCACGGCCGGAGTTGGCGTTGCTGCGGGCAGGCCCGTCGCCGCAGTGCCTGTGAGGGCAGCGCGCAAAAGGCGCGAGACCATCTGACCAGCCGAGGTACCACTCCGGCGAGCCAGTTCCTTGGTGGCGGCCAGCACATCGTCCTCGATATCAAGGGTGGTTCGCATGGGATGGATCCATCCGCTTCTGCCGATTTTACCGGCATCACCGAATCAAGGCATCAGCCCATCAACCTTGCAAACGCCCGGCGGATCCTCGGCTGCCAGAGCGCCGGCGATGGTGGCATGCTGCAGGCGGCCCGGCTGCTGATGGTCATCTACGCCTCCGCCCTGGTCGCCTCCAAACTCCCGGTCCAGCTCCTCAGTTCCCGCTGGTATCTCGTCGACGCCGAACGTTCACGCCTCCAGGCCGCCTCCACCATCGCCAGCCTCAACGCACTCATCCCCCCTCCACCAAGCCAGGCCAACGCCACCCTCCAGCAACGCCGCACCGCCATCACCGATGCCCTCGCCAGCGACCAAAACAACCTGCGCCGACGCCTCGCCAGCGAACGCCGTCAGCGCCTGATCCAACTCCCCGCAGGGCCAGGGCGGCACCGAGCAACCGCGGCGAAGGCCAAGGGCAGGCGATCTGCTGCCCGATGACTCGCTGAGCTGTGCCTGGTGATTTGCCGAGGCAGCAGAACGGTCAGAGGCCGCCGTGCTCCGCCCAGAACTCTGCGGGGGTGCGAATGGGATAGCGATCCCGCAGGGTCAGCAGGGCCTTGTCGCCAGTCACCAGGGTCTGGGCCAAGCCAAGCCGCAGCGCCGCCAGCAACGTGCCGAGCACCGGCAGGTCGTCGCGATCGGTGAGATCACCCTCCACAACGGCCTCCGGCTCCACCAGCTCGGCCAGGATCGCCAGGGTGTCGATCAAATCATCGATCGCCTCCGGCGTGAGCCCATGCCGGTGGACCAACCGGGGCAAGGTGCGGTGCAACGCGGCGATCAACCGGCCGGGCACGCTGGCGGGGTAGGCGAGGCCTGAAAGCAGCACGTTGGTGTCGAGCACCACGGCCAGGCCGGCCATGGTCAGCGCCCGGCGCGGCTGGCCGCCACGGCGGCGTCGATCTCGGCCAGACCCTCGGCTTCTGGAACCTCGGCATAGCCAGCCTCAATGCGCTCGCACAGCCCGTCGAAACGAGCCTGCAGCCTGCGGATCCGCTCAAACAGGCGGGCATCCACCAAGGCTGCCACGGGCTTGCCATCCCGCTTGATCACGATGCTGTCGTGGCGGTACTGCACCTGGTTGAGCATGTCGCCCAGGTTTTGGCGGAAGCTGACGGCCGTGGCTTCGCTAATCATGGTTTGATCATGGCAACACGATCTATAGGATCCATGAGATCAGTATGACCAATACGGTTCCGTGGGGCAAGCAGGGTGCCGGGCGATCGCCGGTGCTCACGGCATCCCGATGCTCACCTGAAGGAGGCTCCATTGGCATCGATGGCGGCCGGAGCCGCATCACCGCTCCAGCTCTTGCGAGCATTAAACTGCCTAGTAGCTGGTTGATAAAACGGCCATGCGCAGCGTTGGCGCCTTCGAGGCCAAGACCCATCTGGCGGCTCTGCTTGATTCGGTGAGCGCCGGGGAGCAGATCACGATCACCCGCTTGCGTCAGTTCAGCCAGGGGCAGACCCTCGGCGGCCTCACCATCGCGAAGCTGCGTGATCAGGGCCGCCGCTGAGCGCCCTGGAATCGTCCGCTGACACGGCGAAGACCGCCCAGCGATCTGGTGCTCGATGTCACGCCCAGCTGGGCAAGAGGCCGCCATGCGCCGTCCAAAACTCTGTTCGCACGGCTGAAAGCGCGGGCGGCCAGCGAGCGCGCCGGCTGACACGCTCCGCGGCCACGCTGCCGCGATTGGACGGGCCCGTGGCCATGGAGGACCAACAGCTCAGCAATGCCGCCCTGTTCGAGCTGCTCGATCCGTGAGCACCACCGCCGCCCTGCCGGCCCGGCTTTGCTCCGATGCCCATCTGGCGGCCCTGGCGATCGCCAATGGCTGGCGCCTCCGAATGTGTATGACCGCTCTAAGCTCTACACATCGTCCCTGGGGCTGAACATGCGCACCAACATCGTCATTGACGACGCCCTGATGAAGCAGGCGATGCAGGCCAGTGGAGCCCGGAGCAAGCGGGAAGCCGTGGAGCTGGCTCTGCGCACCCTGGTCAACCTGCAGCAGCAGGGGGAGATCCGCGCCTTCCGTGGGCGCCTGGCCTGGGAGGGTGATCTGGAGACCCAGCGCCTGGATCACGCGATTGGCGAGCTGCAGGCGTGATCGTTGTCGACTCCTCGGTCTGGATCGACTTCTTCCATGGGGTGAGCACCCCAGAGGTGGAGCGGCTGGATGGGTTGCTCGGG
>CAIVPT010000107.1 GCA_903907855.1 uncultured Synechococcaceae cyanobacterium | reverse complement strand
CACTTTTGGTGTCGGCGCTGGTCCAGTTTTCGATGTCGGCTGAGAGTAGGCCGTCACGATCATGGGGGGCATTCTCCCCTGGGGGCGGCGGCACCGGCAGACCCCCCGCACCGCAACCGCTCTGGGAGACAGGGCTGATCAGCAGGGATGAGCCGTCGGCACCAGCCGACAAATCCCCGGCGGCCGACATCGTGAAGCGCGGGACTCCAGCAGCGACACCCCCGGAATCCTGCAACCCCCAGGAGATCCAGCGGTCCCCGGATTGCCCGGTGTCAACTACGTAGGCGGCGCGCCTATCTAATCGTCGCCGAACACTTTTCTTGGGCCCGCTGCACGACCATCGGGATGATCTGCAGCTGCGCCGCGGGGGCTCCCAGGGGCAGTACCTCGAAGACGGTGAGCCGCAGGGGCGTGGCCTGGGCAGCAGGCAGCTGCTCCAGCGCCGGCTCTGCTGCGGGAGTTGCTGTACCGAGCTGGCAACTTACGACGCCTGTTGATAGAGCTCCTCAAGCCGCTCCCGGCTGAGGTCGACGTAGAGGACTTCATCACCGGGCTCGGGAGCCTCAGGATGGCGCCTTGGCGTTGGGCCACTTCTCTGGGAAGCCAGCGGAGTGGAGCCGCGCAGGTTCTGGCTCATCAAGGCAAAAGCCCCACCGGCGATGAGCGCGAAGAAAATCAGGTAGATAGCAGCCAGAAGGTCGTTCAAGGGTGGAAAGCTCTTTCCAGCACCCTAGTGCAAAGAATTGTTAACCGTTGACCGACCTGCCGGGTGGAGGCGGCCGGGGCGATCTGCCGCTGGTCGCACGGCAGACGACCGTACTGCTTTCAGTACACAACCTTGAAAAGCCCCGTAGGATGGCCCCGCCAACCGCTGCGCACGTCCATGGCCGACCAGCCGCTGAATGTGCTCCGCTCGGCCGAGCTCAAGCGGCGCGGCATTGCAGCGGTGGAGGAGGCCCTGCGTGCCGGCCCGGTGCATCTCCTCAAGCGCAACAGTCCAGCTGCCGTGGTGCTCAGCGAAGCGGAGTACAACCGCCTCAGACGCCAGGCCGAGCGACCGACCGCTGCAGGGCAGAGCTGCCTGGACTGGTTGCTGTCCTTGCCCCCCGTCGCGGAGGGACGCAGCAAGAAGGAGATCGACGCCGACCTCCAGCGGGAACGTGACTGGTGATTGCCTTTCTCGACGCCAGTGCCGTGATCTACGCCGTGGAGGGATCAGCGGCTTGGGCTGAGGCCCTGAAGCACCAGCTGCGGCAGCTCGCCCATTCGGAGGAAGCGTCCACAGGCGGCCTGCAGCTGTCCGTGAGCCGCCTGAGCTGGCTGGAGTGCCGGGTGGGGCCGCTGCGCCGACGGGATCCAGGGGCCCTGGCCCGGTTCGACGCCTTCTTCCTGCATCCGGATCTGGAGTGGGTGGAGCTCAGCCCGGCCGTGGTGGAGCAGGCCACGCACTTGCGGGCCGAGCACAACCTGCGCACAGCCGATGCCCTGCAGGCCGCCAGCTGTCTGCAGTTCGCTGCCGACGCCGTGATGGTCACGGGTGATGCAGGGTTCCAGAGGGTGCCGTCCCTCCGCCTGGCGCTCGTGAACGGAGGTGAGGGATGGGACTGATCCCCCACCCCTCGTGACCCGTGGGGCCCTGGAGGCGTTCACCCAGCGGCTGGTGGCGCACGTTGCCCCGGAGCGGGTAATCCTGTTTGGCTCGATGGCCCGCGGGGAGGCCCGCTGGGATTCCGATGCCGACATCCTGGTGGTGATGCCGTTTGAGGGGCCATCACGAGACATGGTGAACAGGATTGCGCCTGGGCCATCGCCCAGGCCGGCCCGCTGCGCGACGGCCTGCGCTGTTGGTTTGACAGCCTGGAAGCGGTGCCCCTAGAAGCCGAGTCTCAGGAGGTGGCCTGATGCAGCGACTGCGCTACTTCCGGGAAAGCCTCCAGGATGGCCCGATCTTCCGTGACCAGCGGCACGCCCCTTTGCTGGGCAACGGCGAAGAACCCACAGCCGTTAGAGCTGCAGCGGCGGCGGCTCACCAGTTGCAGTACGTACTCAGAAGCCACCGCCTCCTCATGGACAGAAGCAACTCGTCCAGTTCGGTCCTGGGACCAGGCAGCAGCAGGTAGGCCAGCACATTGGTGTCGACGACGATCAAGGCCGGCCCTCACGCTTGGCCGCATCGATCTCATCCGGGTCAAAACTGTGGGGCCCGAGGCTTTCGCGCAAGGCTCTGGGTACGGCAGCCCCCGCACCCTCCAGGCATCGATCCGGGAAGGAAGGGTGGCCCGCTCCCCGTTCTGCCGCCCTTGCGTTCGTGGCAGAAGATCCTGCGCCGTAGTCAGGGGAAGCTGTTGCGGCGGCCGTGGATTGAGCTGCCCTATTGATGGCGCACTGGGGCCTGAGGACCCTTTTTTGGGGGCGGTGCGGGGCAGCGGGCGAGAGGTACCTTGTCGGCAGATTTCCGCGCCCCGTTGAACACCGACCGCTGGTTCTACGGCGTGTTCCAGTCGGCGCCGGATCTGATCCGCTGGCTGGCGGGGCCGGACGACCGCAGCCTGGCCGATCAGCCCGTTCCCACGGACCTCGATCGCCAGTACCGCTTCCTGGCCCCGGAGCTCAAGGCCGGCAGCCATCGCCTCGATGGGGTGCTCTTGCCCCTCGCCAGTGACGCCGGCACACCTGAGCTGCCGGTGGTGCTCTTGGAGGTGCAGATGCGCGCCGATTCCGGCTTCCACCACCGACTGGCGGCCCAGACCTTCCGCTTCCTGCAGCT
>CAIVPT010000106.1 GCA_903907855.1 uncultured Synechococcaceae cyanobacterium | reverse complement strand
TTGGCGGTGGCGGAGTCGGCGGCATCGGCGGGATCGCGGCAGGCCAGCAGCCGCTCCCGCTGTTGCACCAGCCGCGCCAGGGTGAGCTCCTCCTCCTGGGTGAGCAGGTCGACGCGGCCGATGTCCTGCAGGTATTGCCGCACCAGATCGGTGGTGGAGTGCGACGCTGCCACGGCAGACCGGCAAGTGGTCCCAATGTGCATGGCGTCTGAGACGGCGCCGAGTCAGTGTGGGGATTGTTTTGGATTTGCCCGGGGCCGCTCTTTGTAAAGACCCATGGGCGGCAAGCCGACAGAAAGGCGAAGAAAGCGCCCCATCTTTGATCGACCTTTGTACGGTTCGGGCACGGATTCAGCGTCAGATAACGCGACCCGTCCGTATCGAGCACTGTTGGTGTATGTCGACGCTGGTTTCGGGCCCCAGGATCCGCTTTCCGCCCGCCTGAATGTCCAGTTCGATTTCACCTACGACCCGGCGGTGCTTGCCTTTGATGCCCGCAACACCAGCCTGCTGTTTCGCGGTGGATCAGACCGGTCTCACCATCCTTGAGGACGCCACGGGCCTGCCGGACGCCAGCTTCGCCACCACCAACTTCTGGCTCAGCTTTCCTCCACCCAGGTGCTGGCCACGTGCAGCTCGCGCAGCTGCTTGGCGTCCACGTCGGCGGGGGCGCCGGTGAGCAGGCAGCGGGCCTGCTGGGTTTTGGGGAAGGCGATGGTGTCGCGGATCGACTCCTCGCCGGCCAGCAGCATCACCATGCGGTCGACGCCGAAGGCGATGCCCCCGTGGGGTGGGGCGCCCATGTCGAGGGCTTCCAGCAGGAAGCCGAACTGGCGCTCCGCTTCCGCCAGCGGCAGGCCGATGGCCTGCAGCACCTGGCGTTGCAGGGCGGAATCGTGGATGCGCAGGGAGCCGCCGCCCAGCTCCAGGCCGTTGAGCACCAGGTCGTAGGCCTGGGCCCGCGCCGTCGGCAGGGTGTCGGCCCAGCGGGCCGGATCGCTGCCCAGATCGCCGGGGTTGGGGGCGCAGAAGGGGTGGTGCAGAGCTTCGAGGCGGTTTTCGTCGGCGTTGAACTCGAACATCGGGAAATCCACCACCCACAGGAAGTTCCAGATGGCGTTGTCGCGGTCGGCGGGCACCAGGCCCAGCTCGCGGGCCAGGAACTGGCGCACCCGATCGAGCGCCTTGTTCACCGTGGCGGTGTCGCCGGCGCCGAACAGCAGCAGGGTGCCGGGGGTGGCGCCGGTGCGCGCCAGCAGCTCCGCCTTTTTTTCCTCGGAGAGGTTGTCCTTGATGGCGCCGATCGTGTCGATCTCGCCGCCCTCGCGCACCCGGATGAAGGCCAGGCCGCCGGCGCCGGCCGCCTGGGCCTCGCTGAACACGTCGCCGCCGGGCTTGATGCGCACGTTGGAGAGGGCCTCATTGCCGCCGGGCACCGGCAGCACCTTCACCGAGCCGCCTGTCGCCACCGCGCCGGAAAACACCTTGAAGCCCATGTCGGCCACCAGGTCGGAGACCTCCACCAGCTCCATCCCGTAGCGGGTGTCGGGGCGATCGGTGCCGTAGCGGGCCATGGCCTCGTGCCAGGTGAGCCGCGGGAAGGGCCGCGGCAGCTCGATCCCCTTCACCTCCTTCCAGATCGCCGCGATCAGGCCTTCGTTGAGCGCCAGGATCTGCTCCTGCTCCAGGAAGCTCATCTCCATGTCGAGCTGGGTGAACTCCGGCTGGCGGTCGGCCCGCAGGTCTTCGTCGCGGAAGCAGCGGGCCACCTGGTAATAGCGCTCCAGGCCGCCCACCATCAGCAGCTGCTTGAACAGCTGGGGCGACTGGGGCAGGGCGAACCACTCGCCGCCGCACACCCGGCTGGGCACCAGGTAGTCGCGGGCGCCCTCGGGCGTGGAGCGGGTGAGCACCGGCGTTTCCACCTCGATGAAGCCCTGCTCCTCCAGGTAGCCGCGGGCGGCGCGGATCGTGCGAGCCCGCAGCCGCAGGTTGCCGTTCATCCGCTCGCGGCGCAGATCGAGGTAGCGGTGGCGCAGGCGCAGCTCCTCGCGGGTGTTCTCCTCGTCGTGCACCGACACCGGGAAGGGCAGGTTGCCTTTGACCGCGTTGAGCACCGTGAGGGAGCCGGCCAGCACCTCGATCGCGCCGGTGGCCAGCCGCTCGTTCAGCGATTCGGAGGGGCGCGGCCGCACCCGGCCGCTCACCTGCAGCACGGTTTCGTGGCGTAGGTGTTCCGCCACCGCGAAGGCATCGGCTCCGTTGTCCGGATCCACCGTGATCTGCACGGTGCCGCTGCGGTCGCGCAGGTCGATGAAGATCACGCCGCCGTGGTCGCGTCGCCGGTCGACCCAGCCGCAGAGCTGCACCTCCTGGCCGGCGTGGTCGGCGCGCAGGTCGCCGCAACCGTGGCTGCGCATGGGAAAGGCTCGGATCGGGGCAAGGGGTGAGTTTCCCACGCCGCTAGGGCTCCGCCAGGGGCACCAGCACGAAGGAGCG
>CAIVPT010000105.1 GCA_903907855.1 uncultured Synechococcaceae cyanobacterium | reverse complement strand
GATGCCGAATTTTTTGTGCGGGCCGACCGCGCGGTGCCGAGCATCGACCGGCGCGACGCCCTGGCGCGGGTCACCTTCGCGGAGGGGCTCGGCAGCCTGCGTGACCGCAGCGAGCGGATCGAATGGCTCACCGACGTGCTGCTGGAGGCCACCGGCCAAGGGGAGCTGGCCTCGGTGGCCCGGCGGGCTGCCCACCTCTGCAAGCACGACCTGGTCAGCCAGATGGTGGGCGAGTTTCCGGAGCTGCAGGGGGTGATCGGCGCCAAGTACCTGCTGGCGGAGGGGGAGCCGCGGCCGGTGGCCCTGGCGGTGCTGGAGCACTACCTGCCCCGCGGAGCTGGTGATGCCCTGCCGGGCTCCGCCGCCGGGGCCCTGGTGGCCCTGGCGGAGCGCCTGGAGCTGTTGCTGAGCATCTTTGCCAAGGGGGAGCGTCCCACCGGCTCCAGCGATCCCTACGCGCTGCGGCGGGCCGGCAATGGCCTGCTGCAGATCCTCTGGGATCGGGGCTGGCGGCTCGACCTGTTGGCGCTGGTGCAGCGGGCTTGCTCCCACTGGGGCAGCCTGTTTCCCCACTTCGCCATCGACCCCGAGGCCCTGGCAGCCGACCTGGCGGAGTTTCTGCGCCAGCGCCTGGTGAGCCTGCTGGAGGAGAGCGGCCTCGATGGCGATCTGGTCCAGGCCGTGGCCGGTCCTGGACTGGCCCTGGAGCGGGTGCTGGGGGATCCGGAGGATGCCCGTCGCCGAGCGGCCCTGCTGGCGGAGCTACGCCATAGCGGCGAGCTGGCGGGAGTACAGGCGGTGGTGCAGCGCGCCTCCCGCCTGGCGGCCAAGGGGGATCTCGATGCCGCGGTGCTCTCCCCCGAGGGGGTGGTGGATCCCGCTCTTTTCGAGTCGCCGGCGGAAACGGCGATGCGCGATGTACTGCAGCGGCTCGCGCCGATCGCCGTCACGGTCCGGGAGGGTGACTACGCGAGCCTGGCCGCGGGCCTGGCGAGCAGTGCCGACAGCCTGGCCGCCTTCTTCGATGGGCCCCAAAGCGTGCTGGTGATGGCGGAGGATCCCGCCGTGCGCCGCAACCGGCTCAACCTGCTCGGGGTGCTGCGCAACCAGGCCGCCCTGCTGGCTGATTTCGAGCGCATCAGCGCCGCCTGACACCATGACGGAAGATGCCCCCCCGCCCCCATGCAGATTGTTGAGGCGCTGATCGAAGCGCTCTGGCAGCGGGGTGTCCGGCGGGTGTACGGGGTGCCCGGGGATTACGTGCTCGGCCTCTTCGCCCGCCTGGAGGCCTCCCCGATTGAGGTGATCTGCACCGCCGGGGAGGAGGGGGCCGGCTTCGCCGCCGACGCCCATGCCCGCCTCACCGGACTGGGCGTGGTGGTGGTCACCTACGGCGTCGGCGCCCTCAAGCTGCTCAATCCCGTCGCCGGCGCCTACGCCGAGCGCTCGCCGGTGCTGGTGATCAGCGGTGCCCCTGGCGTGCGCGAGAGCGATAGCCACGCCCTGCTGCACCACCGCATCCGGGCGGACGATACCCAGCGCCGCTTCTTCCAGGAGGTCACCGCCGCCACCGCCGTGCTCGAATCCGCCCGCACCGCCGGCGACGAGCTTCTGCTGGTGCTGGCGGCGATGCAGCGGGACTCACGGCCGGGCTACCTGGAAATTCCCCGTGACTGCCTCGAGCGGGAGATCCCCTGGCCCCTGACCCTGACCCCTCCCGCTCCGGCGCCACTGGCGATTCCGGAGAGCGTGCGGCAGCAGGGGGAGGGCTGGCTTGCCTGGCTGCGGGGCCGCCGCCGTCCCTTGGTGCTCGCGGGGGTGGAGGTGGCGCGCTTCGCGCTGCAGGAGACGCTGCGCCAGGTGTTGGAGCGGGAGGGATGGCCCCTGGCCACCAGCCTTTCCGGCAAGACCCTGCTCTCGGAGCGCCATCCCCTGGTGCTGGGGGTCTACGAGGGGGCCATGGGCCGGCCGGATGTGCGGGCCCAGGTGGAGGCAAGCGATGGTCTGCTGGTTCTCGGCATGCCCCTCAACGACCTCGACACCGGCTTGTTCACCATGCAGGTGGCCCCAGAAGCCGCCCTGGTGGTCGACATGGAGCAGGGTCTGCGCTGGGGCGACGAACGGGATGAAAACCTCGACCCGTTGACCCTCCTGCGCCTCTGGGCTGGGGCCGGTAACGACGCGATGGCTGCCTCACCCTCCCTCGCGCTACGCCATGGCCAACCCCAGGAGCAACCCCAGGGGTTCGATGCCCCTGCCGGCGGCGATGGCGTTCTGGCGCCGCCGTTCCAGCCGGAGCCGGGCCGGTCGATCCGGGTCACGCGGCTGATGGAGGCGATCGATGCCAGCCTGCCGCCGGAGGCCACCGTTCTGGCCGATCCCGGCGACGCCCTCTTCGCCGCCGCCGATCTGCGCCTGCAGGGGACCAACCACTTTCTCTCCAGCACGTACTGGGCGTCGCTGGGCTTTGCCCTGCCGGGGGCGGTGGGGGCCTGGGGCGCCTGCCCGGAGCGGGGGCCGGTGGTGCTGATCGGCGATGGCGCGTTGCTGATGTGCGCTTCCGAACTGGCCACCCTGGCCCGCTATGCGATCCCCGCCCTGGTGATCGTGCTCGACAACGGCGGGTACGGCACCGAGCGGCCGATGCTCGATGGACCGTTCAACGACGTGGCGGTGGTGGACCACAGCTCGCTGGCCAGGAGCCTGGGGCTGCTCCACGGCGAGCGGGTGTCCACGGAAGAGGAACTCTGGGCCGCATTGCAGCGCTGGCAGGGACACCGCACGGGGCCGGTGCTGCTGTCGGTGGCCATTGCCGCCGGCGACAGCTCACCGGCGTTGCAACGTCTCACCGAGGCCCTGGCCCAGCGGGTGCGGCCCCCGTCAGGGACGTGACAGGGCAGGCTCGCGCTCGAGCGGGGCCTCTGGTGCGGGAGTCTCATCGGCACGGGCAGGCATGCGGATGCCGCCCTTGATGGTCTGGACGGCCAGCATGCGCTGGGTTTCCTCCTCCGTGCGCACGGCGCTGGGCACCGGGGCATAACGGAAGGGGGCCAGAGCCTGGCCGCGCAGCACGGACGCGAGGGTTTTGGCCGTGAGTTTGAGCTGCTGCCAGGGGTTCATCGCCACCACACGCTTGTAGAGGTAGCTGTCAAAGGTGAGACGCTGCACATCCTTGTCGTCGCACATCTCCACGAATGCCTCGCGGGCGGCATCATTGCTATAGAAGATATTTTGCAGGATTTCGAGAACTTTGTAGGTAGCGCCGTACTTTCGATCCCACTTCTTAATATAAACCTTAAGATCTTTCTCGCTGGGGATGCGCGTGCCGTTGGCGCTGGCCGCCACGATCTCCTCAGCGCACATGCGGCCACTCTTGGCCGCAAAATAAATGCCCTCCCCGGAGCTCTTGGTCACGTAGCCGGCCGCATCACCAACCAAGGCCATGCGGCCTACCACCCGGCGGGGCCGCGGATGCTCGGGGATCGGGTGGGCCTCCACCTTGATCACCTCACCGTTGACCAGGCGCTTGGCAGCGCGTTCGCGGATCCCCTGCTGCAGGGACTTGATGAGCGACTGGTTCTTCTGCATCGTGCCGGTGCCCACCGCCACATGGTCGTACTTGGGGAAAACCCAGGCATAAAAGTCTGGGGAGACATCGGTGCCGACGTACATTTCGGCCAGATCTTCGTAGTAGGCCATCTCCTCCTTCGGTAGGCGAATGCGCTCCTGGAAGGCGATGGCCACGTTGTAGTCACCGGCATCCATCGCCTTGGCAACACGGCTGTTGGCGCCATCGGCACCGATGATCAGGTCGACCTCCAGGGACTTGAGATCACCGGTGGCCTCGCCGTTGCTGTAGTCGGCGTAGTGGAGGGTGTAGGGGCCCTGGCGATCGGTGCCTGTATCAATCTTCTGTACGAGGCCATTGACCAGCTGGGCCCCGAGGTCTGCGGCTCGATTGCGGAGGAAGGCATCCATCACCTCGCGCCGGCACATGCCGATGTATTCGGCTTGATTCTCCAGATGGATGTCCACCTCCCGGTTGGAGGGGGAGATCATGCGCATGTTGCGCACCTTGCGGTCGATGATCGATTCCGGCAGGTCGAACTCCTCGACCATGCACAAAGGAATGGCACCGCCACAGGGCTTGGCGTTGTCGAGCTTGCGCTCAAACAGCCAGGTGGCGATACCGGCGCGGGCCAAAACCTCGGCCGCACAGGATCCGCTCGGGCCACCGCCGACCACCGCGACTCGCAACATCTTGAAACCTGCTCCAGGCAAAGGATCCTTGACTGGAAGCTAACACCGCAGACAGGGTGGTTGGTGGGCCCACACTTGCCGAGGGTCCGTAGCATCGGCGCTGGCCGTATCCCCGCATCGGTGTCCCCTAGGGCTCCCCGCACCGGCCGCACCGGCCGATCCTCCAGAAGCTCCCGATCCCCCGGGACGGTCCCCCTGGATGACATTCCGCTCGCCCGTCGCTCCCAACCCCACGGCTCCCCCCAGCGGCGTCGAGGCTCTGGCCTGCGCTGGCTGGTCGTAGGCGGCGGTGTCAGCGCTTCCCTGATCGCCCTTCTGCTGGGGACTCCCCTGCGCCAGCGCCTGCTGGCCCCGCCGGTGACGACAGCCATGGGCGCCCGCCCCAGCGCCGACGGACGGCTGCTCGGCCACTTTCCCTATCCCGAGGCGCCCGCGGCCAGTCTGACCGCCATCGGTCCGGGTCTGTCCCTGAGGCGCGAAGCGGCCGAAGCGCTGGGGCAGATGCAGCGGGCCGCCGCCGCCGATGGGGTGGAGCTGCGCGTGCTGAGCGCCTTTAGGGATCGCGCCCTGCAGAACCAGCTCTTCTTTGATGTGAAGGCCGACCGCAACCAGGACGCCCGCACCCGGGCCCGGGTGAGTGCCCCCCCCGGATTCTCCGAGCACAGCACCGGCTACGCGGTGGATCTCGGCGATGGCCGGCTGCCCGCCACCGACCTTTCCGAGAGCTTTGAGGGCACGGAGGCCTTCCGCTGGCTGGCCGCCAACGCCAACCGCTACCACTTCACCCTCTCCTTCCCACGCGCCAATCGCCAGGGCGTGAGCTACGAACCCTGGCACTGGCGCTACGAAGGCTCCACCGAAGCCCTGCGGCTGTTCGAGCCGGCCCAGGGCCTGGCCAGCCGCTGAGACGAAGGCACAGCCGAGGAAGCGGCGGCTGCCCATCCAGGACCGGGAGGTGGGGGTCTAGAATCAAGAATCGCTTCAGATTCGCCCGTTCCGCGGCCGCAGTCGCCAGAAGCTTTCCCCTGCCCATTCCATTCCCAGGACCCCGACCCCATGAGCGGCGAGCACAAAGGCGCCAGGATCCGCAACATTGCGATCATCGCCCACGTCGACCACGGCAAAACCACTTTGGTGGACGCACTGCTCGCCCAGTCCGGAATCTTCCGCGACAACGAGGCGGTGCCCACCTGCGTGATGGACTCCAACGACCTGGAGCGTGAGCGCGGCATCACCATCCTCTCCAAAAACACCGCGGTGGATTACGAGGGGATCCGCATCAACATCGTCGATACCCCCGGCCACGCCGATTTCGGCGGTGAGGTGGAGCGGGTTCTGGGCATGGTGGATGGCTGTCTGCTGATCGTTGATGCCAACGAGGGGCCGATGCCCCAAACCCGCTTCGTGCTCAAGAAGGCCCTCGAGAAAGGTCTGCGGCCGATCGTGTTCGTCAACAAGATCGACCGGGCCCGGGTGGATCCTGAACAGGCGGTCGACAAGGTTCTCGACCTGTTTCTTGAGCTGGGGGCCGACGATGACCAGTGCGATTTCCCCTATCTCTTCGGCAGTGGCATGGGCGGTTATGCCAAGCCTGATATGGCCACCGAGAGCGACACGATGCGTCCCCTGTTTGACGCGATCCTGCGCCATGTTCCGCCGCCGGTCGGCGATGCCAACAAGCCCCTGCAGATGCAGGTAACCACGCTCGACTACAGCGATTTTCTAGGCCGCATCATGATCGGCCGCATCCACAACGGCCGAATCCGTGCCAACCAGCCCGTGGCCCTGCTCCGCGATGACGGCAGCGTCAAGCGCGGCCGTATCAGCAAGCTTCTCGGCTTCCAAGGCCTGCAACGGGTGGAAATCGATGAGGCGGCCGCCGGAGATCTGGTGGCCGTGGCCGGCTTCGATGAAGTCAACATTGGCGAAACCATCGCCTGCCCTGACAACCCGGAGGCCCTGCCGCTGATCAAGGTGGATGAACCCACCCTGCAGATGACCTTCGTGGTCAACGATTCGCCCTTTGCCGGCAAGGAGGGCAAATTCGTCACCAGCCGCCAGGTGCGCGACCGCCTTCAGAAGGAGCTGCTCACCAATGTGGCCCTGCGGGTGGAAGATACCGATTCGCCCGACCGCTGGGCGGTGAGCGGCCGGGGCGAGCTCCACCTCGGCATCCTGATTGAAACGATGCGGCGCGAGGGGTATGAATTCCAGGTGAGCCAACCGCAGGTGATCTTCCGCACCATCGATGGCACCCCCTCGGAGCCATTCGAAACCCTGGTGCTCGATGTGCCTGAGGAGTCGGTGGGCGCCTGCATCGAGAAGCTCGGCATCCGCAAGGCCGAGATGCAGAACATGGAAACCAGCAACGATGGCCGCACCCAGCTGGAGTTCGTGGTGCCCTCCCGGGGCCTGATCGGCTTCCGGGGTGAGTTCATCCGCGCCACCCGCGGCGAGGGGATCATGAGCCACTCCTTCCTCGACTACCGCGCGATGCAGGGTGATTTCGATGCACGCCGCAACGGCGTGCTGATCGCCTTCGAGGAGGGTGCAGCCACGTTCTATGCCCTCAAAAATGCTGAGGACCGGGGCCAGTTCTTCATCACGCCCGGCACCAAGGTCTACAAGGGCATGATCGTGGGCGAAAACAACCGCCCCCAGGATCTCGAGATCAACGTCTGCAAGACCAAGCAGCTCACCAACATGCGCTCCGCTGGCGCTGAGGAGCTCGACACCCTGCAGGCCCCCGTTCAGATGACGCTGGAGCGGGCCCTGGAATACATCGGTCCCGATGAGATGCTCGAGGTGACCCCCGAATCGATCCGGCTGCGCAAGCTGCCGGCCCGCAAGCCAGCCAAGCGGTGAGGGCTGCGGCCCCCGCTCCTCCCGGCGGCGAGGAGGAGCGGCTCCTGGCCGATCCCCGCCTTCGGGAGGCCGTGCGTCTCTTCAACGCGGGTGAGTGGTATGCCTGCCACGACGGCTTGGAGGAGCTCTGGCACGAAACCCAGGGGCCCATGCGTCCGGTGCTCCAGGGCCTGCTCCAGATCGCCGTGGCCGAACTCCACCACGACCGGGGCAACCGGCGCGGCGCCACCGTGCTGATGGGGGAGGGCCTGGGGCGCCTGGAGCCCTGCGGTGACGTCGCGTTGGGGATAGCCCTGGAGCCCCTGCGGGCCTGCGCCAGCGAGCGATTGTTGGCGCTGCAGCAGGAGCGCTCCCTGGCGGATCTGGCGCCCCCCCGGCTAGCTGAACCCGGGAAGGGGGGCCGGTAAATTGGGGCCCTTCTCCCTTCGCCACGCACTCTTCTTGCACCACCCGGCTCGCCTGCGATCGCTCCACACCGCCCTCTCTGCGCTGGTGGGAATGCTGGCCGGGGGTCTGATCCTGGCGGACAGTCCGCGCACCTTCGGCGCTCCCCCTGCACCCCAGCCAGCCCCGCTTCCCCCGGCGGCGAGCAGCCCTGCAAGCAGCCCGGACAGCAGCATGGTCACCATTGAGTCCGACAGCCAGAAGGCCGACAACGTCACGGGCATCGTTACCGCCACAGGCAACGTGCGCATCACCTACCCGCAGAAGGGCATGGTGGCCACGGCGCGCCAAGCCCAGTATTTCTCGCGCGAAGGCAAATTGGTCCTCAGCGGCGACGTGGACGTGGTCGATGCCGATGGCCAGCGGATCCGCGCCGAGAAACTCACCTACCGGCTTGACAGCGAACGGATCGTGGCCGAGCCCCAGGCCGGCCGCCAGGTCACCAGCCGCCTCAAGCTTCGCCAGGCCAACGGACAGGCCCCCAGCCCGTTGCTGCCATGAGCCTGACCCTCGATCGGGTCGCCATCACCCTCGGGGGTCGCCCCCTGGTGAGTGACGTGAGTCTCGCCCTCCAACCCGGTGAGGTGGTCGGCCTCCTCGGCCCCAATGGCGCCGGCAAGACCACCACGTTCAATCTCGTCACCGGCCTGCTGCGCCCCGACCGCGGCGATGTGCTGCTCGATGGCCTGAGCGTGGCGGATCGATCAATGCCCCAGCGGGCCCGTCTGGGGATCGGCTATCTGCCCCAGGAAGCGAGCGTGTTCCGCAGCCTCACCGTCCGCGACAACCTGCGGCTGGCCCTGCAGGAAAGCGGCACGCCCCGCGAGCGCTATGGGGAGCGCCTCGAGGAGCTGATCAGCGAGTTCCATCTGGGGGCCTTCCAGCATCGGCGTGGCTTCCAGCTTTCCGGGGGCGAGCGACGGCGCTGCGAGGTGGCCCGCGCCCTGGCGGTTGGCGAGGGCGGGCCCCGCTACCTGCTGCTCGACGAACCGTTCGCCGGCGTGGATCCGATGGCCGTGGCCGATCTGCAGCGGCTGATCGACGGACTGCGCAGTCGCGGCATGGGGGTTCTGATCACCGACCACAACGTGCGCGAAACCCTGGCGATCACCGATCGCGCCTACATCCTCACCGACGGCCGCATCCTGGCCGCCGGCACCTCGGAGGCGATGGCCCATGATCCGCTGGTGCGTCGCCATTACCTCGGGGAGGCCTTCCAGCTGTGAGGGGAGTCAGCCCACCAACGCTGCCGCCTACCCAGAGGGTGGCCGCACGTCCCAGGATTCCCACCGCTGGCATCAGCGCCCTGGCCGACCAGCTGCGACCCCGCTGGCAGCGTTTGCCGCTTCTGGATCGCTGGCTGCTCGGCGAGCTGATGGGCCCGCTGCTGTTCGGCATTGCGGCGTTCACGGCGGTCACCCTCTCGGTGGGTGTGGTGTTCGAGCTGGTCCGCCGGGTGGCGGAATCCGGCCTGCCGCTCACCGCGGCCATGCAGGTGTTGCTGCTGCGCCTGCCGAGCTTCCTGGTGCTCTCCTTCCCGATGGCCACCCTGATGGCCACGCTTCTGGCCTTCAGCCGGCTCTCCGGCAGCAGTGAACTCACCGCATTGCGCAGCGTCGGCGTGAGCACCCAACGCATGGTGGTGCCGGCCCTGGCCCTGGCCCTGGCGATGAGCCTGCTGACATTTGTGTTTAACGACCTGATCGTGCCCCGGGCGAACCTGGCGGCCACCACCAGCCTGGAGCGCGCCCTGGGCAAGGCGATCTCCACGGAAAAGGGCAGCAACATCATGTACTCCCGCTTCGGCAAGATCGCCCAGGAAGAAGGGGAGAAAGTGAAGATGCTCACCCACATCTTTTATGCCCGCCATCATCTGCGCGGCGAGATGAGAGATGTCACCATTCTTGATTTCTCACGGCCAGGCCAGCGGCAGATGCTCACCGCCGAAACCGGCCTCTGGAACGACCAACAAGCTGCCTGGGAGTTCCGCAACGGCCGCATCATCAACGTCGATGACGACACCGGCACCACCACCTCGGCCCGCTTCGACCGCTACAGCTACCCCTTGAGCCGCGACCCGCTGGAGGTGGCCAAGCTACCCAGCGATCCCAGTGTGATGACGGTGGGCCAGGCCCGTACCGCCGAACGGCTGCAGCGCCAGGCCGGTAACGCCAAGGAGGCCCGCCGCCTGAGGGTGCGTATTCAGGAAAAGTTTGCCTTCCCCGCCATCTGCCTGGTGTTCGGCCTGATCGGCAGCAGCCTCGGTGTACGGCCCCATTCGCGCACCAGCCGCAGCCAGGGGTTCGGCATCAGCGTTCTGCTGATCTTCGGCTACTACCTGATGTCCTTCATCTTCAGCTCCCTGGGGATCACCGGAACCCTCACGCCATTCCTGGCTGCCTGGCTGCCGGTGTTCGTGGGGCTGGCGGGCGGCCTGACCCTGCTGCGACAAGCCAGCCGCTGATTTCCCCCACGGCGCGGCACACTGGGGGGGTCTGACAACCTCGTGGTGAACGATCCGGTCATCGCCCTCGGTCTGGGGGCCTTCGCGCTGCTGCTGCTGGTGCTTCCCCTGAGCTTCTGGGCCCTCAGTGGGGGGCGTCAGGACCGCGTCAGCTCCCTGGTGCGCTTCCTGGTGGCCGCAGCCAATCTCTGTCTCACCGCCCAGCTGGTGCTGCGCTGGTGGGATTCGGGCCACTTCCCGATCAGCAATCTCTACGAATCGCTCTGCTTCCTCGCCTGGGCCGGCACCTTCACCCAGCTGTTGGTGGAGCGGTCCTGGCCCAACCCCCTGGTGCCGGCGGCGGCCACACCCCTGGCCCTCGGTTGCGTGGCATTCGCCAGCTTTGCCCTTCCGGAGAGGCTGCAGGAGGCTTCCCCCCTGGTGCCAGCCCTTCGCTCCAGCTGGTTGGTGATGCACGTGAGCGTGATCATGGTCAGCTACGCCGGCCTCCTGGTCGGCTCGCTTCTGTCGGTGGCGGTTCTGTTCACCGAGCGCAACGAGGATCTGGAGTTGCGCAGCAGCTCGATCGGCAGCGGCGGCTACCGCCAGGCCCAGCTCGCTTCTGATGGGCCGGGGGCCATGAGTCTGCGCAGTAGCACCTTTCGCATCAGCGAGCAGCTCGACAGCCTCAGCTACCGGACGATCACGGTGGGCTTCCTGCTGCTCTCGGTGGGGTTGGTCAGTGGGGCGGTATGGGCGAACGAAGCGTGGGGCAGCTGGTGGAGCTGGGACCCGAAGGAAACCTGGGCTCTGATCACCTGGCTGGTGTACGCCGCCTATCTGCATACCCGTCTGATCCGCGGCTGGCAAGGCCGGCGGCCGGCCCTGCTGGCCTCAGCCGGCCTGGTGGTGCTGGCGGTCTGCTACATCGGCGTCAATCTGCTGGGCATTGGTCTGCACAGCTACGGCTGGTTCTTTGGGAGCGAAGCCTGAGGCGCAGCCGCAGGCGGCGACTCCAGCCCAAGGCAGCCAGGCCTCCAACCACCGGCAAGGGAGCCGGAACGGGCTCGTAGGTGGCCTGGTAGAAGCGTTGGCCGATCAAGGAGTGGCCAGCCGTTGTCGGGTGGGAGCCATCCCAGAAGAGGTAACTGTCTGGGTCGCTGCAGGGGGTGGCACTGATGGTCGCGAGGCAACGGTCCGTCACATTGCTGAAGCCATAGGCCCCAGGATTGGCCCGCACCTCGGCGAGCACGTCATCCACCTGGAAGGAAACGATGTCGAGATCCGGTCGACTGGCCGACAATTCGTCCAACTTCACCGCCAACTCCGTATTAAACTTATCGCTGAGGTCGCTGAAGAAACCCTGCAGACCCGTACCGATGAACTCGGGGATCAGGCCAAGGTCGGGTGTATTGGGCACCAGAAAATTGCGCGCTCCCTTGGCAGCGAGTTCCTGGACGGTCCCGATGATGTTCGAGACGGCCGTCGGCACGATGGCCGCCACTCCAGCCGGTGACGTGTTGCCATCAAAGGTGCCTACCCCCAGGCCGCCGTTGGCAAAGAATGTAAATGGATCATTGGGAAACAACCAAACCATAAACAGGCTGGTTTCCGGATCGAAGGAGGGGCTGCCGAACTGATCCAGCTGCCAGGCATTGCCCTTGTCTGCGTAGGCATTTTTAAGGGAGGGCGCGATTGTGAAATCGGAGTATTGGATGAAGTTCTCAACCCCGGTGCTGGCCCCGCCCACAGCAAAATTGGTCCCCCCCTGGAGAGAGGCCTGTAGGGCGGGACCCGAAGGGTTGAATGCCCTCCAGAGGTATTCAGCAGCCACCCTGCCATTGCTGAAGCGCGCGCCGTCGTAGGGCGGTGGCGGAAAGATGGGAGGGAAGGAGCCGGCGTTGACGCTGATCACGCCGCTGTTGCCGTTATCGGAAAGGCTGTCGCCAAACACGTATAGGCGACTTAAAGAGGCCACGCCTGCGGCGGCAGGCGCCGGTGTGAGGCTCGCTCCGAGCAAGGGAGCCAGGCAGGCGATCTGCCACAGGCGGCCCAGGGTGCGGGAGAGAAATGGCCGATCGCAACCCTCTCTCAACGGCGGTCGGGAGGCTCGAGAAGGGTCTGATTCGCGCATCGGAGGACGGGGGTGGATATCCCATCACAACGCAACAACGCCGAAACCAGGTAGGCAGCGGAGAAGAATTCGTATCACTTCACCGCCAATTCGTGGTTTCTTCGCGGCCGGGAGTTAGGGGCCCGGCCGCAGGGGCCTCAGACCAGGGCCGGCTCGGGACGTCGGCTGGCGCGAATGCCCTGGATCGCCTCGGCGTAGTCGGAGGCGCCGAAAACCCCGGATCCGGAGACGATGGCGTTGGCGCCGGCTTCGATCACCTTCCAGGCATTGGCGGGCTTGATGCCGCCATCCACCTCGATCCAGGGGTCCAGACCCTTTTCGTCGCAGAGACGGCGCAGGTCACGGATCTTCTGGACCTGGCTATCGATGAAGCTCTGGCCCCCGAAGCCAGGATTCACGCTCATGATCAGCACCAGATCGCACAGCTCCAGGCAGTACTCGAGGGTGTCGATCGGGGTGCTGGGGTTCAGCACCGCTCCGGCCTGCTTGCCGAGCTCCTTGATCTGGGCAAGGTTGCGGTGCAGGTGCGGGCACGCCTCCACCTGCACCGAAATGATGTCGGCCCCCGCGCGGGCGAACTCAGGCACGTAGCGCTCGGGTTCGACGATCATCAGATGAACGTCCAGGGGCTTGGTGGTGACAGGCCGCAGTGCCTCGACGATCAGCGGGCCGATCGTGATGTTCGGCACGAAGCGGCCGTCCATCACATCCACATGGATCCAGTCGGCTCCGGCCGCATCCACGGCACGCACATCGTCGCCGAGGCGCGAGAAGTCGGCGGAGAGGATCGAGGGGGAAACCACCAGGGGCTTGCGGGTCATGGACGTCCACCGGGGCGAAGGGGTAGCGAATTGTAAGGAGCCACGGGCCCCGGGCCAGGCGGGACACGCTGATACGATGTCGCAGCTTCCCGATTCCCAGAGGGCCCAAGGCAGCCGGTTTCCCTCGGGAATTCCCCGCGGCGCGGCTTCCGCCCACCGTTCTGCGCCCCCTGCAGAGAGTCCCTCGCCAAGGGACCGGTCATCTGTGCCGATCGCCGACACCGCTGTCATCCCGATCGGTCGCGAAGCTCCCTTCCCTCCGCCGGATCGTCGTGGATCGCTCTCTCATCCAGGAAATTCTTGAGGTCGTCGAACAGGCCGCCATCGCCTCCGCCCGGCTGACCGGCATGGGCCTCAAGAACGAGGCGGATGCTGCGGCCGTTGAGGCCATGCGTGAGCGCATGGGCCAGATCGCCATGCAGGGCCGGATTGTGATCGGCGAGGGCGAGCGGGACGAGGCCCCCATGCTCTACATCGGCGAAGAAGTGGGCAGCGGCAGCGGCCCCGGCGTCGACTTCGCCGTAGACCCCTGCGAGGGCACCAATCTTTGCGCCAACAGCCAGCGTGGCTCGATGGCCGTCCTGGCTGCCTCCGACCGCGGCGGCCTGTTCAATGCCCCCGATTTCTACATGAAGAAACTGGCGGCACCCCCGGCCGCCAAGGGCAAGGTGGACATTCGCAAGTCGGCCACCGAAAACATTGAAATCCTCAGCCAATGCCTTGGTGTGGCCAAGGATGAGCTGGTGATCGTGGTGATGGATCGGGCCCGCCACAAAGACCTGATCGCGGAAATCCGTGCCACCGGTGCGCGCGTACAGCCCATCTCCGACGGCGACGTACAGGCTGCCATCGCCGCCGGCTTCGCCGGTACCGGCACCCACTGCCTGATGGGCATCGGGGCCGCTCCGGAGGGGGTGATTTCCGCGGCTGCGCTGCGCGCCCTGGGCGGCCACTTCCAGGGCCAGCTGGTGTACGACCCCGCGGTAGCCCAGACCAAAGAGTGGGAAGGCCTCACCCGCGAGGGCAACCTGGCCCGCCTGGCCGAGATGGGCATCGCCGACCCTGACAAGATCTATGAGGCTGAAGAGCTCGCCTCCGGCACCAATGTGGTGTTCGCCGCCAGTGGCATCACCGATGGCCTGCTCTTCGACGGCGTCAAGTTCGAGAAAGACTGCACCCGCACCAGCAGCCTGGTGATCAGCACCCTCGACAACACCGCCCGCTTCACCACCACCGTCCACATCAAGGACGGGGCCCAGAGCATCGCCCTGCGCTGAGCGGCTGCAGCCAGCCAGAGCCGCTTCCTGCGGCCGCAGGCTCGGCTTCAGATCCGGCAGCATTCAAGGCAGCACCCCAGGCAGCAGATCAGCCTCCATGCACATCGCCGTCATCGGCCTCAGTCACCGCACGGCTCCGGTGGAGATCCGGGAGCGGCTGAGCATTCCAGAGCCCACCATGGAGGCCTCGCTGCAGAGGCTGCGGGCTGACGACCAGGTGCTGGAGGCCTCGATCCTCAGCACCTGCAACCGTCTGGAGATTTATGCCCTATTGCGCCATCCAGAGGAGGGGATCTCAGCCATTGGCGCCTTCCTCAGCCAGGTTTCGGGCCTGCCGCTTGAGGAGCTGAGCCCCCATCTCTTTGCTTACCACCACGAAGCTGCCATCGATCACCTGTTGCGGGTGTCGGCCGGCCTCGACAGCCTGGTGCTGGGGGAGGGGCAGATCCTCTCCCAGGTTAAGAAGATGGTGCGGCTCGGCCAGGAGTACCGCTCCATTGGCCCGATTCTGAACCGTCTGCTCAATCAGGCCGTCAGCACCGGTAAGCGGGTGCGCACGGAAACCAACCTCGGCACCGGCGCGGTCTCGATCAGCTCCGCCGCCGTGGAACTGGCCCAGTTGAAGGTGGGGCAGGCGCGGGGCGTCGATGAGCTTCTGCCGCTCGACCAGGAGCAGGTGGCGGTAGTGGGTGCTGGTCGCATGGCACGGCTGCTGTTGCAACACCTGCAGGCCAAGGGGTGCCGTGGCGTGGTGTTGCTCAACCGCACCGTGGCCCGCGCCGAGCAGCTGGCGGCCGACTTTCCCCAGCTCCCCGTGCAATGCCGCCCCATCCATGACCTCGACCACTGCCTGAGTACCTGCTCGCTCGTGTTCACGAGCACGGCGGCTGAGGAGCCGATCATCAGCCGATCGCGGCTTGAGACACTCAACCGCCGCTCCAGCCTGATGCTCATCGACATCGGCGTGCCCCGCAACATTGCGGCGGATGCCGCCGAACTCGAGGGCGTCGAGAGCTTTGATGTGGACGATTTGCAGGAGGTGGTGGCCCGCAACCAGGAGGCACGCCGAGAGATGGCCGCCGAGGCCGAAGCGTTGCTGCGGGAGGAGGCCCAGCTCTTCCTCGACTGGTGGGACGGTCTGGAGGCCGTGCCTCTGGTCAATCGTCTGCGCACCCAGCTGGAGGACATTCGCGAGCAGGAGCTACAGAAAGCCCTCAGTCGCATGGGCCCCGATCTCTCCGCCCGGGAGCGCAAGGTGGTGGAGGCCCTCAGCAAGGGCATCATCAACAAGGTTCTGCACACCCCGGTTACGCGGCTGCGGGCTCCGCAGCCGCGTAACCAGCGCCATCAAGCGATGAAAGTGCTGCAGGAGTTGTTTGAGCTGCAGGACGACCCGTCGGGGGGCCGCTGAGGTGTCACGGCCAACGACTACAAAGTGCTGCCGAGTCCCGCAAGGATGGCCCTCGCTCCGGTACGGTCGGAGCGAGCTGGGGATTGAGGCTTCTTTATGAAACGTGTTCTGGCCATCATTCTCGGCGGTGGAGCGGGAACTCGCCTCTACCCACTCACCAAGACCCGTGCCAAGCCTGCCGTGCCATTGGCGGGCAAGTACAGGCTCATCGATATTCCTATCAGCAACTGCATCAACTCCGAGATCAACAAGATCTATGTGTTGACCCAGTTCAACAGCGCCTCCCTCAACCGTCATCTGACGATGACGTACAACCTTTCTGCGGGCTTTGGGCAGGGATTCGTCGAGGTGCTGGCTGCCCAGCAAACCCCCGACAGCCCCAGTTGGTTCGAGGGCACCGCAGATGCGGTGCGTAAGTACCAATGGCTGTTCCAGGAATGGGATGTGGATCATGTGCTGATCCTCTCCGGCGACCAGCTTTACCGCATGGATTACAGCCGTTTTGTGCAGCACCACATCGATACGGGTGCCCAGCTCTCCGTTGGCGCCCTGCCGGTGAACGCCAGCGATGCGGAGGGATTCGGTCTGATGCGCACCGATACCAATGGCCGCATCCGCGAGTTCCGCGAGAAGCCAAAAGGGGACGCTCTCCATGCGATGGCGGTCGATACCGCCAGCCTGGGCCTCAGCCCGGAAGAGGCCCAACGCAGGCCCTACCTCGCGTCAATGGGCATCTACGTATTCAGTCGCGATACGCTCTTCAACCTGCTGGCGGCCCACCCCCAGGCCACCGATTTTGGCAAGGAAATCATTCCCGCTTCTCTCGAGAGGGGCGACGCGCTGCAGAGCTACCTCTTCAACGACTACTGGGAGGACATCGGTACGATTGGCGCCTTCTATGAGGCGAATCTTGCACTCACGGAACAGCCCAATCCCCCATTTTCCTTCTACGATGAAAAGTTTCCGATTTATACACGTCCCCGCTATCTGCCCCCCAGCAAGCTCAACGATTGCCAGGTAACCCAATCCATCATCGGTGAGGGCTCCCTCCTCAAGGCCTGCAGCATTCACCATTGCGTGCTCGGAGTGCGCAGCCGGGTCGAGGACGAGGTGGTGTTGCAGGACACCTTGGTCATGGGGGCCGACTACTTCGAATCCGCTGAAGAGCGTGCTGTTTTGCGCGAGCGCGGCGGCATACCCATCGGCGTGGGCCAGGGAACAACTGTGAAGCGTGCGATCCTCGACAAGAATGTGCGCATTGGCCACAATGTCACGATTGTGAACAAAGATCGCGTGGAAGAAGCGGACCGGCCCGAACTAAACTTTTATATTCGTAACGGTATCGTCGTCGTGGTCAAAAATGGCACAATTGCCGACGGCACGGTGATCTGAGTCTGCGGCAACGCAGGATTCGTGGGGCTCCTGCTGCAGATCTTCATGTTCAGGGTCCAATCCCTGGAAACGTTTTCCTGTCGGCAGCCCCTCACGGGGGCTGCCCCCTGAACGATTGCGGACTTGCTGACATCCGCCGCTGGCGCCTTCCATTCGGGACCCTGGCGCGGCCACACTTGAGCAAACGCCACAGTCCCCGCGATTTCCTATGAGCAAAGCGCATTTCGGCTTGATCGGCCTCGGCGTGATGGGGGAAAACCTGGTGCTCAACGCCGAGCGCAACGGCTTCTCCAGCGTTGTCTGGAACCGTACGTTCGATAAAACGGAAAAGTTTCTGGCCGGGCTCGGCGCCGGCAAGGACATCATCGGTGTGGCAACGCTGCCCGAATTCGTTGCAGCTCTGGAGAAACCCCGCCGCATCTTGATGATGGTCAAGGCCGGCCAGCCCGTGGACGACATGATCGCCACCCTGGCGCCGCTGCTGGAGCAGGGCGACCTGCTGATCGATGGCGGCAATAGCCTCTACACCGATACGGAACGGCGGGTGAAGGAGCTTGAAAGCCAGAGCTTCGGGTACATCGGCATGGGGGTGTCCGGCGGCGCCAAGGGTGCCCTGGAAGGGCCGAGCATGATGCCCGGCGGCACCCGCTCCGCCTACGAGGCCATCGAGTCACTGCTTCAGGCGATGTCGGCCAAGGTGGTTGACGGCCCCTGCGTCACCTACGTGGGGCCGGGGGGCGCGGGCCATTTCGTGAAAACCGTTCACAACGGCATTGAGTACGGCATCGAGCAGATCCTTGCCGAGGCCTACGACCTGATGAAGCGCGTAGCGGGCCTGGACGGCACCGCCATGGCTGATGTGCTCAAGCTCTGGAACGACACCGAGGAACTCAATTCCTTCCTGGTGGAAATCACCGAGGTCTGCCTCCGTACCGAGGATCCTGAGGGCGGCGAAAAGCTCGTCGAAAAGATCGTCGATGCCGCCGGCCAGAAGGGAACCGGCCTGTGGACCGTGGAGAGCGCCCTGAACATGGGGGTGCCTGTGCCCACGGTCTACGCCGCCCTCAACGCCCGGGTGCTCAGCTCCCTCCGGCCCGAGCGCCTGGCCGCCGAACCGTTGCTGCAGGTGGCCCCGGGCCCTGCGTTTGACCTCGGCAGCCCCGCCGATGGCATGGCACCGCTGCGTGATGCCTGCATCCTGGCCTGCATCGCCAGCTATGCCCAGGGCATGGCGCTCATGCAGGCGGCCTCCGAGCTGCACAACTACGAGCTCAACTTCCCCGAGATCGGCCGCATCTGGAAGGGGGGCTGCATCATCCGTGCCCGCCTGCTGCAACGCATCCAAGACGCGTACAACGCAAACGAAGATCTCGCCAACCTGATGCTCGACCCCTGGTTCCTCGAGCAGGTCAACCAACGGCTGGCTTCCTTGCGCGCCGTGGTGGCCGGGGCTGCCCTAGCCGGCATCCCCGTACCCTGCCTGAGCAGCACCCTCGACTACATCCAGAGCTACTTCACAGGGCGCCTGCCACAGAATCTGGTGCAGGCGATGCGCGATTGCTTCGGCTCCCATACCTATGAGCGCACCGACAAGCCCGGCAGCTTCCACACCGAGTGGCTCCCATGACCCAGTACCACCTCCGCATCGCCGAATCGGCCGAAGATCTGGCCCGTCAGAGCGCGGAGCAGGTGGCCTCGCGCATTGATCTGGCCCTGGCAGAGCGCGACCGCGCCCAGATCGCCCTGGCCGGCGGGTCCACCCCAGGGGCCACCTACCTGCGCCTCGGAGCGGATCATCTCCCCTGGGAGCGGGTCGATGTGCTGCTGGGGGATGAGCGCTGGGTACCCGCTGATGATGCCGCCAGCAACGCCCGCATGTTGCGCGAAACCCTCTTGGCCCAGGGTCCGGCCCGATCAGCCGCCTTCCATCCGGTGCCCACCGATAGGGCCACGCCGGAGGCCAGTGCCGAGGCCTACGCCCAGGTGCTCCTGGAGCTCGGCGGAGGCGCCATTCCCTGCTTCGACGTGGTTCTGCTCGGCCTGGGGGATGACGGCCATACGGCCTCCCTCTTCCCCGGCTCCGCTGCCCTGGCGGAGCGCGTACGCAGCGCGGTGGTTGGGGAAGGCAAGGGTCTGCCCCGCATCACCCTCACCGCCCCGGTGCTGAGCGCCGCCCGCCAGGTGATCTTCCTGGTGAGCGGCGCGGGCAAACGGCAGGCCCTCGAGCGCCTGCTTGATCCCCAGGAGCCGGTGGAGCGTACGCCCGCCCGCCTGGTGCAACCGCGCGGGGAGGTGCTGATCCTGGCGGATGCGGAGGCGGCCCAGGGCCTGCCGGAGCGCGTCACGGCCTGAGCACCCGCCAGACTGAAGCCAAGCCGCTCGAACCGGGCCAGGCCCCGCTCGCCATGGATTCCTCCGCCGCCTCGATTCCTTCCCCCACTCCTCCCCCTGCCCATGCGCTCGTGGCCGGCAGCGGCTTCAGCGGCTGGCATGCTCTCAACGACACCGTCATGGGCGGCCGAAGCAGTGGCTCCACCTCCGTGGGTCCTGAGGGACTGCGCTTTGAGGGGGAGGTGGTGGAAGAGGGGGGCGGCTTCGTGTCCGTGCGCTCGCCGCTTTTCTCTCCCCCCCTGGATCTCTCCGGCGCCCGCGGCCTGGTGCTGACGCTGCAAGGGGAAGGTCGCCGCTTCAAGCTGGCGGTGGCCTGCGCCGACGGAGTGGCTGGTCTGACCGAGCTGATTCCCGGCGGCCTGCGCTGGGTGCACGAGTTCGGCACCGCGGGCGAGGGGCTCTCCCGGGTGGAGATTCCCTTCGAGGCCCTCACCCCCTCGGTACGTGCCCAGCCGGTGGCGGGGCTGCCCCTGGGCCTGCCCCTGCGCTTCGACCCGGCCCGCATCACCCGCCTGCAGTTGCTGCACTCGCGGTTCAGCGATGGCGGCGGCAGAAATGAGGGATTTCGTAGTGGCCCAATCCGGCTGGAGATCCAGGCGATCGATGCCCTGGGCTGAGGCTGCCAACACCGACCTGAGCCGGTTGGTGGCCGCCGCCGCCGATCTCTGCCGACGGCCCCTACGCCACGGCGTGGTGCTGGAATCCGGAGACGACGACCTGGATTGCAGCCTGCGACTGGAGGTGCGCTCCCCGGAAGGGGAGAGGCTGGAGGCCGAGGACCTGGAGCTGGAGATTTACCGCAGCGGCGATGCGCTGCACCTCACCCTGGCCTGGCGGCAGGATGACCAGCGCCCCATGCTCTGGCAGGGGGAGCATCCCCTCTGGATGGATCCCCAAGGCCGTCGCTGCGAGCGTCCCGCCGATGGTCTGCCGCTGGAAGCCCTGGCCAGGCGGCTGCGGGCCCTGCTCGCGCCGCTCAGTCCGGCGGCTGATCCGTAACGGCGCCGAGGCTGCTGGAGCTCACCTGGCGGGCGTATTTGCCAAGAACGCCCGTGAGGTAGCGCGGTGCCGGCCGCACCCAGGCGGCGCGGCGGCGGTCGAGTTCCTCCTCAGCCACATTCAGCTGGATCCGTAGCTGGTGGGCATCCACGGTGATGCTGTCACCTTCCACCACCAGGCCGATGGTGCCGCCCACAGCGGCCTCCGGGGCCACGTGTCCCACCACCATCCCGTAGGTGCCGCCGCTGAAGCGTCCATCGGTGATCAGGGCCACCGAATCACCCAGGCCCTCCCCGATGATCGCGGCCGTGGGGGCAAGCATTTCGCGCATGCCTGGGCCGCCAACCGGGCCCTCGTAGCGGATCACCACCACATCCCCGGCGTGAATCCGCTTGGCCAGGATCGCCGCCAGTGCCTCCTCCTCGCTTTCAAACACGCGCGCCGGACCCGTCATCGAGGGATTCTTGACGCCGCTGATCTTCGCCACGCTGCCCTCCAGGGCCAGGTTGCCCTTGAGGATCGCCAGGTGGCCTTTGGCGTAGAGCGGGTTGCTCAGGGGGCGGATCACATCCTGGTCGGCGGGGGGCTCGCTGGGCACAGCGGCGAGCACCTCCCGCAGGCTGCGATCTTCCACCGTGCGGCAGTCGCCATGGAGCAGACCGGCGTCGAGCAGCAGCTTCATCACCTGGGGGATGCCGCCGGCCCGGTGCAGATCCACCGTGACGTAGCGGCCGCTGGGCTTGAGATCGCAGATCACAGGAACCCGCTGGCGGATTGTCTCGAAATCATCGATCGTCAGGGCCACGCCGGCGGTGCGGGCCACCGCCAGCAGGTGCAGCACGGAATTGGTGGAACCGCCCACCGCCATGATCACGCTGATGGCGTTCTCGAAGGCCTCGCGGGTGAGCAGGTCGCGGGGGCGGATGTTCTTGGCCACCGCCTGCACCAACACTTCGGCGCTGCGGGCGGCACTGTCGGCCTTCTCCGGATCCTCCGCCGCCATGGTGGAGCTGTAGGGAAGGCTCAGGCCCATGGCCTCAAAGGCGGCGCTCATGGTGTTAGCTGTAAACATCCCCCCGCAGCTGCCAGCGCCAGGACAGGCGTTCTTCTCGATGGCGGTGAGCTGCTCGACATCAATACGGCCGCCACTGTACTGGCCTACGGCCTCAAAAGCGCTGACAACAGTGAGATCGCAGGCACCGAGCCGGCCAGGCTTGATGGTGCCGCCGTACACAAAGACCGATGGAATATTCATACGGGCCATCGCTAACATGGCGCCCGGCATGTTCTTATCACAGCCCCCGATCGCCAGCAGGCCATCCATGCTCTGGGCATTGCAGGCCGTCTCGATCGAATCGGCGATCACCTCACGGCTGACGAGCGAATACTTCATGCCTTCGGTGCCCATCGAGATGCCGTCGCTGACGGTGATCGTGCCGAACATCTGCGGCATGGCACCCGCCGCCAGGGCGGCGGCTTCAGCCCGCTGGGCAAGGTCGTTCAGGCCGATGTTGCACGGGGTGATCGTGCTGTAACCGTTGGCGATGCCGAGAATCGGCTTGCTGAAATCATCGTCGCCGAATCCAACGGCGCGCAGCATGGCCCGGTTGGGGGAGCGCTGGATGCCCTGGGTGATGGCGGCGGAGCGGAGCATGACGGCGGCGGGAGAGCGTTCCCTGAACCTACCGAGCGGGCCGCAACCACGGTTGCCCCTTTCGCCCCCAAAGCCCCGTCAGCCCTGCGGCTGCAGCCGTTCAAGCTGGCGGCGCACCTCATCGATGGCCTGGTTGAGTTGCTTCACCCGGTCGTGGAGCTGGGCCTCCTGTGGGGCAGCCCGCAGGGGGGAGCGGCTCCCCTCCGCCAAGGGCTCCGGATCGATGGCCTGATCGCGCGAGAGGCTCAGCAAGCGCTGCTGTCGCTGCGAGCGCCGGCGCCGGTCGGCCTCGGAGAGCAGCCACCACGCCAGGCCGGCGGCCCCCACCATCGCTCCGGCCAGGGCGCTGGCCACGATCGCGGTACCTCCGGCGCTGGAGCGATCCGGGGAGTGAGCCATGGAACGGGGGGCCGGGGTGGGGCGAGGGGGTCCCGGGTGCTCAGCCTAGGGGGCCCGCCCCGGCGGTTCCATAGAGACGGGCGGCCGCGTCACCGAAGCCGGGTCGCAGGCGCCGTTGCCCATCCACCTCCGCGTCGATGCCGGCGGCATAGATGGTGAGGGAGGGGAAGCGTTCCCCCAGCTCCTTGAGCCCGGGGGCGCCGCAGAGGCTTGTGATCACCCGCAGGCGCGGGCCCTGTACCCCCAGGCCCTTCAGGCGCTCCAGAACGGCGATGGCCGTGGCGCCGCTGGCGAGTACCGGTAGGAACACCAGCACCCCCACCCGCTCGCCGATGACCTCCGGCAGGTCGTCGAGGTACCAGTGGGCAGGCTCGCCGGGCCCCTCCGCCTGCACGCCCACATGGGCCACCCGGGCAGCGGGGAGCACCGTGCGGGCGCCATCCCAGAGCCCCAGGCCGCCCCGCAGCACCGGAATGGCCAACAGGGGGACCTCGGGATCGATGACGCGCCCCTCGCTGCGGGCCAACGGGGTTTCCACCTCCACGGACCGCTGCGGCAACCAGTCGCGCAGGGCTTCGTAGGTAAGCCAGCGGCCCAGCTCGGTCATCGCTGTGGCGAACAGCGGCGAGGGTGTCTGCCGGTCGCGCAGCAGCGTGAGCCAGTGCTCAATCAGGGGGTGGGGGGGAACCACCACCCGCAGGGACATGCTCATGCCTGCCATAACTTGGCCATTCACCGTAAGACTGAACCCATGGGGGGCCGCCTTCGCCTTCGCCTCATCGACGGGGGACGCCTTCTGCGTTCCCTGCTGGGGGCCCTGCTGCTGCTCATGGCGCTGCTGACCCAGCCTGGCGCGGCCCCAGCAATCACGGCGCCGGAGCTGCGCTCCCAGCGCTCGATGCAGGAACTCCAGCCCGACATGCACGGCCGCAATCTGCAACAACAGGAATTCCTCAAGGCCGATCTGCAGCATTTCGACTTCAGCGACGCTGATCTTCGTGGTGCCGTCTTCAACAGCAGCAACCTTCAGGAGGCCGACCTTCATGGCGCGGATCTGGGCGATGTGGTGGCCTATGCCACCCGCTTTGATGGCGCCAACCTGGAGGGGGCCGTTTTGCGCAACGCGATGCTGATGCAGAGCCACTTCCGCGGCGCCCGGGTGGAAGGAGCCGATTTCAGCGATGCCGTGATCGATCTGCCGGAGCAGAAAGCCCTCTGCGCCAGGGCAACCGGCGTGAACCCCCGCACCGGGGTCGCCACCCGCGACAGCCTGGCCTGCCGCTGACAATCCCGACAGCGTTCGGCGTTTGCTGATCGGGGACGACCCGGCGCGGATACACTCCTGAGGATCGGTTCCGCGGGGGATCAGCCCACGGAGGAAACGGGGAAAGTCCGGTGACCAGGAGGCCGGGGACCCTGTCCCCTCCATCCTCGAGTCCGGCGCTGTCCCGCAGCTGTGACGCTCCCCCCGGAGCCAGCCAGAACGCCCGCCGGTTTTGCCCTTTCCCGACCGGCGCGGACCGGCTCCCCGATGATCAAGCCTTCCTTCCACGGCGCCTCCGGGCGCCGCAATGTTGCCGTTCTGGGCCTGTTGTCCGCGGCGTTGCTGGCGCCTCTGCCGGCACAGGCGCACCACGCCATGGAACTCCTCCACTGGCAGCCCACTCCTCTCAATGGCCTGATGAGTGGTCTGCTGCATCCGGTGCTCGGCCCCGACCACCTCCTCTTCCTGCTGGCTCTCTCGCTGGTGGGCCTGCGCCACCGCACCAGCTGGATGCTGGGGTTGCTGGCCGTGGGCTTGGCGGGCAGCGCGCTGGGTCTGCTGGCACCCGGCCTTCCCGGAGCCGAACTGCTGGTGGCTCTCTCCCTGATTGGGGTGGCGCTGGTGCTGGGCGAGCGCCTGCCACGGCCGTGGTTGCTGCCCGCCTTCGCCCTGCACGGCTATGTGCTGAGTGCCTCAGTTCTGGGCTGGACGGCGATGCCGCTGGCCGCCTACCTGGTGGGCCTGCTGCTGAGCCAAGGTCTGTTGCTGGTGGTGTCCCTGCGCCTGTTGGCCGCTTCGGCGTCAACACTGGCCCCCCGAACCCGGACAGCCCTGGTTCTGGCGGTGGCAGGGTCCGGCGCTTTCCTGGCGTTGGCCCCGCTGCTGGCCTGACACCCGATGGCCTCTCCTACAACCTTGGCGGCAGCAGAGATCTCCCCTCGTCCTCGTCGACTGCCGGTGACAGTGATCACCGGCTTTCTGGGGGCTGGCAAGACCACCCTGCTGCGCCGCCTGCTGCTCGATAGCGGTCTGCGTCTGGCTGTGCTGGTCAATGAATTCGGCGAAGTGGGCATCGATGGGGACCTGATCGCCAGCTGCGGCTTCTGCCCGGAAGAGGAGCGGGCCGGGCGGATCGTGGAGTTGGCCAATGGCTGCCTCTGTTGCACGGTTCAGGAGGAATTCCTGCCCACGATGGAATCGCTGCTGGAGCGGGCCGATCACCTCGATGGGATCGTGGTGGAAACCAGTGGTCTGGCCCTTCCGGAACCCCTGGTGGCCGCGTTCGGCTGGCCGGAAATCCGCACGCGCACGCGGGTGAATGCGGTGGTGGCGGTGGTGGACGGCGAGGCCCTGGCGGCTGGCCATGTGGTGGGCAACGCGGAGGCGGTGGAGGCCCAGCGCCGGGCCGATCCAAGCCTCGACCATCTCACCGCGATCGAAGAACTGTTCGAGGAGCAGCTTGAGGCGGCCGATCTGGTGCTGGTCAGTCGGGCCGACCGCCTGACGGCTGAATCCCTCGAAGCGGTGCAGGAGCGGTTGCAGCCACTGCTGCGCCAGGGGGCACGGGTTCTGCCGATGGCCCGCGGTGACCTCGATCCGCGCGTGATTCTCGATGGGAAGCTGCCGGGGCGAACGGAGACCGAGCCCCCTGGCACCGACCACCACGACCACGACCACCACGAACACGACCACGCCCATGTAGCCATGGCCTCGCTGGTGGTTCGTCGTCCAGGCCCCTGGGAGCGCTCCGTGCTGGAGGGTCGCTTGCGGGAGCTGCTGGAGAACGAACCGGTGATTCGCCTCAAGGGACGGCTCCGCCAGGCGGAGCGCCCCCTGTTGCTGCAGATTCAGGCGGTCGGAAACCGCCTGGAGTGCTGGTACGAAGGCAAGGCCCCCGTGGACAGCGACGGAACCCTGGCGGTCGACGGCCTGGAGCTGGTGGTACTGGGGGCCGCCGGCGATCGGGAGCGGCTGGAGCGGGCCTTCGCCAGCCTCTGAAGCGTCCTGAAGCCTCAGTCGAGGGGGATCTCCCCGCGGGCGCAGGTGCCATCCCAGCAGAGGCTGCGATCCTCACCCCAGCGGCTGGTCACCTCGCGGGTGCGGCCCTGATCCTGCATCGTCACCGCGCCGCGGCCGTCGTGACGGAATTCGATGCGGCGCTCGCCGATCAGCAGGAACCAATGGGCCCCCAGCTCTTCCACCCGCATCTGGCAGTCCTGCCAGGGCCCCGCACCAAGCCGACACTGAAGGGGCACCAGGGCGGCCTCGCCGGCTCTGGCCACCGGGGCCAATCCCGCGCAGATCAGCAGGGAGGCAAGAATCGGCAGGGCTCGGCCAGGGGGCGCCACGGCCGGTTGGACAAAGGTCTGTCTCCACCCTGGAGCGCCCGCCAGGGGGGTGTCCGGCGGGCTGCCAAGATTTAACAAAAGCCTTGCTGCCGGTGCCCCTCTTCCACGCCAGAGTTCAGGTTTCCCTGCGCCCCTCGGTGCTCGATCCAGCCGGCGAGGCCACCCGTGCCGCCGCCGGACGGCTTGGGGTGGAAGGGGTGCGCCGCCTGCGGATCGGCAAGGCGATCGAGGTGGAACTCGAAGCCCCCGATCCCGCCACCGCCCGCGCCCAGCTCGAGCTGCTCAGCGATCGTCTGCTCGCCAATCCGGTGATCGAAGATTGGTCCCTGGACGTGCGCGAAGCCGGTTGAGGGGAAGGGAATGACGATCGGCATCGTGGTGTTTCCCGGCTCCAACTGCGACCGGGATGTGCAGTGGGCTCTGGAGGGTTGCCTGGAGCGGCCCACCCGCTTCCTCTGGCATGAGGAGCGCGATCTGACAGGACTGGACGCCGTGGTGCTGCCAGGGGGCTTCAGCTACGGCGACTACCTCCGCTGCGGGGCCATCGCCCGCTTCGCGCCGGTGCTTGAGGAGGTGCGCCAGTTCGCCGCCGGCGGCGGGCCGGTGCTTGGCATCTGCAATGGCTTTCAGGTGCTCACGGAAATGGGACTGTTGCCGGGTGCGCTCACCCGCAACCGTGATCTCCACTTCCTCTGCGAGCCGGCGCCCCTGGAGGTGCAGCCCGGGGCCTGCCGCTGGCTGCAGAACTACGGCGCCGGCGAGCACATCACCTTGCCGATCGCCCACGGGGAGGGGCGCTACCAGGTGGAGCCTGAAGAGTTGCGGCGGCTGGAGGCTGAGGGGTGCGTGGTGCTGCGCTACGCCGCCAATCCCAATGGTTCGGTGGGCGACGTGGCCGGTTTGAGCAACCCTGAGGGCAATGTGCTCGGCTTGATGCCCCATCCGGAGCGGGCCTGCGATCCCCAGACCGGCGGCATCGACGGGCTGCGCTTGCTGGCTGCCGCCATGGGCTAAGGCCAGGTGCCCCTGGAACGCGCACCCATGAAAAAGGGGGGCTGAGCCCCCCGGATGCTGGTGCTGATCGATGGCTCAGGTATGGCGATCGCTCAGTTGACCGCTGCGAAGAACTCCTTGCTCTTCACCGGGTCGGGATTCATGGTCTTCTCGCCGGGCTGCCAGTTGGCGGGGCACACCTCATCGGGGTGCGACTGCACATACTGGAAGGCCTGCAGAACGCGCAGGGTTTCATCAACGCTGCGGCCCACGGGCAGGTTGTTGATCGTGCTGTGCATGATCACACCCTCGGGATCGATGATGAACAGGCCGCGCAGAGCCACGCCGGCATCCTCATCGAGCACTTCGTAGGCGCGGGCGATCTCTTTCTTGAGGTCGGCCACCAGGGGATAGGCGATGTCGCCGAGGCCGCCGTTCTTGCGATCGGTCTGCACCCAGGCCAGGTGGCTGAACTGGCTGTCGACCGACACGCCGAGCACTTCGGTGTTGCGGCTGGTGAAATCGCCGTAGCGGTCGCTGAAGGCGGTGATCTCCGTCGGGCAGACGAAGGTGAAGTCGAGGGGATAGAAGAACAGCACCACGTACTTGCCGCGGTACTGGGAGAGGGTCACCTCCTTGAATTCCTGATCCACCACCGCGGTGGCGGTGAAGTCGGGGGCCGGCAGGCCGACGAGCCTGGTCATGGTCGAGGCGAGGGGGTTGGGGAAATGGAGAGGCACAGCCAGCCGTACGGCTGACGGAGTACCAGGGGCAACACAGAAGCTCTGGCCCCCCGGGTTAACCGAAGAGGCGGCGCTGAAGGCGGTCAGATCGAAGTCGTACCGACTACCAGTTGCAACCTTTTCAACCTATCACGGATCGGCCTTCCCCCGTGGTTCCCCTGCGCCATAAGCTGTAGTGGATCCGCCTTCACGACCTTTTTTGATGGCCTGGGACCCAACGGTTTTGCGCAAGTACAACAGCACAGGCCATTTCCGCCTGCTCAACCAGGTGCGCTCTGAGTTGAAAGCCAATCCCCTGGTTCGGCCCAAGGATGGCGAGTCGGTGGCGGTGGCCAACCGCAGCCGCAGCCTTACGCGGGTCCTGGAGAACCGGCCGCAGGGAATGGCCCCCTCCCGGGCCCGTCGCAGCGCCGCCCTCTACCCCGCCGTCACGGTGGTGGAAGCGCTGCCGGAGGGCGGCGATGGCCAGGGCCACCAGCCTTTCGGCAGTGGGGGCTCGGCCAGCTTCCGAGATCGCCTCAACCAGATCGACATGCGCTGAGGGACCAGACACAATCACGAACCCAGAGACAAAAAACCTCCCGCATTGCGGGAGGTGATGTGGACACAACAACCAGAGGTTGCGTGGACTTACACGATGGCTCGGGGGAGACTTGAACTCCCGACCTTGGGGTTATGAATCCCACGCTCTAACCAGCTGAGCTACCGAGCCGCGATGGGGGGAGTGTAAGACACGGAGGTCCCACCCCCGGCTGGATCAGGCCCGCGGGGGCAGAAACTGCAGGGGATTCACCGCTCCGCTTCCGGCGGGGCGAATCTCGAAATGGAGGTGGGGGCCGGTGCTGCGACCCGTGCTTCCCATCTCGCTGATCGTTTGCCCCAGGGCTACCTCGTCTCCCTCCCGCACAAGAATGCGGCTGTTGTGGGCGTAGATACTGGTGCTGCCGTCTTCGTGGGTGATCTCCACCAGATAGCCGTAGCCGCCGTCATGCCAGCCGGCATAGGTGATACGCCCGGCTGCCGCTGCCACGATCGGGGTTCCCACGTTGTTGGCAACATCGATTCCCTTGTGCATGCGACCCCAGCGCCAGCCGTAACCGGAGGTGAACACCCCCTGGGCAGGCCAGGACCAGGCCACGGAGCCCTTCTGGATCGCGCTCGGACGCTCCTCCTCGCCGAAGCGGGGCATCTCCGGCCAACTCAACCCGCCACTGCCCACAGGTTTGAGGCCCAACAGCAGGCGGTTCCGACCGGGGGCAGACTGGGCAACACGCACCTGGCTTCCCACCACAAGGCGGGCTGTTTCCAAACCGGGGTTGAGTGAGAGGAGTTCGCTCAGGCTCATGCCGTAGCGCTGAGCGATCTTCACGAGCGTGTCGCCGAAGCGCACCACGGTGCTGCGGGCCGAGGGGCTGCTGACCGGCGGGGGCGTTTGGAGCGGCAGGGTCTGGCGCAAGGCCTTGGCATCCAGCGAGGCGATGCGGGTGGCTTGGTCGGCGTTGCGCGCCGGCAGGGCCAGCCAATCACCACGGAGATAGCGGTGGTCTTCGTCGGTCTCGTTCAGGCGGGCCAGTTGGGTTTCGTCCACCCCGAGCTGGGCAGCGAGATCCTCATTGCTGATGGGGCGACTCACCTGAACCCAGACCCGGTCGCTGCGCTGGGGGAGGGAGGCGAGAAGAACCTCGGTGGAGGCGGAGCCTCCCAGGTCTTCGGTCGCGATCCCCACCAGGGGGAGGCAGACCGAGGTGCCGACCAGGGAAGTCAGGATCCATCGGGATGGCTTCATGCAGGATTCACCCAAGGGACAAAACCCGGTGGAGAAGCCGACATCCCCGGGTCCGGCAGAGAGTAGCGGCCCGAACAGGAAGCGGCAAGGGAGCGGGTGCCAACGCTCCCTTCGTCCCCCCGCTTGCCGTCGGTTAGGGGGCAGGCGGGATCTGGCGCAGGGCCTCAAACAGGGCAACCCCCACCGCCACCGAGAGGTTGAGGCTGCGAACGCCTCCCCCTTCCCGATGGCGGTGGCGTGTCAGGGGAATCGTCAGTCGCTCCTCACAGGCCTCGAGCACCGCCGGCGGCAAGCCATCGCTTTCGCGGCCGAAGAGCAGCCAGTCGTCCGGCTCGAAGGCCCAGGCGCTGTAGGAAAGCTGGGCCTGGCTGGAGAAGGCAAGCAGGCGTCCCCCCCGGCTGCGGCGATGGTCCATGAAGGCCGCGAAGTCGCTGTGGCGATGGAGGGGCACCCAGGGCCAGTAATCAAGCCCGGCCCGCCGCAGCTGGCGATCGTCGATCGTGAACCCCAGGGGTTCGATCAGGTGCAGCTCGGTTTCGGTGGCGGCACAGGTGCGTGCCACGTTGCCCGTGTTCGGAGGGATCTCCGGCTGGAAGAGAACGACGCGCACCATCTCTCAATCGGCGGGAACCGGATGGCCCAGGGCATGCAGGTCGACGGCCCGGCCCTGCAGCACCAGCCAGCTGGCGTCGGCGCTCTCCGCCAGGGACCGTTGCAGGGGGGGCAGGCGGTTGCGGAAACGGCCCCCCGCCGCGCTCGGGGGCACCAGGCCCCAGCCCACCTCCTCACACACCAGCAGCAACGGCGCCGCCGCGGCGGAGATGGCCGCCCCCAGCTGGGTGCAATGCCGGCGCCAGAGCTCGTCCTCCAGATCGAGGTGGGCCGCCACCCAGGTGCCGAGGGAATCCACCAGCGCGATCTCCCCGTCCTGGAGTGCGACGAGCGCCTCGGTCAGGGCCCCCTCCACCTCAAGGCAGCGCCAATCGGCGGGGCGGCGGCGGCGATGGCGGCGCAGCCGCTCCTGCCAGTCGGCGTCGTGGGGCAATCGGGGGCCGGTGGCCAGGTAGACCACCTGCCGGCCGCTGCGGTAGGCAAGCTCCTCGGCCCAGCGGCTCTTGCCACCGCCCGCCGGGCCGCTGATCAAGGTGAGAGCCGCCATCACGCCCTAGCCGCCGCCGTTCATGTTGTGCAGCGTGGCCACCGAGGAGGGGGACACGCGGTTGAGATAGCGGAAAATCCAGTATTTGAAGATCGTGGCAAGCACCACCGGAAAGGTAGCGATGAACAACATCACGAAATTCTCCCGCGCCGGCAGGCCAAAATGGTGGGCGATGCCATCGAGCAACACCGTCCAGCCCTCCGGGCTGTGGAAGCCTACGAAGATGTCGGTGAACAGGATGATGGCGAAGGCCTTGGCACTATCACTGAGGCCATAAATCAATTCATCGATAAAGCTGCGGAGCACCTGCAGATCCCTCTGCCCAAACACACACACCAAGGTGAAGCCAAGCAGACCAAACAGATCAGCTAGCACATTCTTGATCGCCTGGGTGCTCTCCTGATCAGCCTCCACCTTGAGTTCCTTTGCCCGTTCGGCCAGCCGATCCTGCATCTCGACACGACTGGGAACCGGTTCGCCGCGGATCAGCGACTCGAACTCGATCTCATCCTGGAATAGGCGAAGTTTGCGCACCGCCACCTCCTCCAGCTGGGGCCGCGGATAGCTGAGCAGTGGGTTGTTGCCCGAGAAGTGATCCACCAGCGGCGAGACCACCTGGGCCCGCATGAAGTGCTGGGTGAGGATCGGCACCAGGATCAGGAGCAGCAGAATACGCAGCGACACCAGGGTGGAATCGCGGCGGCGGCGGAAGCCCGCCACCACGCTGGCCTCCGCCTCCGGATCCAGCTGCCGCCGCACCTGGTCCACCATGCCGATCAGGCTGCGGGGCAGCACTTCGGGCGAGCGGCTGATCGTGGGCAGGGGTTTGCGGTTGGCGTCGTAGCGGCTCACCACCGATTCGATCAGCTGGAGCTGACGCAGCTCCTGGCCCGCCAGCTCCTGCCGTTGGGGCTCAATCAAATCCAGCGATTGCCGACAGACCTGCAGGGCGGCGCGGAAGCGGCGCAGCATCTGGGCCTGGGTTCCCTTGGGGATGCGCAGTTCGAGCTCCGGCCGCACGGGGCGATCGTTGTAGTACTCCATCTCGAAGCTCTGGATGAGCAGGGCGGCTTCGTAGCCACGCTCGAGGTGGTTGCTCAGATCGAGGGATTGGGCTCGGCCGAAGGCTCCCATCCAATTCGTCAGGCCCATGGGCGCACGCCAGGAAATGCAGCGGAGAAAAGGGCAGGGTCAGCGGGAGAACACCCACCAGGTGAGCATGGGAACGATCGTGCCCACCACCAGCAACACCACCACCCAGGTGAAGGCATTGCTGCTGGCGGTTTCCTCACGGGTGGGGATGTTGGTGGCGACCACCGAAGCTTCAGCGACTTCCGGTTCGCCCGGGTCTTCCCCGCCGCGAAGCACGATCGAGAGGCGCTCGAGGGCATCGAGGCTGGCCTGCCGATAACGGTTCCCTTCCCGCAGCGGCTGGGCCATGGTGGTGCGGGCCGTGCTGCGCAGCAGCTCGGGGGGGAGCTGGCGTTCGAGGGCCGGAGAGGCGGCAATGGCGGCGCTCTTGGTCTGGCTGTCGATCAGGATCAGCAGGCGGGCATCGCCGCCGGCGGCACTCGACCAGCGCTCCAGCAACTGGCGGGAAAGCTCCGGCAGCGTCAGGCCGTAGTCCAGCCGGCTGACGGTGACCAGGCGGGCGTCGACCCGGTCGTCGCCGAACTGGTCCAGCTGACGTTCGATGTCCGTGCGGGAGGCGATGCTCAGCACGTCGGCATCGTCGAGAACCCTGGCGCTGGGGGGCTCGGCTGGCAGGTTGCCCAGGGAAAGGGCAACGGCGGGTAGCGCTGGCCCCACCAGCAAGGCCAGGGCCAACACCAGGGAGAAGATCGGCGCCAGGGGGCCGGCGCGCCGCGGCCGGAACGGAGACAGGGAGGACGCCACGCGGGAACTCGACATCGGCCTGTTCCCAGTCTGCCGTCAGCTGGCCAGGCTGTCGCGGTTCAACACGGCGATGACATCAAGAATCTGCTCCGCCCGGCCGGGAGGAAGCTGCATCTGGGCGGCCATCTCCTGGAGCAGGTCCTGCTCCTCGGGCGCCACCACGCGGTCGCAGTGCACGAGCTGGGCGGCCATCGCCAGGGCCGTTTCCTGCTGCGGGGCCGAGAGGGCGGGGATGGCCTGGCCCAGAAGCGGCCGCCAGCCCTCGCCGCGGAGCTGGTCGAGCAGGCCGTCGAACAGGCGCCCCATGCTCTCCTCGCTGCGCTCCACGTAGGGATGGCGTCGCTCGAGCTGGCCCCGCAGGCTGCGGGCCTCCTGGTGGTCGAGGGTGCCATCGCAGGCGACGGCTGCCAGGGCGATCGCGGCAAAGGCCTCAGCGGGAGTCATCGCACGGTGGGCGTCATCTCCCCCATTGCAGCAGAGCCGCAGCGGCTTCCGTCATTGTGGGCGTCAGGAACGCCACGCACCGCGCCATGCCGCGCCCCATCCCGGCCCGGATCGCCCTCGGGGGGGGCGTCATCGGCCTGGTGCTGACCGTGCTCAACCAGGGCAGTGGCCTGCCGGCCCAGGGGCCGATGGCACCGGCCCTGGAGCGCGCCGGGGTGTTGGCCAGTCTCCTGGCGGTGGTGCTGATGCTGGTGGGCCTGTTGTGGGAGCGCATCGAGCCGGTGCCCCCCGATCGGGTGGCGCTGGAGGGACGGGAGGGGCTGGAGCTGGCGGAAGATCTGCCCGAATCGCTACGGCGGGAGCTGGGGTGGGGCAGCCAGATGTTGCTCACGGCCACCCCCGCCGCCACCGTCCTGGTGCTCTGGCGGGAGCGGGTGGTGCTGCGCCGCGGCCTGCTGGCGGAGGGGGGCTTCGTACCCGGGGCGATCTGCCGCCGGGCCCAGGAACAGGGGCGGGCGATCTCGCTGGTGGATCTGCGCCTCTATCCGGGACGGCACGAATTCGATGGGCTCCTGGCGGGCTTGCCGGCGGTGCTGGTGCAACCCATCGGAAGCGAGGGGCTGGTGTTGCTGGGCGGTTGGTCGGCCCGCTGCTTCGGCCGCAGCGATCAGGCGTGGGTGGAGGGCTGGGCGCGGCGCCTCACAGACGAATTGGCTCCGGTCCACGCCGCGGCGATGGCGGAGCCGGCGAGCGACCCTGCCGCCGTGGCACCTGGAAACGGCTGACCACCCGCCCCCCCGGGCTGGTCATCTCCAGCCGTCCCTGGGGGCCCAGGCGCCCCTCCAGGCGCTCTCCACGCAGGATCTGGCGGTTGGCCTGGCGTTCCACCACCACCGAGCCCTCGGCCCCAATCTCCTGGGTGCTCCAGCTCCAGCGGCAGCGGGAGGCCCGCAGACTCTCGCCCGGCTGCTCCAGCCAGCAAGCTGCTGGGATCTCCACGCTCTGCTGGCGGCCATCCACCAGCAGGGAATCGCCCCGGGCCACCGCCGGACCACGGCGGGCCACGAAAGGCCTGTCGCTGCGCAGCTGCTCCTCCTTGGCCAGAAACCGCAGATCGGTGCCCTCGAAGCGGAGGCCCTCCCCCGGATCGAGGAGGAGTACCGGGCCGTTGAGGCTGTATTCCTGCTTCACCGTGTTCCCCACCAGCAAGGCGGCGGTGAGGGTCTGGGGGGGGCGATCCGCGGGGGCCCCGTCGGGACGCCGCACGGCGCGGACCGGCCCGCGGGCATCGAGCCAGCCCGTACCTGGCTCCCAGTCGGCCCGGGACACGGTGACGACGAGCTCCGGGCGGCCGCGCACCACGGCGGCGAAGGGATCAAAACGGCGGCTCCAGCGTTGCAATTGGGGGTTCCCCCGCAGTTCCAACTGGTTGCGATCGAGCAGGAAGCGGGCGCGTTGCGCCACGAGCCGGGACTGG
>CAIVPT010000104.1 GCA_903907855.1 uncultured Synechococcaceae cyanobacterium | reverse complement strand
CCTCTGGGGCGACGACATCGGCCAGAGCAACCTGAGCTGCTACAGCCATGGGCTGATGGGGTACCAGACCCCGAACATCGACCGCGTGGCCCAGGAAGGGGCCAAGTTCATCCACTATTACGCCGAGCAGAGCTGCACCGCCGGCCGTGCCGCCTTCATCAGCGGACAGAGCGTGTACCGCACGGGCCTGAGCAAGGTGGGTCTGCCGGGGGCGGAGCAGGGCTTCCGCAGCGAGGATCCCACCATTGCCGGCCTGCTCAAACCTCTGGGCTACCGCACCGGCCAGTTCGGCAAGAACCACTTCGGCGACCGTGATGCGCATCTGCCGACGATGCACGGTTTTGATGAGTTCTTCGGCAATCTTTATCACCTCAACGCCGAGGAGGAGCCGGAGCTGCGCGACTACCCCAGGGAGGACGACCCGGAATTCCCCAACTTCCGCAAACGCTTTGCCCCCCGCGGCGTGCTGCATTGCTGGGCCAACGGCGACGGCAGCCAGCGGATCGAGAGCACGGGTCCGCTGACGCGCAAGCGCATGGAGACGGCCGATGATGAGTTTCTGGTGGAAGCCAAGCGCTTCATCCGCGATGCCGTGGCCTCAGGTGAGCCTTTCTTTGTGTGGTTCAACACCACGCATATGCATTTCCGTACCTATGCCAGGCCCCAGGACATCGGCCGCAGCGGCCGCTGGCAATCGGAGTATCACGATGTCATGATCTATCACGATGAATGCATCGGCGAAATGCTCAACCTCCTTGATGAGCTGGGTATCGTCGACGACACAATCGTGATGTACAGCACCGATAACGGCCCCCACATGAACAGCTGGCCCGATGCCGGCATGACGCCCTTCCGCAGTGAGAAGAACACCAATTGGGAAGGGGCCTTCCGGGTGCCCGCCATGGTGCGCTGGCCCGGCCACATTCCCGCCGGTGTCAACCTCACCGGCCTCGGCAGCCACCTCGACTGGCTGCCCACCCTGCTGGCCGCTGCCGGCGAACCGGAGATCAAGCAGAAGCTGCTGCAGGGCCACCAGGTGGGCGACAAGACCTACCGCGTGCATCTCGACGGCTACAACATGCTCGACTACTGGACCGGAAAGAGCGACAGCAGTCCGCGGAAGGAATTCTTCTACTTCTCTGATGATGGTGATCTGGTGGGTCTTCGCTACGACAACTGGAAGTTTGTGTTCATGGAGCAGCGGGTGCAGGGCACCTGTCAGATCTGGGCCGAGCCCTTCATCGAGCTTCGCGTTCCCAAGGTGTTCAACCTCCTCACCGATCCCTACGAGCGGGCCGACATCACCTCCAACACCTACTGGGATTGGATGTTTGATCATGTCTTCCTGATCGTTCCAGCCCAGACATTCGTGGCCGAATTCCTAAAAACGTTCGTCGACTATCCACCCAGGCAGAAGGCGGCCAGCTTCTCGTTGCAGCGGGTGATGGAAAAGCTGGAGCATGCCGCCAGCGGTGCCTCCTGACGTCCCGGGCCGCCCCCCCGCCCGGGACATGGTCTGGATCCCGGGCGGCACCCTCGAGGTTGGCTCCAACGATCACTACCCGGAGGAGGCCCCCGCCCACAGCGCCAGCGTGGAGGGGTTCTGGATGGACCGTGCGCCGGTGACGAATGCCCAGTACCAGGCGTTCGTCAAGGCCACGGGCCATGTGACGGTGGCCGAGCGCCCAGCCGATCCCGCCGCCTATCCCGACGCTCTGCCGGAGCTGCTGGCCCCCAGTTCAATCGTGTTCGTGCCGCCCCCGCGGCCCATCGGCCAGGGGGATCCCTACCGCTGGTGGCAGTACGTGAGCGGCGCCGACTGGCGCCATCCGGAGGGTCCCGGCAGTTCGATCAAGGGCCGGGAGCGCCATCCCGTTGTGCACGTGACCCACGTCGACGCCGAGGCCTACGCCCGCTGGCTGGGCAAGAGCCTCCCTGGTGAGGCGGAGTGGGAGCGGGCGGCGCGGGGCGGCCTGGAGGGTCTCGAGTTCGCCTGGGGTTCTGAGCTCCATCCCGGCGGGCGGATGCTGGCGAACACCTGGCAGGGGGAGTTCCCCAACCACAACTCCCGCCTCGATGGCTGGGAGCGCACCTCGCCGGTGGGTTCGTTTCCCCCAAACCCCTACGGCCTGCTCGACATGATCGGCAATGTCTGGGAGTGGACTGACGACTGGTACCAGCCCCACGCCACCACCGTGACGGGAAGCCTCCCCAGCCGCTCCAGCAGCATCGATCCAGCCTCTCAGCACGGTTCGATTCCGCGCAAGGTGGTGAAGGGCGGCTCCTTTCTCTGCGCCCCCGGCTACTGCCGTCGCTACCGCCCGGCCGCCCGCATGGCCCAGGGGATCGACACCTCCACCTGCCATCTGGGCTTCCGCTGCATCATCCGTCGCCCGCCCTGATGGTCCGCTGCCCCCGCGTCGCCGTTCTCGCGTTCGCCGGGCCCCTGGCGATCTCTCCTCCTTCCTCCCTGTCTCTTTCGTTCCCGTTGATCCGCCCTGCCATGGTTCCCGTTCCCGCACCCCCCCCGCTCTCGCCGCTCGACGGCCACCGGCTTGGTGGTGGCCCGTTGACGATCGTCGCCACCGGCATCCTCAGTGCCCTCGCCGCGGTCCTGGCCACACCCCTTTCCTCCCCGCCGGTGCAGGCCGCCCCCCAGGTGCAGGCTGCCCCGCCCAGCCAGGCCGCCCAGATTCTCTACACCCTCGAGACCAAGTGCTCCCTGCGGGGGGCGGCGCCGGTCGTCTGCACCGTGGAGGCCCTCGATGAGGGTGGCGTCACCCTCTATCGCCATCGCATCGGCGACAGCGTGCAAAGCGTGCGCGTTACCGCCGATCCCAGCCGCATGGAGATGTGGGATGGCACCAGCCGCGCCTGGCGCAATCTGCGCAATGCCGAGGCTCGCTTCTCCACCAACACCGTCTGCTTCAACGACCGTGAACTGTGCGTGGTGAATGCCAACTATCTCAACAGCATCCTGGAGGATCGCCCCGACCTCAGGGGCCGCGATTACGTGCGAGCCCATTTCGGGGCCAACGGCCGAGTCGATCTGATCTGCTACGACGGCGGTTGTGATCTCCTCGCCCAGCGCGGAGCGGGGGTGAAGCCATGAGGGGCTTCCGTTCTCCGCTGGTGGCCCTGCTTACCGGCTTGATCGTCCTGCCCTCCCTGCCGGTGTCGGCGGTGGGTCCCACCAGCCCCGAGGCCGGGGCCAATGGGGCCATGGCGGAGTGGATAGCCCGGGGCGGCGGCCGCGGCGGCGGTGGCGGTGGCGGCGGGAGCCGAGGCGGTGGTGGCAACCGCGGTGGCGGGGGGAACCGGGGCGGTGGGGGCGGTGCATCCCGGGCGCACAGTGGCTTCCAGGGCAGCGGCAGCTCCTTCAGCCGCGGCGATCGCCGCCCGCAGGGCGGCTTTAGCCAGGGCAATCGCACCAGCCGGGTGGGGAACCCTTCACTCGAGCGTCCCACTCGCCCATCGCGACCTGCCGGAGCGGCGGAGCGACCGGGGGCGCGCCCCGATGGCCTTCGCCCCGATGCCAGTCGCCCCCGTCCCGATCGCGAGCGCCTCCCGGCCGACCGCACCCTTGGCGAGCGCACACCTGCTGATCGCTCTCTGGGCGATCGGAATGGGGGTGAGCGCTCTCTTGGCGATCGCAACCTCTCGGTTGACCGCAACGTGGGTGACCGCAACCTGGTTGACCGCAACCTGG
>CAIVPT010000103.1 GCA_903907855.1 uncultured Synechococcaceae cyanobacterium | reverse complement strand
GGCGGCTTCCAGCGCTTCCTCGTCAGCCAGGGCGCGGCTCTCGGATTGGGCGTTGCGGTTGGCGTAGGCCGATCCAGCCTCTCGGAAAAACTGCCCGAGCGACATCCCGAGGCTTTGGGCCCGATCGGCATAGGCAGCCTTTTCCGTGGGTGTCATCAACACGGCAACCCTTTCGGTGGCGCGTTCAGGGATCTTGGTGCGCTGTGCATGATCAGCACATACTAAGCCAGCTTCTCAGGCAGCTCGACCACTGGAAGGCGGCTGCGGCAGCGGATTTCAGCCATGGGCGCCGGATCGGCCGCCTCCGCCAACACCTCCAGCAGGGCCGCATCGGCCTGGGCCTGCTGCAATCTTGTGAAGCGACTTCGGCCTGCCTGCGGCAGTTTCTCCGGCATGGAGGTCCATCAGGCTGATTCGCTATAGAACATCTCCTCCATCTCCTGCCGGAAATCAGCCTTGAGATCGGCGCTGATGGTCGCCTGACCCCTCAAAAAGCCGCCGCGGCGCCAGCAGCACACCCACCTCCTCAATGTGGCGACGCAAGCCTTCGTGACGCAGGCTCTCCCAATGGGTCACATCGAACAGGAAGGGGGTTGGCAGTTCCTCCAGCGCTCCGGCGAGAGCCGCACTGTGATCGATCGGGGCACTGAAGGCCAGATCGATGTCCGATCCAGGGCGCTGGCGGCCCAGGGCCCGGGATCCATAGAGCTTCACCCAGCGGATATCAGGAAAATGGCGCAACACCGAGGCGATCTCCTGCAGAGTTCGCTCCGGTATGCCCCCCAGCGGCTTTGTTGCCGTGGCCATCAGCGCCGCTCCAGATCCACCACCAGCTCCTCCAGTGACGGCGCGAAGTGATCGCGGATCAACGCCAGGGCAAGGCGGGCTCGCTTCACGTCGTAGGTGTGGGCCATCAGGTTGCGCTGCTCCAGCATATCGATCCACACTTGCCCGTCCCGCAGCAGCCCCGCCGCAAAGGCCTGACGCAGCACCTCCCTGGGCAGCAGAACGTCGAGCCCCTCGTGGCTGAGCAGATCCTTGAGCGTCTTCCAGCTGAGCTCAAAGGTGAATTCATAGGCCTTGATCACCGCCATGCCGATCACTTCGCTCTCAGGATCAGCGTCATGGGCCTGCAGGGCGGCCTCCAGTTGCCCCAGGGCCCGCTGCAGGCTTTCCAGGCGTTGGCGCCAGCGGAGCTGGGGCTCGCTCATCGCGTCTTCGGCAGTGGTGGCGGCCTTGTCAGTCTGATCGAGTTCCAGCCCAACGGGTTCACCCCGCCCACTGCACTGCTTCGCCATAGCCCTGCAGGCTCATTCGCCAGAGAACATCTCCTCCATCTCCTGCTGGAAATCAGCCTTGGGGTCGGCGCTGATGGTCGCCTGGCCCCTCAGAAAGCCGCCGCGGCGCGAGCCAACGGCGGCGGCGAGCGGCACCAGCCGCACGAGGGGCTTGCCAGCGCGACAGGTGGGTCTTGGCGTCGTGGAGGTTGACCTGCATGGCGGCTGTGTGGATGTGCGGGGGTGCAAGATGACCGGGAGTCCTGAATTCGTCGACTCGGCGGCTAAGCCAGGCCTCCTGCCGATTCAGCCTTTGGCATAGGGGACCAAAACCTCAGCGAGCATCGGGAAATGGCGTCGGTTGAGGGTCACGAGGATGGCGCCGGCCGCCTCCACGCTGGCGGCGATCAGGGCATCCGCCAGGCCGGTGCCGTGGCTGGGGCCGTACTGACGGCGCCAGAGCCCGGCGCGCTGGGCCGGCTGGAGATCCAGGGGCAAGACCGTGAACGCCCCGAGAAAAGCATCCAGTTGCTGGCGTTCCTCGCCATCGCGCACGCCGGCGTAGAGCTCGGCGACGGTGATCGCTGACACGCCCAGGGTCTGCTCGCTGCCCTCGAGGAAGGCCACGGCCTGGGGTTGATCGCGCAGGTAATCGATCAGCACATCGCTGTCGATCACCCACAGAGCCGAGGCGGCTGGGGCGCCCATCAGGGCTGTCCCTCCGGAGCACGGTCGAGCTCGCGGCGCAGGGCGGGCCAATCGGGAAGATCGGTGCGCCGAGCCCAGAGCCCACGGGCCTGGCGGAGCCGGGCTAAACGACCCTGGGGCTGGTGTTGCTCCAGGTAGACATCGATCGCTTCGCGGATCAGGGCACTCTGGCTGCGGCCGCTGCGCTGAGCGAGGACCTGCAATCCCTGTCGCTCCGCCTGGGAGAGATAGATCTGCGTGCGCTGCAGCGAGGGGGGGATTGGGGCCGGGTTCGAGGCGGGGTTCGAGGCAGGCACGACGAAGCGCCAACAATAACGGCTGATGTATACACCATACATTGCCATCAGGGCGCCATCTGCTCCTCGATGCGGCATCTCCCGCACCAACGGACCTACCTAGCCCCGCTCAGGCCTCGATCACCAGCAGGGGCACCACCAGCTCCTCCGGCTCGGCGCCGCTGGCGGCCCAGAGGTCGGACGGGCTGATCGGGTAGCCGGCACCGCGGGCGATCGCCGCCACCGCCGCCGCATCGGCTGCCTCCGCCAACACCTCCAACAAGGCCGCATCGGCCTGGACCTGGTGCAGGAACGCCAGCAGGGCCGCCTCGCCCGGCGTGTCCACCGGGAGCGGCGGTTCGGCGAGATGTTGGGGTTCCAGGCCGCTGGCGAGCCAGAGGTCCACCTCGCGCAGGGGATGGCCGGCGGCCTGGGCCAGCAGCGCCACCGCCGCCGCATCGGCTGCCTCCGCCAGGGCCCGCTGGAGCTCCCCATCGCCCTCCAGCTGGCGCAGAAAACTCTCGAGCGCCAGCCCATCCCCGTTGGTCTCAAGCTCCTCGGGCACCGCCTCACTGGCCGCCCACAGAGCGGCGCTGGAGAGCGGATAGCCCGCCTCCTGGGCCAGGGTGGCCACCGCGGCGGCGTCGGGAGCCTCCGCCAGCGCTTCCCGCAGCACCGGGTCCCCCTGGGCCTGCTGCAGGAAGGCGCTGAGGGGATCGGTCAAGGGCTCGGTCGAGGGCTCGGTCAAGGGCTCGGCCGGGCTCGGCGAGGGATCCTCCGCCCAGGGGTCAGCCGCCAGCGCCCGCCAGGAATCGGCCGCGCGCTCCGGCTGGCCCGCATCGCTGGCCGCCAGCCAGTCGGCCTCCCCCACCGCAAAGCCGGCCTCCTGGGCGATGGCGGCGAGACTGGCGGCGTCGGCGGCCGTGCGCAGCTTCTCCTGCAATCCCTCATCGGCGCTGGCGGCCTCCAGGAAGGCCATAAGGGAGGGGAGCGTCATGGCAAGGGGAGCGGCTCCCCCCTGATTAGCCAGAATCCGGCCCAGCGGGCGGGGGTGACGCCCCGGGCGAGCGCCAGGGATTCGTTGTTGTCCCCCAGCCGCACTGCAGCCGCGTTGGCTATGCCATCGCCGACGCACCGGCGAGGAATGGCAAATACGACGTTCTCTCGATACAAATGCCTTTGCTTTCGAGCCCGTATCCCCTAACCTCCCGCCAAACCCCCCATCCACCCCTCTGGTGTTCGCTTGCGTCGCCTCGTGTGGATCGGGCCGCAAGCCCTCCCCCTGGCCTGCGGCTTCTCCAGCGCTGACGCTGCGGAGGGCCACTCCCTTTCTTTCCCTGCCGCGGTTGCCCCCTGCATGACCTCCAGCTCCGAACGGCGTGAATCCGCCTACTTCCCCTCCGCCACCGCCCGCGGCTTCTCCGTAGCGGGCCTGGTCATGGTGGTTCTTTTTCTGACGGTGGTGGCGGGCTCCCTGTTCCCCATCCAGCTGCTGGAGCCCGCCTGGCAACTGCGGGTGGGCAGCGCCTTGATCAATAGCTCGCCCATGCCCCTCACCGGCCTGGTGCTGCTCCATCTGGCCAGCTCCCTCGACCTGCGCGATCCGCAGCTGTCCACCCGCCGGCAGCTGGCCGCCCGCCTGGCCATCCCCGTTTCCCTCGGCTTCCTGCTGCTCTTTCCCCTGCTCACTACCGCCGCCCTGCGGCAGCAGAGCGAGCAGGTGACCGACCGCACCGGCAGGGTGCAACGCGCCACCACCCAGCTGGAGGCCATCCGCCAGGCCGTGAAAAGCGCCACCACCGTCGACGACCTGAAGGAGAAGCTCACCGCCCTGCAGGGTCCCCAGCTCAATGAGGCCGAACGCAGCCTGCCCCTGCCGGTCCTGCGCAGCCGCATCAACACCGCCCTCGATCGGGTCGCGACCCAGATCGACCGCCAGCGGCCCACCCCCACGGCGGTCAATCCCTGGTCGCTCCTGCCGGACATTCTCCGCTCCGCCGTGGCCAGCGTCGCCCTGTTCTTCGGGTTTGCGGCCCTCTCGAGGCGGCCCAATACCGAGATGTCTTTCCTGGCGGAACTGCAGAACGGCTGGCAGCGCCGCTTCGGCCGCAAAGCCGGCCCTCGCACCTCCAAGCGCGGCGTTGCCCTGCCCGGCGATGTGTTTGCCCGCCTGGCCCAGGATGAACAAGGGGAAGGGGAAGGCGGCACCCCGTCCGGTGGCAACCAGGGCTAAGACTTCGCAAAGCGACCGCGAATGGCGCGATCCGGCCCGAGGCCAATGCGAGAAAAGCCAGAGAAAAGCTAGACAAAAGCCAGTGCAATACCCCGAGTGCAAGCCGAGTGCAGGTCGACGGCCGCGAAGTTGCTTTCCCGCTATCAATCCCCCCTGGGGATAGGAAGCACTGGCTCAACCCGCATCCAACCGCCGGCGCACATCCTGCAGGTCGTGCCAGGTGAGCCACTTCGGGCTGTTGGGCTCCTTGGAGGGATTGCGCAGCAGATAGGAGGGGTGAAAGATCGGCAGCATCCAGCGCCCCGCCAACGGCTCCTCCTTGCCCTGCTGCCAGCGGCCCCGCAACTGGCTGATCCCCCCTTTCACCCCCAGCACCCCCTCCAGGGCTGAGGCACCGGTGAGCACGATCACCGCCGGATCCACCGCAGCGATCTGCCGCCACAACCAGGGCCGGCAGGCGGCCATCTCCAGCGGCGTCGGCTTGCGGTTCTCCGGCGGGCGGCACTTCACCACATTGCAGATGTAGGCATCCCGGTTCGAGTCGATCCCCACCGAGGCCAGCATCTGGTCGAGCAGCTGGCCGGCGCGACCCACGAAGGGCAGGCCGCTGGCGTCCTCCTGCGCCCCGGGCCCCTCCCCGATCACCATCAGCCGCGCCCGCGGATCACCCCGGCTCACCACCACCTGCGCTCGGCCCGCAGCCAGGCCGCAACGGCGACAGGCGGCGCAGTGGTCGGCCAGAGCCTCCAGTGGATCCTCCCCCGGAGTGCCGGGGTCAGGGCCATGGGCGCCAGGGCCGCCGGGGCCAGGGCCGAAGAGGGGACCGAGGGAAGAAGCGGGCACGGCCGTGACGGGCGGCCGCCTCACTGTGCCCGATCCGGCCACCCGTAGGGCAGGATGGCCGCACTAAAAAAGACGCTGCGCCCGCACCAATGCCGGCCCCGTTGACGCTGTCCGCCCGGGCCGGGGCTCTCCAGCCTTCGCTGACTCTGGCCATCACCGCCAAGGCCCGCCAACTGCGGGCCGAAGGGCGTGATATCTGCAGCCTTAGTGCCGGCGAGCCGGACTTCGACACCCCCGCCTTCATCCGCCACGCGGCCACCGCCGCCCTCGAGGCCGGCCACACCCGCTATGGCCCCGTGGCGGGCGAACCGGCCCTGCGGGAGGCCATCGCCACCAAGCTCACCCGCGAGAACGGCATCCCCACCAGCGCCTCCCAGGTGCTGATCACCAACGGGGGCAAGCAGGCGCTCTACAACCTCTTCCAGGTGCTGCTCGATCCCGGCGACGAGGTGCTGCTGCCCTCCCCGTACTGGCTGAGCTACCCGGAGATGGCCCAGCTCGCCGGCGCCTCGGTGCAGCCGATCCCCTGTGCCGCCTCCGCCGGCTTCCACCTCTGCCCCGATGCCCTGGCGGCAGCGATCACCCCCGCCAGCCGGTTGCTGGTGATCAACAGCCCCTCCAACCCCACCGGCGCCGTGCTCCGCCGCGACGAACTGGAGGCGATCGCCGCGGTGGTGCGTCCCCACCCGCGCCTGGCGGTGGTCTGCGATGAGATCTACGAATCCCTCCTCAGCCCCGGCCACGAGCACCACAGCCTCGCCGCCATCGCCCCCGACATCGCCCACCGGGTGTTTGTGGTGAACGGCTTCGCCAAGGGCTGGGCCATGACCGGCTGGCGCATCGGCTGGCTGGCGGGGGAGACCACGGTGGTGGCCGCCGCCGGGGCGCTGCAGAGCCAGAGCACCAGCAACGTCTGCACCTTCGCCCAATACGGCGCTCTGGCGGCGATCGAGGGGCCGCGCGACTGCGTGCGGGAGATGGCCCAGCACTTCATCGTGCGGCGCCAGCTGCTCAGCGACGGCCTGCGGGCGATCGATGGGGTCGCCCTGCGGGCACCCGAGGGGGCCTTCTATGCCTTCCCCGATGTGAGCGCCTGGGGGCTCGATTCGATGGCGCTCTGCGGGCGGTTGCTGGAGGAGGAGGGCCTGGCCCTGGTGCCCGGCATCGCCTTCGGCGACGACCGCTGCATCCGCCTCTCCTGCGCCGCCTCCCCCGCCACCTTGCACGACGGCCTGGAGCGGTTGCGCCGCTTCCGCGACCGCCTCTGACGGGCTTCGCCGCGATGGTGGAAGCCGTGCCCCGCAAGCTGATCGTGCTTGGCGACAGCGGTGTCTACGGCTGGGGCGATGGGGAGCACGGCGGCTGGTGCGAGCGCCTGCGGCGCCACTGGATGGGGCTGCCCGGTGGACCCGTGCTCTACAACCTCGGGGTGCGTGGCGATGGGATCGAGCGGCTGGCGGCCCGCCTGGGCGCGGAGGTGCACTGCCGGGGCGAGCTGCGGCGCCAGCGGCCCCAGGGGCTGCTGCTGGGCATCGGCCTCAACGACAGCGCCCGGGTGGGGCGTGCGGATGGGCGCCACCAGCTCGCGCCGGAGGCCTTTCTCTTCGGCCTGCAGCAACTGCTGCGGGAGGCCCAGGCCCTGGCGCCGGTGCATGTCCTCGGCCTGACACCGGTGCTGGAGGAGGCGATGCCCTTCGCCGGCCTGCTCTGGTACGGGCTGGAGACGGTGCGGCGCTACGAGGCGCTGCTGGAGGAGGCCTGCCTGGAGGCCGATGTGCCCTTCCTGCCCCTGCTGGAGGGGTTCCTGGCCGATCCGGACTGGCCGCAGTGGCTCTGCAGCGACGGCCTTCACCTCAATGGGGAGGGTCACCGGCGGCTGTATGAGCGGGTGCAGCGCTGGCCGGCGCTGCTGGAGTGGGCCGAGCTGCGGCCGCTCTCCCTGGCCACGCCGCTGGGCTGACGGGCATGTGTTTGCGCGGGTGCTTCACCGCGTTTTCAGATCCTCAGGCCTCACCCATTCGGGTGATTTTTCCCACCCGCTCTGACGCCACCGTGGGCGAGTGCCGACCCGCGATCGCTTCGCGTTCCATGGACCGCTCCCCTGGGCTCCTGACCGCCCGCTGCGTTCCCCGCCGCAACCAACGCTGGCTCCAGGCCTATGCCGCCAGCCGCAGCCAGCGCCGCCGCCTGCGCTGTCGTGATGCGCTGGTGCGCGCCAACCTGCCCCTGGTGCGTCAGGTGGCCGCCCGCGTGGCTCCACGCACCGGCCTCCCCTTCGACGACCTGGCCCAGGTGGGCAGCCTGGGGCTGATCCGGGCGATCGAGGCCTTCGATCCCCGCCGCCGCGTTCGCTTCAGCAGCTTCGCGGTGCCCTACATCCGCGGCGCCATCGCCCACGAACTGCGGGATCGCGGCTCGCTGCTGCGCATCCCCCGCCCCCTCTGGGAGCTGCGCCAGCGGGCGACGTCGCTGGAACAGCAGTTGCGGCGCGAGCGGGGGGGCGGTCCGGCGCGGGCGGAGCTGGCCGAGCGGCTGGGATGCCCGCCGGAGCAGCTGGCGGAAGCCCTGGCGCTGCAGCAGCTCACAGATCCCCGCAGCCTTGATGCTCCCCTGGCGGGGGAGGGGGGGGAGGGGAGCCCGCTCTGCCTGCTCGACCTGTTGGCGGCCCCGGCGGCCGCGAGCCCGGCGGAGATCGGCGAGGAAGACAACGGGGACGGCGGCGACGGCGGAGACGGCGGGGAAGATGGGGACGATGGGGACGAGGAAAGCGAGCGCTGCCGCTGGCTGCGCCAGCAGCTCGACGCCCTGCCCCCGGAGCTGCGAGAACTGCTGACCGGACGCCTGCTGCAGGGGTGCAGCTGGGTGGAGCTGGGCCGCAACCTCGGCCTGTCGCCCCGCATGGCCCAGCGGCGCCACGCCGCCGCCCTGGCGCGCCTGCAGGAGGCCGCCCGCGACTGGAGCCGCCAGCGGCAGAGCAACCCCTAGGCAGCCAGGGCGATCGCCAGCAACGCCGCCAGCAGGGTCTGCAACCCGTTCACCAGCTCGTTGCTCAGCCACCGCCAGCGGCGCTGCAGGGTGGCCCCGATCAGGCTCTCCACCAGGGTGGCCACCAGCGCCACCGCGCTCACCAGCAGCCAGGCGCGCCCATCCGCCAGCAGCCCCAGGGCGCGGCAGAGGCCCGCCATCACCATCCCGCCCACCAGGCTGGCGGCGGTGCCCTCCAGGCTCACCGCCCCCTCGGTGCCCCGGGGCACCGGCCGCAGGCTGGTGATCAGCACCGTGGTGCGTCCCCAACGCTTGCCGATCTCGCTGCCGAAGGTGTCCGCCAGCTTGGCGGCAAAGCTGGCGGCGAAGCCCACCAACAGCACGGGGGTCCAACGCTCCGGCAGGAGGGGCACCAGCAGGGCCACCACGGTGCCGGTGGCGGCCGATCCCCACACGTTCTCCGGCCCGCGGCGGCCACCGCGGGATTCCGCCAACCCCTCGGCCTCCTTGGCGCGGAAGCCCAGCCGGGTGACGAGCGAGCCCAGCAGCAGATACCCCACCACCGCCAGCCAGCCCCGGGGCCCGAGGGTGCCCCACAGCACCGAGCCGAGAATGGCGGCGTGCCACCAGCCCGCCGGCGTGAGCAGGGGCAGGCGCTGGGCCAGGCCGATCAGCACGGCGTTGAGGGCGAGGGCCACCAGCCAGTGGGCAGCGTCCTGGGGGGGGGGAACCATGGGCGGCCCGCAGGGGCGGGGCTTGTGTTGCACTGATCTAAGCCAAGGCCGTCCCGGCGGCCGCGGCGGCGGATAATCGCTGCACCCAAGAGCCCGGGGCGCCATGGTGTTCAAGCGCAAGTTCTTCCTCGACCTCAGCGGCGGGGAGGCCGAGGCCACCCCGGTGGTGGTGGCCCCGGTGCGCCAGGCCACGGCTCCGGCCGCGGCCGGAGCTCCCGCAGCAGCAAAGCCTGAGGCCGCCGCGGCCCCTGCCGCAGCAGCAAAGCCTGAGGC
>CAIVPT010000102.1 GCA_903907855.1 uncultured Synechococcaceae cyanobacterium | reverse complement strand
CGGAGGTGCAGAACACGGCGGTGTCGCCCCAGCCAAGCTGCTCGGCGGCGATGGAGACCGGCACCAGCGCCAGCAGCGCTAGGGCGATCTTGTTGCGCAGGCCCATCAATGGTTGGGATTTCGCCCCATTGTGGGGGGGCTTCAGCGCTTCGGCCCGGATGGCGCCGGCGGCGGGTCAGGATCTGGCAGCAGGGGCGCCGTGCCATCGGGGAAGGTGAGGTAGGCGCTCCAAAGCTCCCGGCTGCGGGCTTTGCTGAGGCGCAACAGGCATTCGGCGGTGACCACCGGCCGCAGGCTGGCGCCGCGCCAGCGCTGGGCGATGTCGCCGCAGTGGGCCTGGCGGTAAGCCCGCCACAGGCTCTGGGTGCCCACCAGATCGATCGGCTTGTTCGGGGGGAACGGCCGCCGCCGCTCCTCGCTCCGCTCCCGATCAAGCCGCTGCTGGGCGGTTTGCAGGATGCGATCGAGCTCGCTCTCGGCACGGCGCACCTCCACCATCAGGCATTCCGTCATCGCCAGGGTGGTGGTGGCTTCGGCGCAGGGCACCGGGGCGAGCGCCAGAAGCAGAGCGGGCCAGGGCATCGTTCAGCAGCGACGGCGAAGGGAGGGTGTTCTTTTCATCAAAGCGTGTTTTTTGGGGCGCTGAAATGTTTAAGTTGGTAGTGGGTCTTTTATTCGCTCCAATGAGACAAACCCTTACCCTTTCCTTCGCGGCCATCGGCTTCACGGGCCTTTCTGCGCTGGCAGGAGCCCCTGCGCAGGCCCTTACTTATCAAACGATTCTTGGTCCTGAGGTTGCCGGTGCCACGGGCACGGGCGGAGCCACGGTGAAGATCATCGAAGCCTCCAATCAGATGAAGGTGAACATTACCTTCTCTGGGTTGAGCGGCAACACCACCGTTGCCCACATCCATGGGCCCACAGCCACCGCAGGTACGGGCACGGCGAGCGTGATGACGACGACCCCGAGCTTTCCGGGCTTCCCGGCGGGCGTCAAGAGTGGCAGCTACGAGCAAACCTTTGATCTGCTTGCCACAAGCACCTACCGCGGCGGCTTCATCACCGCCAATGGTGGCACCGCTGCCGGCGCCCGCGATGCCTTTCTCCTGGCGCTCCTCGACGGCAAGGCCTACCTGAACGTGCACTCCAACACCAACCCCGGTGGCGAGATCCGCGGCTTCTTTGCGCAGGTTCCGGTACCCGGTCCCGTGCCCCTTCTGGGTGCCGGTGCGGCGCTGGGCTGGAGCCGCCGTCTGCGGCGCCGGCAGGCCGCCAGCCGCTGAAAGTGGCTGACGGCCGCTGAAGAGCGGTGAAGGTGGGCCCTCAGTTCTCCGGCTTGGCCAGCGGCAGCAGGCACTTGTCGGAGTCGCACCCCGCAGGGCCCGCCTCCTGCAGCACGCCACCATCGTGCTGGCGCAGGGCATCGAAGAAGTCGCCGTTGCGGCGGCGGGCGCTCACCTCCGCCTGCAGCCGCTGGTAGGTGGCCGCATCGATCGGCTCGAAGGGCAGGCGCGGGAAGGTGGCGTTGGCATCAAAGCGGGCGAGAAGGGCGGCGGAGATGTATCCCTCGCCGTTCTCCATCGCCTGATGGATCGCATCCGCCAGCGACTCGATTTCGTGCTCGCGGAATTCAATGGTGGCCGATGTGTTGTGCGTGGTGTAGTAACGCTGCACCTGCATGTAGAAATCAAACTGCGCCAGGGCTGAGAACTGGCCGATCTCCACCTGGTCGGCGCCGGGTAGGTTGGCCCAGCTCACTTCCGTGGGGATCTCCACCAGCCATTCGGTGCAACGGGGATCGAAGGGGTCGTCGAGCAGGCGGCCGTTCTCATCCTTGTCGCTCTGGCTGGGCACGATCGCGTAGCCGTAGTCGAGGCAGGCGAGGGCCACCGGGTCGTTCTTGCGGAAGGTGATGCGGCGCAGGAAGCGCTGGGCCTTCGGCGGATGCCAGCCGGGGGAGGCGCCGGTGAGCAGGCTCTTGGTGCCGGCCGGTTGCACGGTGGTGCAGCGGTTGGGGCGGCGCAGGCCGTGGCGGTCGCAGTATTCGCCGACCGCCTGGTGCACGATGTCGCGCCAGCGGCTGAGGTAGCGGGCTTCGTCGGCACGGAAGGCGCGGCCCTCCTCGGAGTCGGGTCGGCCGGCCTCCCACCACTGCAGCCAGGGCGTGCCGAAGGCGTGCACAAAGAAATCGAACAGGCCGGTGAAGCTCACACCCACGATCGGATCCCAGTCGCGGCTTTGGCGGTAGCGATCCACCGCGAAGCGATGGTTCAGCAGGCAGGCCACCGAGAGGCCCCCAGCCCGGAACGCCTCCTCCTGGGCCAGCTCGTCGTGGGGATCGATCTGGTTGAGGTGGATTTCGGCCAGGTTGCAGTGGAAGTCGGCGCCGAGGATCTCGCCGCAGGGGTTGAGGCCGTAGCGGCCCAGGCGATGCTCCAGCTCCGCGGCGCTGAGGCCGGCATGGTGCAGCTGCAGCCAGCGGCCCGCCTCCTCGCGGCCCTGGTCGGCGTAGATGCCCACGAACTCCTCCCGCAGCTCGGGGGTGGGGAGCAGGTCGGCGTTGGAGCGGGCGATCGCCTCGGGGGCGAACTGGATGGCGCCCTCGCCGGAGTTGAACTGCTTGGTGACCGCCTCCAGCACCGTGGCGCGGTCGGGGCGGGAATGGAAGACGCGGGTGTGGTTCGCCATCCGCAGCGCATCCCGCTCCGGATCGATGCGCCAGTTGCCCTGTTCGTCCTGCTGCCAGAGGTTGTCCTTGGCGGTGGAGGCCGCCAGATCATCGGCGGCGAACTGGCGCATGCCGGCGCTGCGGCGGATGTTGCCCGCCACGATCGTCACCGCCGCCTCATCGATCAGCAGGCAGCACTCCACGGAGGTGAGCTGGCGGCCGCGGGCGCGGTTGAGGATCTCGGCGACGCGGCCGTAGAGGTCGCGCAGCTTCACCGGGTTGGCCATGCCGCCGAAGCCCTTCAGCGGCTCGCCCACCGGCCGCACATCGGCCAGGTCCACCGCCACATGCACCGGACCATCGAAGCGCCCATCGCTGCAGAGCTCGAGCAGCAGGCGATAGCTGTCGACCCAGCCGGAGCGGGTATCGCCCACCTTGATCGTTACCCGGTTGCCGTCGACCCGGTGGCTGGTGCGCTCCTGGCGGGAGCCGGCGGGGGTGACGCCGATGTCGCTGGTGATGTCCACCACCAGCTCATTGCGCACCGCCGGCAGCCGCTCGATCAGATGGGGCTCAATGATGGCGCCGGTACCGCAGCCCATCATCGCCAGATCCATCATCAGGGCGAAGGCTTCCCAATCCACCAGGTTGGTGGAGGTGCAGTTGTAGGCGCCGGAGAAGTTTTCGGGATCGTCGATCCAGGCGGTGCCGCCAATCCACAGCCAGCGGCCGGAGGGGAGGGCCTTCTGCTCGAGCTGCATGCGTCGCAGCAGCAACACCTCCCCTTCGTTCAGGTGACCGAGGCGGTGCAGGCCGGCCAGGTTGCGCTCCACCACCTCGGCCCAGCTCTCGCGGCCGTTGTCGTTGCGGCGGGAGTAGGTGCGGTAGAAGACCGGATGGGCGGCCGGTGCGGTGGCGGGGAAGTCTTCCCGCAGGGCGCCGCCGGCACCGGCCCCATCGGCCCAGCGAACGCCCCCCGGGGCGCTGGTGAGTGCCGCGTCGGGTCGGGAGGGGGTCAGGGTCACGGACGGATCAACGACGACGTGCCGCGCACCATAAACGCCACCCGTGGGGGCTGCAAGGTGGGCGGGCCACCAGCGACAGTGCCAGCGGGGGTCCTGAGGCTGGCCGTGGGGCTGGCCGTGGGGTCGGGCGTGTGGAAATGGCGATGGGCGCTCGGGGGCGGCGTGCGGATCGCCCGGCCGCCCATCTGAAAAATCCCTGAGAAATCCTCCCCAGGGGGGCGCCGCCGCAGGGGTGGCGCCCTGGGGGGTTTGCCCTTTGCGCAACAGCCCCGGCGCCTGTGGCAGCGTGAGCCCAAGTACCCCGCCTGCGGGCCGTGATGGAGCGCATCCCCGAGCCCGAGCTGATGGACGATCCGGCCCAGGCCCTGGCCTACGCCGCCAGCGATTTTTCGAGCTCCGACCGGGCGATGGTGGGCGATCTTCTGGATCGCGCCGGCGCAGAGCTGGGCTCAGAGATCCTCGACCTGGGCTGCGGCCCGGGCAACATCACCTTCCTGCTGGCGGAGGCCCTGGCCGCCAGGGATCCGGCCGCCACGGTGCTGGGGGTCGATGGCGCTCCCCGCATGCTGGCGATCGCCGAGGAGCGCCGGCGCATCCATCCGTGCGGTGCCTCGATCGCCTTCCACGCCGAGCTCCTGCCCTGCCCCTCCCTGGCGGGCCGCCGCTTCTCCGCCGTGGTGAGCAACAGCCTGCTGCACCACCTGCATCAACCCCACCAGCTGTGGGAGGCCTTGAGGCAGCTCGGCGCCCCGGGGGCGGTGGTGGCGGTGCGGGATCTGCGCCGCCCGCCCGATGCCGCCGCCCTGGAGGCGCTGCTGGAACGCCACGGGGCCGGCCTCGATCCGCTGGTGCAGCGCGACTACGCCCATTCCCTGCGCGCCGCCTTCCGCGCCGGGGAGGTGCGCCAGCAGCTCGACCAGGCCGGCCTGATGGCGCTGGAGGTGCTGGAGATCGACGACCAGTACTTGGAGGTGCGCGGGCGGCTGCCTGGCAGGCTGGCGCCATGAGCCCCGATCCCTCCCCCTCCGGGCCCGCCACCAGCGAGTTGGCCGAAGCGGTGGCGCGCCGCCGCAACTTTGCGATCATTTCCCACCCCGACGCGGGCAAGACCACCCTCACCGAAAAGCTGTTGCT
>CAIVPT010000101.1 GCA_903907855.1 uncultured Synechococcaceae cyanobacterium | reverse complement strand
TTGCTCATCAGGACGTCTTCACAAAGGCAGCCCCCCACGAAGATTCTGACTCTTTGCGCCCAGCTCCCTGGGTGCCCCGTCAGCCAGAGCTCGTTCGCCCCGTCGGTGTTCGTGAACTGGTAGGCCAGCCTCACCGTGCTGAGGTCCAGCAGCGCTGTTGCATCACTGATGACGAAACGGATCAGCCGGGTGCCCGCGTTAGGCGAGTAGATGTTCGAGCCTTGAGGATGGAAGGTCGCGAAACGCCGGCCGCTGATGTACGAAGCCCCCTGCGGCAGCTTGAAGTCGATCCCTGGTATCAGGAAGTCCTGCTGGCCGGCGGCCGCCCCCTCGAGCGCCATGCCTGCTATCTTTCCCTACAGGGGAGCGGATCAGTAGCTGCCCATGCCAGGACCGTAGCGACCCCTCGCGGGCGCGGCCTTGGCCTTCGCGGCCGCGGGCGCCATGCCTGCGGGAGGGGGTCGTTTGCCGGTGATCCGGCGCCTGACTTGCCTCGGCAGCTGGGCCTCCTGCAGCGGCGCGCCGCCGCTCGAGTCCTCGGGAGGCATCAGGGCCAGCGGGGCCTCCTGCTGACGGGCCCGTCGCCGCCGTCCCGCACCGAGGGCCGCCTCCACGATCTCGGGGGCCACCACGATGGGGACCTGCGGGTGCGCGGCACGCATGCGCCGCAGGTTCGGGGCGGGCACGACCACCTGGGGCGCCGCGCTGCCGTCTTCCAGGGCCACGGGCGGTGCAGCCGCGGCTGCCGCCATGAGCCTCCGCTGTCGGGCCCTCGATGAGGCAGCCTCGGCGTCGGCTGGTCTCGCGGCGCTCCGGCTCCTCGAGCGGTCCGGCAGCGGGATCGCCGGCCCCCTCTGTGGTTCCAGGGAGGTGTCGGGCGTCGTCGTCTGCGCCAGGCCCATCCTCCGCAGATCCCTCAGGGACGGCCCAGCGCTGCGGGACCTCGACGGGGCCCTGGCGGGAGGAGCCCTGGCCGTGGCTCGCCTCGGGGGCGGCTCTCGCTCCGAGTCGGCGTCCGAGACGCCTGGGCCACGGGCTGGGGCCCGCGCGGGGGCCCTAGCTGGTGCCCTTCGCGGTCTGGCGGGCGCGTCCCGCTCGGAGTCCGCGTCCGAGACCGCCGGGCCTCGCGCCCGCGCCGGTGGCGCCTGAGGGCTGGCCGCTCGCCGCCGTCGCCTCACCACCTCGCGCTCCGAGTCCGCGTCCGAGTTCGCGGGGCCGCGCCTCCGAGTGCCGCCCGGCCCAGCCCTCGCGGGTCCGTCGCGCCTCGCGCGGCTCGGGGGCTCCGCGGTGCCGTCCTCGAGGGCTCGCCGTACCGCAGGTTGCGCCTCGACCGCCATTTGCTGCATGAACTCGCCCGCGGGCCTCGCGCCCGGAGCCACCGCGGCCGCATGGGGCATGACCGCGTCCAGGCCGACCTGCGGCTGCAGAGCCGCTGCCGCGGGCGCGCCCCAGGCCCCGCGGATGGCGTGACGACGCTCCGCCTGCATACGGAGCCTGATCGCTGCGTCCACGAGCCTCGCCTGCTCCGCCTCCGCCCCGCGGTTCTGCACCTCTCGGTACTGGACCTGGTTGGCCCCGAGGGCTCCCACGATCGCCGGGCGGTGCGGCAGGAGTCGCTCCGCGGGCACCACCCCCTGCGGAGGGGCAGGCCAAGGGTAGGGGGCGGCGCGCGCTGCGGCGGCCCTAGTCTGCTGGCTAGGTCGCTGTGGACCGTCAGGCTCCGCGTCGGGCTCGGGGCCTACCACCGGCAGCGCAGCTGGGAACATCGGCTGGCGCACGGCCCCTGACGATGACGCACCACCGACCTGCACCGGTGACGGCGGTGGCGGGCCCCTCCTGCGTGGGGGGCCCTCGTGCAGCAGCGCCGGCTGCATGGGCTCGTGGTTGGGCGGGCGGTTTGGCTCCATCGGGGCGAATTGTCGCCTCAAGAACCCCACCAGCCGCCCGAGGGCTCCTCCGCCCCCGCCTGGAGGCCCGTCGCGCGGGGTGCCGATGTCGAACACCTCGGGCCCTCCGAGCTCGCCGCCCCCTGGCCCTGCCAGCTCGCCGCCCCCTGGCCCTCCAGCGGGTCCAGGCTCAGGACGGCCCTCGGGGCCTGCCGCGCCGCCACCGCCCAGGAAGAGGCCCGCCCTGACGGCCCCGTGGACCATCCCCCTGACCTCGCCGGCGGCCACGCCGTGCTCGCGGGCCACCCGGCCCACCAGCGCGTTGAGCTGCGCGTGGCGGGCGTCCAGCTCCTGCTGCGTCTCCACCTGCTGCTGCATGTTGTACAGGGCTTGGTAGGCCGGCGAGTTCCAGAAGTCGGTCTTGGGCCATGAGGGTAGCTTGATCTTCGCGGGCTTGGCCGTGACGGCCTCGTCGAAGGTCGGCCGGATCCTCAAGCCTCCACGCTCGGCCCTCTTCATAGGTTCTTTCTACAGCACGCCCCGCTATGTCACAGGCGTCACAAATGTAACAGCTGTTACAATTGTTGCATCAGCGGACCAGCAGCCTGGCCGCTGCCTGCCGCAGCGCTGCGATCCGGTGCCTGTGAGCGGCCCTCTGGGCGGCCGTCATGCCGCCGTGGTGCCCGGGCACGCGAGCGGCGTGGATCTCACCCTCCATCCTGTCGGCGTCAGCCTGCAGGTTCAGGTGCTCAGCCCGCGCCCGCTGGGCCTCGCTAGCCTGGTGGAGCTTGTGGAGCAGCTCCACGCGCTCCAGGTGCCGCTTCCTGAGCATCATGTGCGCCTGGGCCTTCGCGATCGGAGTCTGGAGCTTCGCCTTGGCCTTGGCCTTCGGCGGCATCGCTAGTACTTGACATGCAGTGGGCACGGAAGAGCAAGCGATACC
>CAIVPT010000100.1 GCA_903907855.1 uncultured Synechococcaceae cyanobacterium | reverse complement strand
TCCACGAGGCCCGGGGCCGGCGCGAACAGGGCCGCCTGCTGCTGGAGGGCACCCACCTGCTGCAGGAAGCCCTGCGGCTGGGGCTGCGGCCGGAGCTGGTGCTCGCGACCCCGGCCTGGCTGGACACCCACCCCGCCCTGGTGCACGCGCTTCCGCCCGGTGTGCGCCTGCAGCCGGCCAGCGCGGAGGTGCTGGAGGCGGCGGCCACCACCCGCCATCCCGATGGCGTACTGCTCACCCTGCCGACGCCCCCGCCGCCGGAGGACAGCGCCGCGCCCGCCTTCGTGCTGGCCCTGGATCGCCTGCAGGACCCCGGCAACCTGGGCACCCTGCTGCGCACCGCCCTGGCGGCCGGCGTCACGGAGGTGTGGCTGGCGGAGGGGGCTGACCCCACCCAGCCCAAGGTGCTGCGGGCCTCCGCCGGCGCCGCCCTGGCCCTGCCGCTGCGGCGGCTGGAGATGGCGGGCCTGGCCGGGCGCCTGCGGGAGATGGCCAGCCAGGGCGTGCAGGTGGTGGCCACGGCCGTGGCCCGTTCCGAAGGGCCACCGCTGCGCCCCTACTGGCAGCTCGACTGGACGCGGCCCACCGTGCTGCTGCTCGGCAATGAGGGGGCGGGCCTGGATCCGCAGCTGGCGGCGCTGGCCGGGGCGGTGGTGACGATTCCCCACAGCGACGCCGTCGAATCCCTGAATGTGGCGGTGGCGGCGGCGCCGCTGTTGCTGGAGCGCTCCCGCCAGTACCGGCAGCAGGCGGAGGCGGCCGCAGCCGCAGCGGCCGGTGGGCCCTGACGGGGGAGAATGCCGCTAAACGTCCGCAGCCGCCGCCGGTGATCGCCACCCCTCCCGCCCCCTCCTCCGCGAGCGCCTCCGGAGCCTTCGACTTCGACGTGATTGTGATCGGCGCCGGCTACGGCGGGTTCGATGCCGCCAAGCACGCGGCCGAGCATGGGCTGAAGGTGGCGATCGTTGAATCGCGCGACATGGGCGGCACCTGCGTGAACCGGGGCTGCGTGCCCTCCAAGGCCCTGCTGGCGGCCGCTGGGCGCGTGCGGGAACTGGCCGACGCCGAGCATCTGCGTGGCTTCGGCATCCACGCCGGCCCGGTGCGGTTCGAGCGCCAGGCGATCGCCGACCACGCCGCCCAGCTGGTGGCCACCATCCGCGACAACCTCACCCGCTCCCTCGAGCGGGCCGGCGCCTCGATCCTGCGCGGCAAGGGGCGGCTGGAGGGGCCCCAGCGGGTGGGGGTGCGCGACAGCCACGGGATCGACAAGATCTACAGCGCCCGGGAGGTGATCGTGGCCACCGGCTCCGATCCCTTCGTGCCCCCCGGCATCGAGACCGACGGGCGCACGGTGTTCACCAGCGATGAATCCATCAACCTGGAGTGGCTGCCGCGCTGGATCGCGATCATCGGCAGCGGCTACATCGGCCTGGAATTCGCCGACGTGTACACCGCCCTCGGCTGTGAGGTGACGATGATCGAGGCCCTGGATCGGGTGATGCCCACCTTCGATCCCGACATCGCCAAGCTGGCTGCCCGCAAGCTGATCGACAGCCGCGACATCGACGCCCGCGCCGGCGTGCTGGCGAAATCGGTGTCGCCGGGGAGCCCGGTACGCATCGAGCTGGTGGATATGAAAACCCGCGAGCCGGTGGAAACCCTGGAGGTGGATGCGGTGCTGGTGGCCACTGGCCGGGTGCCGGTGAGCGCCGATCTCAACCTGGCCTCGGTGGGGGTCACCCCCCAGCGCGGCTTTCTGCCGGTGG
>CAIVPT010000099.1 GCA_903907855.1 uncultured Synechococcaceae cyanobacterium | reverse complement strand
GATTGATATTTCCCACCTGGTATTCCAACTGCCAGTCGCCATGACCGAGGGCAGCGGAGCCGGGGAGGGCAGCGAAGCCGGTGAGGTCATCGGAGGCGGCCACATCAACGCCGGTGAGAGCGGCGAGCTTGTTCACAAGGCGCTCGCCGGCGGCGCTGGCGGCGAGGTCACAGCCATAGATCAGCAGATCGCCATCGCTCGACAACAGCCTGCCGAGTTGTTCAATGGGCTCGCGCTGACGCCAGAGATTGCGACTGGTGAGAACCTGATTGCCGATCTGCAGGGCGCCATCACGGCCGTGGCTGAGCAAATGCAGTCGGTCCCAGCCCCCCGCCGGCCGTAACGCCTCCAAATGATGCACCAGATCCGCCACCCCCTCGCCGGGCTTCAGGGCAAGGGTGTTGGCACCCCTGGCGCGCAGGCGATCACCAAGGTCCACTACGGAGGCGTCCGTCGTGGCGATCACATAGAGATCACCATCATGCGTAGCTGGCGTACCTAGCGCCGCTGGAGTTGAGAGGAAGCCGAGATCAAAAAGAGGTGGTGGAGGTGACTCCCAGGCTGAACCAACAACAGAAAGATCCCCATGGGCCCAGTCATATGCAGCGGAGTTGCCCTCGTTCCAGGGCGGAGTCGGCGAGCTCAAGGCCTGGGGCTGAAGTGGAGCCGAATCGCTGGGAAGGCCGATCATGGATGAAAAAGTGATGAAAACTGGGAATGAGGTTAGTCAGCCAGAACCTGTGCTAAAAGCCCGGGGGGGGAAGCCCTTTTAATGTTGAAATGAACAAAATGGCTGCGTGGGGGCTGCCTGAAAATAACAGTATTTTTTGATATTCGCACGCCCTGATGCGGCCTGTCAAATCTTGGTGGAATTATTGCGCTTCTAGTGAGAGGGATTTTGTGTGGCGAAATAAGCTATGTGCATCTTGCGCTGAAAGACGCCAACCGCCGGCTCATCGCGATAGGGCTCGAGCAGTGTTCCATGCAGGAGAAGGGGTGCCAAGGTGCAGCGTTCCCGCACCGCCGTCGCCAATAATCGCGTGGCCAACGCGGATTTGCCGAGGCCTAGGGCCACGAGCCCCCATAGGCTTAGGCCCCCAGTCCAGCGCTTCTGGGTCCACCGTTTCATTACCACCCGCTCCAGCAGGCCTTCCGCCGCTGCCCGTCGCGGACCATTCATGAGCGAAAAGGCTGCCATTGCATGCAGGCCCGAGGGATCACCCTTGTCCAGAATCCCGGCCTGCTCCACGAGGTCGGCTGCCTCCTGGCTGTGGCCTTGAAGTGCCAGCACCATCGCCAGTTGCACCGGCACACGGAATTGCCAACCCCCAGCCGCCATTTGCTGCCGTAGAGCTGCTTCTGCCTGGGTGAATTCACCCAACAGAATGTGGGCGTAGGCCTTTAGGCCCCATCCTTGGGGAAGCTCATTCTGCAGCCTGGAATCAAGCAGCTTCAAGGCCGCCGGATACTGCCCGCTGAACACAAGATGCCGAACCCAACTTAGCAATGGACGATCCAATCCTAATTTCTCAGGAAGCCACGAAGCATACAATGCGTCGGCGCGACCTGGTTGCCAGCACAACACAGACAACATCTCGGCCTGAATACTGGCCAGGGCGGTGCCGTCCACCATCAGCAGACTTGCTCGCCCCAGCAATGACTGAACCTCGGTTGTCGCTGCCTGGCACGGAACCATACCCCAGCTGGCCTGGATCAGCAGCCCATGACAGAGATCTAGCAGAGCTTCACCATTCTCTGGCTCAAGGACTATGCTGTTTCTCAGCAGACGCACCACTTCAGCCAGATCCAATGGATTGCCATAGCGCCAGCGTGCCCATGACTCTTTCCGCAGTAACGCGGCCGATGCTGAGGAGACTGGCTGGCGGGCCTTCGACTCCTGGGTGCTAATCACTGGGGTTTTTGGCGAAGCTAGCAAGCGGAGCGGACCGACGTAGGCATAGCCCTGGCCATAGATTGTACGAATCACGGCCCCACCAAGAGGTCCCCGTTCGAGAAGACGACGCAGCCCATGGATCAACTGCGAGAGCGCCCCTGAATCCCGAGGCGGCCCCTCATGCCAAAGGGCTTCGGTAAGATGTTGACGCGTGAGTATGCCACCCGCCTCCTCCACAAGCAGCAGCAGAACCTGCCGTTGTAGGGGTTTGATGTGTACCAGTTCACCGCTAAGCGTCAGCTGGCCAGCTCGATCAAGCTCATAGGGTCCGAGTTCCCAGCCGAATGTCATCTTAAATCAATCAAGATGAGGATCATTGGCCGAGAAGCTTTGGAAAAAACACCTGACATCTTGGAGGATTGCTCAAGGCGTCCTATCGTAAACTATCAGACTTAGTGGCTGCAGGGCTTTCGCTGAGCTTCGGTCGGGGCGGATGCGCTTTTTCATGGCGCCCTGTTTTTGGTATGTTGGCTTTTTGTACGCCAAGTGTGCAAGTATTTTACGGCGCATACTGGTTTCGGAATTATTGGCGCTTTGAGTGCCATCCTTGCGAATGACTGCGATGATGATGCGAATTCTCTGATGGCCTGTCAGTTCGCTGGCTGCTGATGTTCGCGCGAGGCTCTTGCCAAAGCCGACCTAATTCTTGTCTTTTCATTGTTCTTGGTCGTGGTGTACAGGAATCAGCGCCAGTTGCCATCGCTCTGTCCGCCAGTGCCCCCAGTGCCTCCAGTGCCGCTGGGCCAGCGGTCAACCGCTCGCGGTGAGCTGATGTGACCCACTGAAGCAGCTTCGCGGGTCGGTGCTGCGCTTCGACGCGACCCGTCGGCGCCGGCGAGAACGACTGGGAATCCCTGAGGTGCGCTTGCTCGACAGCCATTCGCTGATCGGGTGGGCCCAGGCCCGCGAGCTTGCCATTCATCTGCTCACCACAAACTGCACTGCCCCCGCTGCCGCAGCAGGTGATCGGCCAGCACCAGCGCCACCATCGCCTCCACCATCGGCACGGCGCGGGGCAGCACGCAGGGATCGTGGCGACCCTTGGCGGCCAGGGTGGTGGCGTTGCCCTCGGAATCGATCGTCTGCTGTTCCTTGCGGATCGTGGCGGTGGGTTTGAAGGCCACCCGGATCACGATCGGCTCGCCGTTGCTGATGCCCCCCTGGATGCCGCCGGAGTTGTTGGTGGCGGTGCGCAGGGAGCCGTCGGCGGTGGGCAGGAAGGCGTCGTTGTGTTCGCTGCCCTTGAGCAGGGTGCCGGCGAAGCCCGAGCCGATCTCGAAGCCCTTGGTGGCCGGCAGCGACATCAGCGCCTTGGCCAGATCCGCCTCCAGCTTGTCGAACACCGGCATGCCCAGCCCCACCGGCGGGTTGCGCACCACGCACTCGATCACGCCGCCGCAGGAATCGCCCTCGCGGCCGATCGCCTCGATCCGCTCGATCATCCGCTCCGCCACCACGGGATCGGGGCAGCGCACGATCGTGGCCTCCACGTCGTCCAGGCTGACGGCGGCCGCATCCACACTCGCCTCAATGTCGTGGATGCGGCGCACCCAGGCGATCACCTCGGTGCCCTGGGCCTGGGCCAGCAGTTGTTTGGCGATGGCGCCGGCCGCCACCCGGCCGATCGTTTCCCGCGCCGAGGCCCGGCCGCCGCCGCTGCGGGCCTGGATGCCGTACTTGGCCTGGTAGGTGGCGTCGGCATGGGAGGGGCGAAAGGCCACCGCCATCTCCTGGTAATCCTGGGGGCGTTGGTCCTTGTTGCGCACCACCATGGCGATCGGCGTGCCGAGGGTGACGCCATCGAGCAGGCCGCTGAGGATCTCCACCCGGTCGTCCTCCTTGCGGGGGGTGGTGATCTTGCTCTGGCCGGGTTTGCGGCGGTCGAGGTCGGCCTGGATGGCTTCGAGGTTCAGCGGCAGGCGGGGCGGGCAGCCGTCCACGATCACCCCCACGCCACCGCCGTGGGATTCGCCGAAGGTGTGAATGCGAAAGAGGGTGCCGAAGCTGCTGCCCATGGGCGTGGTGCGCTGGATCGAGCCTACAAACCGGCCCTGGCCCTCGCGCTGGCCTGGTGTCAGGGCCCGTCGCCGGCGGCCCTAACGTCGGCGCTGCTGCCATCCCACCCGCCGTGCGCCAAGCGGAGCGGGCGGCCCTGATCCTGCGCCGCCTCGACGAGCTCTACCCCACCACACCGGTGCCCCTCGACCACCGGGATCCCTTCACCCTGCTGGTGGCGGTGCTGCTCAGCGCCCAGTGCACCGACAAAAAGGTGAACGAGGTGACGCCGGCCCTGTTCGCCGCCGGCCCCGATCCGGCCGCCATGGCGGCCCTGGAGGAGCAGACGATCCTGGGTCACATCCGCCAGCTGGGGCTGGCCCGCACCAAGGCCAAGAACGTCAGGCGCCTCTCCGAGCTGCTGCTGGAGCGCCACGGCGGCGAGGTGCCGCGCAGCTTTGCGGAGCTGGAGGCCCTACCCGGTGTGGGTCACAAAACTGCCTCGGTGGTGATGGCCCAGGCCTTCGGCGTGCCCGCCTTCCCGGTGGACACCCATATCCACCGCCTGGCCCAGCGCTGGGGCCTCAGCAGCGGCGTGAGCGTGGCGCGCACCGAAACCGATCTCAAGCGCCTGTTTCCCCGCGACGCCTGGAACCGCCTGCACCTGCAGATCATTTTCTATGGCCGCGAGCACTGCACCGCCCGCGGCTGCGACGGCACCGGTTGCGGCCTGTGCCGGGAGCTGTATCCGGCCCGGCGGCGGGCGGTGGCCACCCGCAAGGCCTGAGGGGTGCGGCTGCCGAGCACGGTCAGGGGCGAGGGGCCTCCGTGGCCGGATCCGGCGGCTGTGAATAGGTTCCTACTGAACGTTTCCTGCCCGGATCGCCCCCGAGCGCGCCCGCCCGATGTCGGATCTCACCTGCCCGTTCCACGGCCACGTCGGCGCCGTGACCCCCGCCGCCGGCCCCGGCAATCGCCAGTGGTGGCCTGAGGTGGTCGACCTGGGGATCCTGCACCAGCACAACCCGGCCGCCAATCCGCTCGGCCCCACCTTTGACTACGCCCGCTCCTTCGCCGAGCTGGATTACGAGGCGCTCAAGGCCGACCTGCGGGCCCTGATGACCGACTCCCAGCCCTGGTGGCCGGCCGACTGGGGCCACTACGGGGCGTTGTTCATCCGCATGGCCTGGCACAGCGCCGGCACGTACCGCAGCGCCGATGGCCGCGGCGGCGCCGCCCACGGCAACCAGCGCTTCGCGCCCCTGAACAGCTGGCCTGATAACACCAACCTCGACAAGGCCCGCCGGCTGCTGTGGCCGATCAAGCGCCGCTATGGCAACCGCATCTCCTGGGCGGATCTGATCATCCTGGCCGGCACGGTGGCGCTGGAGTCGATGGGCTTCCCCACCTTTGGTTTCGCCGCCGGCCGCACCGACATCTGGGAGCCGGAGGCGGATGTGTTCTGGGGCAAGGAGAGCCGCTGGCTCGGCGATGAGCGCCACAGCGGTGATGGTGCCCTGGAGCAGCCACTGGCGGCGGTGGAGATGGGGCTGATTTACGTGAACCCCGAGGGACCGCACGGCAACCCCGATCCGGTGGCCTCCGGCAAGGACGTGCGCGATACGTTTGCGCGCATGGGCATGACGGTGGAGGAAACCGTGGCGCTGGTGGCCGGTGGCCACACCTTCGGCAAGTGCCATGGCGCCGCACCGGCCGACAACCTGGGCCCCGAGCCGGAGGGGGCGCCGCTGGAGGAGATGGGGCTGGGCTGGCACAACCGACAGGGCAGCGGCATGGCGGAGCACACGATCACCAGCGGCATCGAGGGCGCCTGGAAGCCGAACCCCACCCGTTGGGACCAGGGCTATTTCGAGATGATGTTCACCTACGAGTGGGAGCTCACGAAGAGTCCGGCTGGGGCGTGGCAGTGGGTGGCGAAGGATGTGGCGCCGGAGCACATGATTCCGGATGCGCATGTACCGGGCCGCAGTGCGGCGCCGATCATGACCACCGCCGATCTGTCGCTGCGCTTTGATCCGATCCTGGCGCCGATCGCCAAGCGCTTCCGCGACGATCACCAGGCCTTTGCCGATACCTTCGCGCGGGCCTGGTACAAGCTCACCCACCGCGATCTGGGGCCGCGGGCGCTACTTCTGGGGCCGGAGGTGCCGGCGGAGGAATTGATCTGGCAGGATCCGCTGCCGCCGGTTGATCATCCGCTGATCGAGGCCGCCGAGGTGGCGGAGCTGCGCGAGCGGGTGTGGGGCGCCGGGCTGGGTGTTGCCGAACTGGTGGCCACCGCCTGGGCCTCGGCCTCCAGCTTCCGCGGCTCCGACAAGCGCGGCGGCGCCAACGGCGCCCGCATCCGGCTGGCGCCGCAGCGCAGCTGGGAAGTGAATGATCCGCCGCAGCTGGCGCGGGTGCTGGAGTCTCTCACGGAGATCCAGGCGGCCTTTGCGGAGGGCCGCGGCGATGGCAAGCGCGTGTCGCTGGCGGATCTGATTGTGCTGGCGGGCGGATTCGCGGTGGAGAAGGCGGCGGCGGCGGCGGGCGTAACGGTGGCGGTGCCGTTCCATCCCGGCCGCACCGATGCCCGCGACGACCAGACCGACAGCGCGTCATTCAATGTGCTCAAGCCCCAGGCCGATGGCTTCCGCAACTGGGAGTCGGCGGATCTGTCGGTGCGCGCCGAGGAGCTGCTGATCGATCGGGCCCAGCAGCTGGGTCTGAGCGCTCCGGAGCTCACGGTGCTGGTGGGCGGCCTGCGGGTGCTCGGCGCCAATAGCGGTGGCAGCCGCCACGGCGTGTTCACCGATCGTCCCGGCGTGCTCAGCCCCGATTTCTTTACCCATCTGCTCGACATGGAGCTGCAATGGGCCCCGGCCCCCGGCAGTTTCACCACCTACGAAGGCCGCCTGCGCAGCGATGGTTCCCTGCGCTGGACGGCCACCCGCGCCGACCTGATCTTTGGCTCCCACAGCCAGCTGCGCGCCATCGCCGAGATCTACGCCCAGGACGACGGCGCCGAACGCTTCGTGTTCGACTTCGCGGGCGCCTGGGTGAAGGTGATGGAGCTGGATCGGTTTGATCTGGCGGGGTAGGGAGCTAGGGCCTGGGGCGAAGCAGGGGCCGACACCGTTCCCTCAGGCGGCGACTACAGCGAAATGCTGCCATGATGCCCAGAAGAGGAGCTGGCCCAGGCACGGAGGAAGGTTCCCCATTGCTAGAAAAAGTACCTGTTTTTGTGCCGCGGAAGCAGCCAGGGCCATAGGGAAATTCATTGTTGAGATGATAGTGATACATGTCGGTTAGAACCCCGTCCCAATCGATATGTCCGAAGTGTCCATGGCACTCGTCCAGATCTTGATTGGTCAGCAACACGCCCCCATCCCCGCGGGGGCCGAATACGCCAAAGCCGTCAAGTGCGAATCCGAATAGTGGGGAATGCTGATCGGCAGTTCCCTGGTTGGGAAAACACTTCCAGGAGTAGCCATGATAGTGGTATTGCATATGTACAGGATGCCCCCAGCATTGATCCGGAGGTAAGCCTGCAATCGGATCAACATATGGATTTGATGAATCATTCGTCAAGGCAAGGTTGACGTGGAAAGTGGCGCCGGTCTGGATCGCTATGGCGAATGTTAACTCGCTAATGGATCTAGGCGTATTAGAATAAATGGGATTGGCGGGAACGGCCATGTACAGATCATATGCTTCTATCGGAAGATAGGATGCATCTGGATATTCTCCAGAGGGATCAGGTAGCGCCGCGTAGTACTGATAGGCTTCCTGGCCGGAGGTTACCGGAAACGCGCCAGTTGGGTGATTGGGAAGGCCATTGCCGGTGAAATAACGCACTCCATTGTCCACCCAGGTCTTAAGCTTCGAGTCCCAATACACTTCCCCTTCGACAAATGGTATATCGGAGACGATCACATCTTGGCCAGAGACCCACGGGGTGGTAGGAGTTGTGTAGCTTCCGCCAGCTGTGCTGTACCCTTCGAAGGGATCGCTCAGAAACATTTGGTTTCTAGCCGCCGTGCCGAATCCTGTGCCGGTGGGCGGCGTCTTCAGAATACTTGGCGCGCTAGGGTCGAATGGGAAAGTATAAGCTAGACTGGGAACAGCGTAAAACGGCAGAGTGGCTATGGCAAAAATCCTTAAGAAGCGGCGGCTTAATGGCAAGAATTTAAATCTGCTAGCGTTTCCGATGCTGGCAATAGGCGAATTTTTATTCCCGTCGGCAATGAGTTGTAAGTCCATGCTGATTGTAGGTTATTCACTGTAGATTTTATGGAGTCCGACGGCTTGGCGTCTATCGCCCGTTGACGATAAGTTTTCCTTATGCCTGGCTTGGTTCGCAGGCCCCTTCCTCGGCCTTTGGGGTTCCGCCAGCGCTCAGCTGCTCTGCTAATTCGCAGGTGCCAATACACTGATCGGAATGACACCTGCTCGAAGCCTGATGTTGCGGGAGAGACCACTGAAACGAAAATAAGTAGTTCTTGCCCGGTGTTCAGTACACCGTGTACCTCTCGGCGATGGGCGATTAGTACATCCCCCTCACGGCAACACCTCCGCCCAGGAGCGCACCAGCCGCAGGCCGGGCACCCGCTCGAAATGGGCATCGAGGCTGAACAGCAGAGCGCCATGCTCCAGGCAGCAGGCGGCGATCCAGAGATCGTTGCTGGGGATCGGTGTGCCTTGCTGGCGCAGGCTGCGGTAGAGCAAGGCGTAGGAATCGGCGGTCTCCAGGCCCAGGGGGATCACCTGCACGGACTCCACCTCCAGGAAGCGGCGCAACTCCTCGCGGTTGCGGGCCTCCCGATCCCCGCAGGCGAAACCGGCCAGCAGCTCTCCGAGCACGGTTGTGCTCACCAGCAGCCGTTTGGCCTGACGGATCAACTCCACACAGGTGGGATTGCCGCGCTTGAAGCCCACGTAGGTGTTGGTATCCAGGGCGATCGGGCGCATCTCTCATCCCCAGAGATCGGGATCCACCTGCTCCAGCGGGGCAATCGCCGCTTGAAAGGTGTCGGCCTCCTGCTGGCTCCAGGTGCCGGCCAGGGCATCCAGGGCCGAGGGGCCGGCCACCATCGCGGCTGGGGGCTGATCCAGCAGGCGACGCAGGGCGAGGCGATTCATGCTGATGCCCTCCCGCTCTGCCTCCTGCTTCAGGGCCGCCAGTTCGTCGGCCCCCAGCCCCCGCACCGTGATCGTCGCCATGGATGCCAGCAAAATGTGCTGGCATGCTAGCTTTTTTTGCTGGCATAAGCGGTTGTGTGCCGGCGCAGGGGCACGGCTGATCTGCTCATCCCAATCCGAGCCGAGCTCGCAAAGCCTGGCCAGGCAGATCAAATCTTGGCAACGCCTGCAGGGATCCCCATCGGCGATTCCAGGGCCAAGGCTCCATCGGAGAGTTTTCTGATGGGGGCGCCGCAGACGAACGCAGACAGCAGCGAAGCCGAGCGGCCCGTGCATCGGGTAACGCTGTGCCAGCGGCATGAACACGAGGATGCACACCGTTGGCCTGAAATGCTGGAGATCCGGTGATAAAAAAACTTGAGAACACGAAACGGTTCCTTGGCAGCCAGCGCCCGGTGGTGACCGTGAGCCTGCTCAATGTGACGGCTTTCTTCGCTGGCTTCGCTACTAAAATTGCTAGCTTTGGGAATCCCGTTCGTGTTGATTTTGCTTAGTTTCACTTACCCTATCTATTTTTCTGCTGCTGTCCCCCCCCCCCTTCTCCCCAACAAAAAGCCCCCTCCAGAGGAGGGGGCAGAGCTCCGGCCAAAGCCGGTTGGGGGATTCCAGAAGAGATGGGGCCCAGCTTACGCCGGGCCCGCTCAGCCTCAGCCTCAGCCGATGGCGGGGGCGGTGAGGGCCACCGGGGTGGCT
>CAIVPT010000098.1 GCA_903907855.1 uncultured Synechococcaceae cyanobacterium | reverse complement strand
CCTTGGCGGCGTTCGTTGTGTTTCCGCACCGCGATCGGCACCGCTGAGGGTGGTGTGCCAGCCGGGTGAAGGCCCAGCCCCCCATCATGAACTCCCCAGACCCAGCACCATCAGGTCGCGGCTGCCGCTGATCGCCTGCGCCGCCAGAAGCAGCGCCATGAGGAAGGCGGCGGCGGTGTGCAATCGGCGCCAGGCGGGTCGGTTGCGGATTTCTGGCGCGGCAGCCATGGCGAAGAGAAACAGGGAGACCAGCAACAGTCCGCCCCAGGTGTGTGAGCCCCACAGCCGGCTGCCGGGGTTCACCCCCTGAAACCACAGCGGCGGTTGCATCGCCAGGCTCGCCAGGCCCGCTCCGCTGATCAGGGCGCAGGAGGCCCGAGCCCTGGCACCCCGCACACGCCACAGGGCCAGGCAGCCGCCGAGCGCTAGCGCCGCCAGGGCCACCCCTGTGGCAGATACCCCGCCCCCCGCCTCCGCCCCGGAGGCCTTCGCCCGCGCCAGGTTGGCCGCCAGGGCCAGCAGGGAGGCCACCATCGCGCCTGTCCCCACCCACCGGCCATGGTCCACGTGCTCTGCGGGCACCGTGGCGGCAATGGGGTTGAGGTCGAGGCGACGCTCCCGCACGAGGATCCCCAGCCGGATCGTGGCCCCGACCACCGGGTACACAAACAGGATCATCAGGGCCGGATGCAGCAGCAACAGCCAGTCATCCGCCGACAGGGCCCGGTCTGCGAGCAGGGGGGCAAGGGGGGAGGACATGGCGAGACGGGGTACAGGCTCCCGGGAATGCTGGGGCATCCATGGTGCGAAACCCACTCACGGCTTCCAACCCCGTCAACAGGGCCGAACCGAGCAGCAGGGCCGCGAAGCCCTGGCGAAGGCGACGCTCCGGCAGGCGGGGACCCATGCGCTGACCCACCAGCGCCCCTGCAGCCCCGCCCAGGAGCAGCGGCAGCATCAAGGGAAGGCTGGATCCGGGCCAATGTCCCAGGGCGAGGAAGGCCACCAGCGCATTGGCGGCGATCAGCAGGAGGCTGGTGCCGCTGGCCAGGGGCATCGGCAGCTCCGCCAACAGCACCAGGGCGGGCACGATCGCGAAGCCGCCCCCCACCCCGGCGATGCCGGTGAGCAGTCCGATCAGCAGGCCCTGAAAGGCCAGTTGCTGGGTTCGCCCGTGGCGATGGGCGCCCCCCTCGCCCCTGGGTACCCCGGAGCCTGGGGGAGTCGACTGGCGCGTCAGTAGCCAGGAGGCCAGCACCGCCGCCGCGGTGAAGACGGCCAGCTGCACCGATTCCGGCACGGCGCCCGCCTTCACCCAGCTGCCCCCGATCCAGCTGCCCACCAGGGCCGGCAGGCCAAGGATCAGGGCGGGACGGGGCGCGAACTGGTGTCGTCGCAGGAAGGGGCCGAGGTTGCCGGCGGCCAGCAGCATCACCACGAGCAGCGAAAGGGGCACCGCCTCCCGGCTGGGGAGGCCGGCGCCGCTCACCAGCAAGGGGAGCAGCAGGATCGATCCGCCGGCCCCGAGCACCGCGAGCAGGAAACCGATCACCCCGCCGCCACCGAAGAGCAGGGCCAGTCCGCCGATCGCCATCAGCGCGTCCCCGCAGCGTGTGCGCGGAAGGTGGGCGGCACCGGATGGTTGGGGGCGGCGGGGTGCGGGGCCAGCACGGGCAGCGGAACAGCGGGAAGGAGCAGCCAGGCCGAGAAGCTGACAGTTATGACGCTAAGCCCATATCGGCTTTGCGGCAAGTCAGCATCTGGTGGGCCCGACCCGCCGTCGCCGCGCGTCTGGTGGGCCCCCGGCCGGAGCCGGGGGCAGGGAATCTCGTCAGCCCTCCACCTTCACCGTCACGCTGCTCACCGTGTTGGCCTTGGGGGCGGTCACGGTCAGCAGGCCATCGCGGTACACCGCCTGCAGCTGATCGCGCACGATCGGCTGCGAGAAGCGGAAACTGCGGCTCCAGGTGCCGTAGCGGAATTCGCTCAGCAGGGGGTTGGCGGTGGCGCGGACCTCCCCGGCGGTATCGCCAGCGCCATCACGTTCGCCCACGGCCCGCTGGGTGCGCAGGCTGCGGCGTTCGGCGCTGATCAACAGGGTGCGATCGGTGGCTTTCACCTCGATGGCGGCCTTGTCGACCCCGGGCAGTTCCAGCACCACCTCATAGGCGTCGGCGGATTCGTGCACTTCAGCGGCCGGAACTCGCTCGGCGCTCTGCAGCTGCTGGCTGAGCTGTTGCTCCAGGCGGTCGAAGAGATCAAAGGGAGAGGAAGAACGGAGGGTCAACATGGTTTTGATGGCGAGGGTTGGGAGGGCGGGGTGTTGGGCATGGGCCCCGGTCGCCCCCGTTGCGATCACTGTTGCGCGCTGGTGTGGCAGGCGGAGAGAGGAGGGCCGTACATCGCGATTCGGTCCCCATCACCAAGGTTCGGAGCACCGAATCGTTTGGGTGGGAGAACCGAAATGGGCTGAACCGAAGCTGGCTGAATCGAAGCACCAGGCCAGCGGCGTGTGGCCTGCCCCGGCAGGGATCGGAGGCAGGGAGGCCGCCACTCAGAATGGTGGGGCCCCTTGCCGTGGCCTCGATGGTTCATCACGTGGTTCTGTTCCGCTTCCGCGCTGATCTCGCTGAGGGTGAGGTGGCCTCCCTTTTTGAGGCGCTGCGTGCTCTTCGCCAGGCGATTCCGGGGATCAGCGGCTTCCAGGGGGGGGCTCACAACTCCTCCGAGGGTCTGTCGCAGGGCTTCACCCACGGGTTCACGATGACCTTCACCGATGCCGCCGCCCGCGACGCCTACCTCCCCCATCCCGCCCATCAGGCGTTGGTGCAACGACTGATGCCCATGCTCGATGGGGGCCTCGATGGCGTCCTAGCCTTTGATTTCATCGATGGCGTGATGGGCTGACGGGTCTCGCGCCATCAATTTGAACTGCCTGAACTGCTTATTGCTTCGGTATTGAGGGATCACGCGCACAATCGATCGAGCCGGGATAGGCCGCGCAAACACCACTTCGATCGATTCATCATTGGCGTCCCATACCGCGTAGCCATGGACCCGCAAGCCATGCAGCACGGCCCCCAGGCCAGCGGCGCTATGGACGGTTACCTGAAGCGTGGCCATGTACGTGAACTCATGGGCCTCACGCACGTCTTGGAGGTGTGTCTCCGCGATGGTCACCAGGCGGGAATCCAGAGACGGCAGCCACTCGCAGCCGGTTTTGGCGTCCAGCTCAATGTAAAGCTCGGCGGGCCAGTGGGCCGGGGTGTCATGAAAGATAATGGCTGCGAAATGGCGATGGCGATCCCCCAGACCAGCGAGCCAACTCCAGAGCCTGGAGGAGGACACGGGGTCGGCGGGAAGGTGGGGATCGTCCTCGCGGTAGGCAATACGACGGATCACCATCAGCGGCACCGCATACACGCCGCGACCATGCCGGCCATCCCCGCGGCGGATGCCGCTCTTTTTGATGCGCGCAATCAATGGTTGTTCGCTCAGGTGCACAAATTTCATGGCGGTCGCTTGCGCTATGCCTATGCTAAAGCTGATGGCTATGCCCTTCCTCCGCCCACTCCAGCCTGCGCTCCAGTCGTTCCAGGAGGGGCTGCGGCGCACGCCACCGTTGGTGTTTGCGATGGCGGTGCTCAGCGCTGGCCTGATTGGCGCCAGTGCGGTGGCAGTGAAGGGAGTGCGCTCGGCCACCAATGCGATCACGGTGACAGGCGCCAGCACCGAGCGGATTCGCAGCGATTTCGTCGACTGGTCGGTGGAGGTGAAGCAGAGCGCCCCCAGCCAGCCGCTGGCCTATCAGCAGCTTCAGCCAGCGGTGGCGCAGACCACGGCCTTCCTCAAGGGCCGGGGAGTTGCCGCCGAGGAGCTGCAGCTGGAGGCGGTGAAGTCGGAGAGGGAAGATATCCGCGATTCTCGCACCGGCGACCTGCGCGCCACGATCTGGACCACCCGCCAGACCATCCAGATCAGGAGCACGGCGGTGGACAAGATCGCCACGATCTCGCGGGAGATCGGCGAGCTGATCGGCCAGGGCGTGCCCCTCACCATCAATGCTCCAGCCTTCACCTACACCAAATTGGCGGACAAGCGGGTCGACATGCTCGCCAAGGCCACCCGCGATGCCCGCCGT
>CAIVPT010000097.1 GCA_903907855.1 uncultured Synechococcaceae cyanobacterium | reverse complement strand
CCGCCCGCCGCGGCCGCCCTCACCCTGCAGCGCCTGCAGGCGATGGCCGCCGCCCTGCGCCGCGACCATCTGGCCGCCCTGCCCCTGGCGGCGCCGGAGGCGCTGGAGCGCGTTCCCACAACCGCCGCCAGCGCCTTGGAGCCGTCGCCCCCCGATCGCCTCGCGGTGGTGGAGGCGGCCCTGGGGCGGGCCGTCGCCGCCCAGCTCCCGGCGATGCTGGCGGCCGACGGTCCGGAGGCGGAGCTGCGGGCCTGCTTCTGGCGCCACTACGCCCGCGGCCTGAACCAGCGGGCGATCGGCCAGGCCTGCGGCGGCTCCTGCCAGGCGAAGGTGCAGCGGCGCCTGCAGCTCAGCGCCCACGCCACCGTGATCGCCACCACCGCCCTGGGCCAGCTGGCGGGCCGCGAGGGCTTCGAGGCGGTGGGCCGCTCGCCGGAGCGCACCGAAGAGCAGCTGGCCGCCCTGCGCGACCACCTGCTGGACACCCCCGACGGCGCCGACCGCCCGCGGCTGGCCCACTGGCTCGCGCCGCTGCTCGATCCTCCCCCATCCCCTTCCTGACCGTTCCATCCCATGGCTCCCTTTCCCCCCGACGACGACCCGGACGATCCCCTGGCCCTTCCCCTCCCCCTCCACACCCTCATGCTCGATCCGATGGGGCCCGATGACCCCCCGGCCGACCGTGGTGCCCTGGCGCTGCAGGCCCTGCGCCAGCAGCTGCGGGAGCTGGGCCTGCCCCTGCGGTTGCGGGAGATCGGCGGTGAAGGCGGTCACGGCGGTGATGGGCGCCTGCTGCAGCTGCAGGGCTGTCGTATCCAGCTGGTCTGCGCGCCCTTCGCCGCCGACACCCTGGCGGTGCCCGCCGCCCTGTGGCGCCGCCCCGGCCCGACGCCCCACCTGCTGCTGGGGGCCTGGGTGGAGGAGGAGTGCGGCGCCGTGCGGCTGCCGGGGGTGCTCACCGCCGCTGAGCTTGCCGGTGGTGCCCTGGCCGCCGCCGATGCCCCCGACCCCTTTCCCCTGCCGTTGAGCGCCTTTCACGGCGGTTTGGATCGGCTCTTCGCGCTGGTGCGGCTGATGGCGCCGGAGGCCCTGCTGCCGCCGGCCCCCGCCCCGCTACGCCTGGGCGACTGGCTCGATGGGCTGCTCGATGGGGCGCTGCTGGCCCTGGGGGCCGAACTGCTGCCCGCCGGCGCCGGCGTTTTCCGCGCCGCCGCGCCCGCCGCACCGTCTGCCCCGGGTGAGGCGCTGGCCACCGTGGCGATTCCCCTGGCCCTGGTGCTCGGCCAGCTGGAGGCGGGCCCCAGCCCCGGTCCGGCCAGCGAGCGCTTTCGCCTGCTGCTGCAGCTCTGCGGCGAGCGGGCCGGAGCGCAATGGCTGGAGGTGCGGCTGGAGCCCCAGCTGCCCGGCGATCTGCTGCCCCAGCGCCTCACCCTGCGGATCGGCGACCGGCAGATCGATACCGGAGAGGAGGGGGGCTCCTCCTCCCTGGCGCTCACGGTGCCCGCCGGGGAGGAGGAGATCGCCATCGATCTGACGCACGGCGGCGGCTCGCGCCTGTCGCTGCCGCCCCTGCGCTTCCGCGCCAGGCTGGGGGAGGGCGATCCGGAGCCCACCGCCTGAGCGTTCTATGGCCAGCATCGATCTCACCCTTCAGCCGCTGCAGGGCCGGGACGAGCTGGCGGTGCTCGTGGTGAGTCCGGCCAGCCAGGCCGGGTTCACCGCCCCGTGGCCTGCGGCCCTGCTGGAGCTGCATGGGGCCTGGCGCCGGCGGTTTCTGCTGCACCACAGCGGCCAGGAGGGCGCCCTGCCCGCCGCCGTGCTGGAGGACTACAGCGAGCAGCTGATCCGTGGCCTGCAGCAGTGGTTTGAGCATGAGCGCTGGCGGCCCCTGCACCGCGCCCTGCGGCTCCAGCCGGGCCTGCCCCTGCGGCTGCGGTTGGCGCCGGAGCTGCGGGCGCTGGAGGAATTGCCCTGGGAGACCCTGCCCCTCGATCGGCCCCTCTGGCGGTTGCCGCCCCTCGATCCGCCGCAGCCGGTGGCCCAGGTGCGCTCGCGGCGGGCCCGGTTGCTGGTGGTGGTGGGCCATGAGCAGGAGCTCGACCTGGAGCCGGAGGTGGAGGCCCTGCAGGACCTGGCCCGGCGGGGCCGCTATTCGCTGCGGCTGCTGCGGGGCGAGGCCGCAGGCGCCCGGACCCTGCAGGCGGTGCTGGCGGAGGAGCCGGGTTGGGATGCGCTGATCTTCCTGGGCCACGGCGATGCCTCACCGGATCAGGGGGGGCGCCTGCAGCTCGGCGATGGATCCTGGGTGTCGGGCGCCAGCCTGGAGCTGCCGCTGCGGCGGGCGGTGGATCGGGGCCTCACCCTGGTGTTGCTGCATTGCTGCCTGGGCATCGACCTGGCCCACCGCTGCCTGGCGGCCGGTGTGGCCTGGGTGCAGGTGTTCCGCGAGCGGGTGCCCGATGGGGCCGCGGCGCTGGTCTGCCGCCGGCTGCTGCATGAGCTGCAGGCCGGCCGGCCCCTGTCGCTGGCGCAGCAGCGGGCCGCATCGGCCCTGGAGCAGCCCCCCTGGAGCGGCTGCCGCGGCCTGCTCAGCGTCTACGGACACCCCGATGCGCCGCCGTTCCACTGGCCCCGGCCCCGGGAGGCTCTGGGCCGCCGCGAGCTGTTGCTGGCAGGCAAAACGGCGGTGGTGGCCTACGGGCTCGGCCATGGCGTGGGCTGGCACGTCGCCAGCAACGAGGGGGTGACCCGCTGGCGGTTGGCTACCACCTACGCCAGGGATTCGTTAAAGCAGCTGGTGGTGGGGGAGGTGTGGAGGCGATTGGCAGAGGAGCTGGCTGCCCTGACGGATAACACCTTCCTGCTGAATCCTGTTGATGTCTCTCGGCTTGATAGCTCCGAGATCCTGAAGCAGGTTGATGGTGGCAAGAATTTTGAGTGTGCCTACGTCGATATTTACTACGACCAGCGGTTGCGCCCATTGTTTTTTGCCAAGGCAATTCCCTTCGGACTTACTCCGCGGGAGCAGAGTGCGTGGCTTGAGTACAGGCGTAAGGGTGATGATCGTCCGTTCCGCGAAACCGTGTATGCCCGTCTTCAAGGCGGTGATCTGCGGTTGCAGCAGTTGCGCTCCTTTCCCATCAGCCTCACCAATGGGCAGATGGGCGGTTGGTTCAAGAAGGAGCTGTCCACATTGGACGATCTGCGGGGCTTGCTTATGCGTATTCCTGGGATCGGCGCCGAGGTCCTGAATGCCTTCGGGGTGAAAACTGATTACTCCCTGAATGATGGCAAGGTCATCCCAGCCGATGAGATCCAGTCCAGGCTGAGCGGTGGTCTGCTCGACGCTGCTGAGTGGATCGGTCCGGGTGATGATGTTGCCCTTGGCCTCCATAAGGCCAAGGCACCCTTCTATTACGCACCGGGTTGGTGGGAGCCCTCGACGACCAACGAGCTAATGGTGAACAGGCAGCGCTTCGAGAAGCTCAGCCCTGCCCATCAAAAGGCACTGGAAACCGTCTGCCGCTCGATCTATCAGTGGTGCCAGACGGAGCACGACCGTCGCAACATGAAGGCCCTGCAGCAATTAAAGCAAAATCCGGAGGTGAAGCTGCGCCGCTTCCCGCCTGCCCTGATGCAGGCCTTCGAGGCCGAATCCCAGCGCCTGCTCCAGGAGTATGAGCGTCAGGATCCGTTGGGATTCGGCTATGTGTACGGCGAATGGCGGAGCTTCCGCAAAAGCATCCGCGACACCATCGCCGTCACCCAGTATCAGCCGGATTCCCCCAGCGGTTGAGCAGCGCTCCTGAGCCAGCGGCCCAGGTCGAGGTCGGTGGCGGCCTGCAGGCGGGCCAGCAGCACGGGCAGGCTGGCGGTGTTCCCCTCGCCATCGCCGATCAGGCGGAGCTCTTCCACCGCCAGCGGCGGCACCGCCTGGCGCAGCAGGGCGAGCAGCGGTTGCAGGCGCGGCATCAGGTAGACGCTGCGCGCCTCCGGTCCCGCAGCCAGCAGCGACTCCATCAGGGCCCGTAGCGCCTTGCTCTGGGCCTCGCCATCGGCCCGGATGCCGGCGGCGCCGGCGCGCGCCTCCGCCAGGGCCTCCTCGTAGGCCGCCTCCGCCGGCGCCACCACATCCGCCTGCAGCTGCAGCCCCACGCTCTCGACGCGCGCCTCCTGCAGGGGCAGCTCCGCCTCCACCCGCGACAGCTCGCCGGCGATCAGCGCCTCCGCTTCGGCCACCAGCGCCTCCTGGCGGGTCTGGGCCTCCTGGATGCGGCGACGGGCCTCGGCGCGGGCGATCGCCTCATCCCGCCCCAATCGCACCAGCTGGGTGGTCTTCTCCTGCTCCACCCGTTCGATCTGGGCTTCGGCGCGGGCCTCCGCTTCAGCGATGCGCGACTGGCGCAACAGGGACACCTGCTGGGGGCGGCCCAGGGCGTCGAGATAGCCGACCTCATCGCGCAGGGCGGTGATCTGCAGGCTGTCGAGTTCGAGGCCGAGCTGGCTGAAGTCGTCGACGGCCTCCTCCATCAGGGCGCGGGCGAAGGCCTCGGTGTCGGCATTCACCTGTTCGGGGGTGAGGGTGGCGAGCACGCCGCGCAGGTTGCTCTCCAGCGTCAGCCGGGCCAGCTCCCGCACCTCCTCCACGCTGCGCCCCAGCAGCCGCTCCACCGCGGCGTGCACCACCGGCTCGTGGCTGGCGATCTTCACGTTCGCCACCGCGTCGACGCTGATGCGGATGCCGGTGGCGGTGAGCGCCTCGACGATCTGGATCGGGATGTTGTGGTTGCCCAGCTCGAGGCTGCGCACGTCCTCCAGGAGGGGCACCAGCAGGGTGCTGCCCCCCTTGAGCAGGCGGTAGCCCCGCCGACCGGGCAGGCCGTAGATCACCAGGGCCTGGTTGGGCTGGCAGATCGCCAGCAGGTTGAGAAGAGAACTCATGGCTGGGGGGAGCGATGGGGGTTGAGGGCCTGGAGCACGTCGATGCCGAGGGTGTCGTGCACCTGCTCGAGGAAGGAGCGCATCACGGCGGGATGGAGGCGGGCCAGATCCGCCAGGGCGGTGGGGTCGCCGGATTCGAGGGCGGTGATGCGGCCCAGCTGCACCTGACCGGCCAGGGCGGCCGCCTCCCCCAGCACCATCTCCAGCTGCTGGAGCACAAAGATGGCGCTGGCCTGGTCGCCGGCCTGGCGCCACAGGGCCGCCAGCTGGTCGTTCACGGCGGCGCTGGCGCGGGCGTCTTCGAGGGTGGGGGCGGCGGCTCCGCGGCGGCGCCAGTCCTCCGCCTGTTCGCGGGCGCGGGCGGGCAGCACCACATCGGCCTCCAGCCGCCGCCGTTCCAGCTCCGTCCGCAGTTTCTGCAGCGCCTTTTCGGCGCGGGCGCCGGCCTCGGCCGCCACCGCCTCCACCCGCTCCTCGGCGGCGCGCACCTGCTCATCGAGCCGGGCGCGGATCGTGCGCAACTCGTTGTCGCGCTCCTCCACCACGGTGCGGCAGGTGGTGGTGGCCACCTCGGCGCGCTCCTCAGCCCCGGCCTCCCGCTGTTCGGCATCCCCGAAGCCCTCGGCCTCCGCCTTGGCGGCATCGCGCAGCACCTCCGCCAGGCGAGCGCGCCCCAGGGAGTCGAGGTAGGAGACGCCGTCGCTCACCCGCAGGATCTTGAAGGTGTCCACCTGCAGGCCGAGCTTGGTCATGTCCGGGCGGGTCACCTCACGCACCTGGTCGGCGAAGCGCAGACGGTCCTGGTTCACCTGCTCGGGCGTCAGGGCCGCCACCATCACCCGCAGGTGGCCTTCGAGGGTGCGGGCGGCCACCTCCTGCACGGTGGCGGGGTCGTGGCCGAGGAAGCGCTCGATCGCATTGCCCACGCACTCGCGGTTGGTGCTGATCTTCACCGTGGCGATCGCCTCCACATCGATCGGGGTGCCGCCGAGGGCGTAGGCCTTCTCCACCCGGATTGGCACCGGACGGCAGCGCACATCCATCCAGCGGCACTGCTCCAGCAAGGGGATCACCAGCGCCCGGCCGCCGTGCACCACCCGGTAGCCCTGGCCCTGGCCCTGCCGACGGCGCGGCCCGCGGCCGGCGATCACCAGGATCCGGTCGGGGCGGCAGTTGGGGGCAAGCACCCGGATGGTCCCGAGCAGCAGGCCCAGGCCGGCGGCGGCGAGCAGGGGGATCTCCAGGCCGGGCAGGCCCGGGGGCGGCGTCGCGGCCTGAGGTGGGGGGTCGCCCACGCTGGCGAGGGTGACCGGTGGCGGGGGGAGGGGCAGGGTCATGGCGCAGAGGAGATGGGTCAGGGTCCGGGGCTGGCGTTGCCCGCACTGTCCGGATCAAGGTCCGCCAGGCGCGTCACCCAGAGGTGGTCGTCCTGCTGGTGCAGCACCAGCACCCGATCCCCCCGCAACAGGGGCCGGGCATCGGTGCCGTAGGCGCGGGCATCGAGCCAGCTGCCCCGCACCCGCAGGCGCACCAACCCCCGCTCCTGGCGGCTGCAGCTGAGCAGCACCTG
>CAIVPT010000096.1 GCA_903907855.1 uncultured Synechococcaceae cyanobacterium | reverse complement strand
GGACAACCTTCACTAACCTGGGGTGATGCGCTTTTGCAGACAGGCCATCATGCGGTCGAGAATCAGGCCCACGGCGCCGATCCAGATCACACCGAGCACGATCTCACTCACATAACCGTTTTGGTTGGCATCCCAGATGAAGAAGCCGATGCCGGGCGTGCCGGGCATCACGATCTCGGCGGCGATGATGGCCAACCAAGCCAGGCCGATGGAGATGCGCAGGCCGGTAAAGATATAAGGAAGGGCGGAAGGAAGTAGCACCTTGCTGAAGAAGCGACCCTTGGACATTTGCAGCACCAGAGCCACGTTGCGGTAGTCCTGTGGGATCTGGCGAACGCCTTCGGCAGTGTTGATCAGGATCGGCCAGATCGAGGTGATGAAGATCACGAAAATCGCCGCTGGCTGGTTTTTCTGGAACAACACCAGGGCGATCGGCACCCAGGCCAGGGGTGCGACCATGCGCAAAAATTGGAAGAGGGGATCAAAGGCGCGATCGAGGGATTTGTTCAGCCCCACGGCGATGCCCACAGCAATGCCAACCAGGGCAGCGAGGGTGTAGCCGATGCCCACGCGGGCGAGGCTGCTCATGGTGTGCAAAAACAGGCCTTTATCGAGGCCGCCGCGATCAAAGAAGGGATAGAGCAGCAGTTCGCGGGTGCGTTCATCGGTCCACAGGCTCAAGGGGCCGCTGAGTTTGGTGAGGCCGAGGCTGGAGCTGAGCTGCCAGAAGAGCAAAAATCCGCCGATCCCGAAGATGGGGGGGAGGATTTCCTTGCGGTGGCGCTTCCACCACTGGCCAAGGCTGAAGCCGGAGCTGGGGGTGCTGGTCATGGTCAAAGGTCCTGCAGAGAAGAGAGGGAGAGAGAGAAAAACGGATGAGAGAGAAACCCGCGGCTAGCCGTCGTGAGCGTTGGTTTGGGCGTCAGTTTTTGATCTTCAGGCTGTTCAGATAGGCCTGCGGATCTGCCGGGTCGTAGACGGTGCCATCGAAGAACACCTCCTTGCCCCGGCTGGAACTGGTGGGAATGTCTTTTTCAGGCACTCCCACCGCCTTGGCGGCCTCGCGCCAGAGGTCTTCCCGGGTCACCTTGTCGTTGATCGCCTTGGCCTGCTCAATCGTGTCGACCGTGCCGGGATAGAACTTCCAACGCAACGACTCCACCAGGAACCACAGCGTCAGGCTTTTATAGGGGTAGGAGATGACGCCGCGATCGCTGCTCCAGTAGAGCGGGCCCAGCTTCGGGTCGGTGGAGGGTGTGCCCTTGGCTCCCAGTGTGTATCTGCCCTTGAGGGAGTCGCGCAACACCTCCTCCGGCACGTTGAACCATTTGCGGGTGGAGAGGATTTGAGCCGCTTCCTCTTTGTTGGCCGGTTTGTCGAGCCACATCTGGGCTTCGATCAGGCCCTTGAGCAGGGCTACGGTGGCTTTGGGGTATTGATTCACCCATTCCGAGCGCACCGCCAGATATTCCTCGGGGTGCGCTTTCCAGATCTGGGCGGTGATGGCCGCCAGATAGCCCACGTCGGCTTTGACGATGCGGGAGGGCCAGGGGTCTCCCGTGGAGAAGGCCTCCATGGTGCCGTTTCGCATGCCCTGGAGGGTCTCGGGAGCAGGCACGGTGAGCAGTTCCACGTCTGTTTCGGGGTTCACGCCAGCGGCCGCGAGCCAGT
>CAIVPT010000095.1 GCA_903907855.1 uncultured Synechococcaceae cyanobacterium | reverse complement strand
TCCTCCAGGGCCAGCTCCTCCACCAGGAACGCTCTGCCGGCCGCGCTTTCCCCCACCCCGCGCAGTGTTTCCAGCGCTGGCCGCAGATCCCGCCAGGGCTCGGCCAGGTCCGCCCCCAGCTCCTCCAGGAGCAGCACCGGCAGCTGCTGGGCCCCGTGGATGGAATGGTCGAGCCGGAGCCAGTGGAGGGGCGCTGTGGGTTGGCCGAGCAACGCGGTCGTGCGCTGGAGCAGGGCGGCGGGGATCCGTTCCGCGGCGCAGGCCTCCACGGGCAGTGGCGCCTGGCTCAGCAGGGCTCCCCAGGCGGAGCGATCCAGCCAGAGCAGTGGCAGCGAACCGTCGTCAGCCGGCAGGGCCACCAGGTGGGCGAGATGGTCGAGGGCCCGCAGGGGCGGACAGCCCCCCAGCCAGATGGTGTGGAAGATCACCGCCATCGGAGCCCGGGGCGAATGGAGAGAGGGAGGGGCCTGCCTGCCTGCCTCACCGGACCAGCTCGCCCGCCTCAGCCATAGGGCGCCAGCGTGGCCATCACCTCCAGACCGTGTATGCCCTCATAGAAGAGATACACAGCAAACAGGAGGGCCAGCACGCCCACCAGCGGCTCGGCCCGGTGCTGCAGCCAGCCTTCGAGCTTCTCAATCGCCGGGCGGATGCCGCCCTGGCTGGCGATCCAGGCGATCGGCGGCAGCAGCAGCAGGGAGCTGGCCATCAGGGCGTAGAGGCTGGTGATCTCCAGGTCGGCGGATACGCCGGGGTGGTTGATCAGCATCAGCCCCGCCTCTTTGAGGTAAAAGACGAGGTTTTCGGGCGTCAACAGGGCGCCGGCGGCGCCTATCGCCACCAGCAGCGCGTCGCTGAACTCCGGCAGGCGGCCCATCAGCCGCAGGGCCATCCCCTCCTCGCCGATGGTGGCCTGGGGGGTGAGCTGGTAGAGGCCCAGGGCCAGCAGGCCGCCGGCGCCCACCAGGTCGATCAGCACCTGCTCGCGCTCGCCGTGGGCCAGGTTGAGGTCGAAGTGGCTGCCCAGCAGCATCAGCAGCGCCACCGCCAGCACGTTGGCCAGGGTCCAGCCCAGCACATAGGCGAAGGAGCGCCGCAGCGGCGAGCGCCCCAACAGCAGCAGCGTGACCACCCCGATGTGCAGGGGCGAGAAGGCGATGCCGATGCCGAACAGGGACGACTGGGTCAACAGGGTCGGACTCATCGGCAGCAATCGCTGGCTTCGCGCGGCTGTGACGCTAGCTGCGCCTTGGTGGGCGCTGGGACCCCCTCGCTCACCCCGCCGCCGCCGGCAGCGTCGCCCAGTCGGCGGCGTTGAGGGTGGGGAAGAGGCCGTCTTCGCGGCCCACCGCCTGCAGCCATTCCGCGCCTGGGGGCTGGCCGTGTTCGATGGCGTCCATCAGGCGCCAGAAGCGGTCGAGGTGGCGGTGGATGCGTTCGCGCGCCAGCTCGGTGGTGGTGCCGGCCCGCAGGATGAAGCTCCAGTCGGAGCTCTGGGCCAACAGCAATTCGCGGCCGGCCTGGGTGAGCCAGTCGCGCTGTTCGCTGCTGCCCACGCCCCGGTTCACGCGCCGCACCATCGCCCGCGACGCCCGCTGCCATTCGGCCACCACCCACGAATTGGTTTCATTCAGCCAGTAATTGTGATAGCCACCCTGGCCCCAGCTGGAGGGGGAGGGGCGGCAAACCTGCAGAGTTTGGTTATAGCTGAGCACCTCGCGCAGGTGGGTGAAGCGCATCTCCAGCGCCGGTGCCTGCCGGAACAGCTCCGCCAGGAAGCGCGGCCCCTCAAACCACCAATGTCCGAACAACTCGGCATCGAAGGGCGCCACCAGCAGCGGCGGCCGCTCGATCGCGCTGGCCAATCCCTGCAGCTGCTCGGCGCGGCCCCGCAGGTAGGCCTCGGCGTGCTCCTGCACCTTCTGCAGCGCCGGCGCCGGGCGGTAGGGCTGTTTCCCCTCCAGCGGGCACCCCTGGGCGGTGACCCGATGCAGCTTCAGGCCCAGCGGCCGCCGGTCGCCGATGCCGGCCTCCTGCAGCAGCTCCTCCGGCAGGTCCCAGCCCAGGTCGCGGTGGAATTCGCGGTACACCCCATCGCCCGGATAGCCCTGGCTGGCACTCCACACCGGCAGGGTGGATTCGCTGTCGCGGGCGAAGAAGGCCACCCCGGCCGGCGAACACACCGGCGCGTACACCCCGTAGCGGGGCCGGGGCAGGGCGTGCAGCAGGCCGTGGCTATCCAGCAGGCTGTAGCGCAGGCCGCAGGCGGCCAGCTGGGCGTCGAGGCCCTCGTAGTAGGCGCACTCCGGCAGCCAGATGCCCAGGGGCCGCTCCCCCAGCAGCCGCTGGTGTTCGCGCACCGCCGTGAGCAGCTGGGCGCGCACCGCTTCCGGGCTGTCGCGCAGCAGGGGCAGGTAGCCGTGGGTGGCGGCGCAGGTGATCAGATCGAGCACCCCCTCCTGCTGCAGGCGGCGGAAGCGGCGGATCAGGTCGCCGCCGCAGGCGGTCCAGTCGGCCGCCACCGCCTCCAGCTCGATCGAAAGGGCGGCAGCGGCCTCCGCCTGCTCCTCGGGGGCCTCCGCCAGCAGCGCCCGGCGCACCGCCAACCAGGCGGGGAAGCGGCGGTTCAGCGCCGCATCGCTCAGCAGCGACAACAGGGTGGGGGACAGGCCCAGGGTGAGGCGCGGCTGCTGGGCCGGATCGGCGGCGGCCGCCTCCAGCACCGCCAGCAGGGGCAGGTAGCACTCCTGCAGTGCTTGAAAGTACCAGTCTTCCTCGAGCGATCCCGGCTTCCCCGACCGCACGTAGGGGAGGTGGGCGTGAAGAACCAGGGCCAGATCCCCTACGGCCATGGCCTACCGACGATCTGCACACAATACGTGCCGCCCATAGCCTGAAGGTCCATCCGCCCCCGCCTACAGTGGGGCCAACTCATAGTCACTCCGTCTAACGAGTTCCTCCCCCCTCCCCGTTTTCCCCATCCCTCTGTCATGGCGCGCGATCCCGGCCGGGTTCTGATCTTCGACACCACCCTCCGCGATGGGGAGCAATCCCCCGGCGCCAGCCTCAACCTGGAGGAGAAGCTCGCCATCGCCCAGCAACTGGCCCGCCTCGGCGTCGACATCATCGAGGCCGGCTTCCCCTTTGCCAGCAGCGGTGATTTCAACGCCGTGCAGCGCATCGCCGCCAGCGTTGGCACCGCCGATGGGCCGGTGATCTGCGGCCTGGCCCGCGCCGCCAGCGGCGACATCAAGGCCTGCGCCGACGCCGTGGCCCCCGCCGCCCGCCGCCGCATCCACACCTTCATCGCCACCAGCGACATCCACCTCGAGCACAAGCTGCGCAAGAGCCGCTCCGAAGTGCTCTCGATCACCCGCGAGATGGTGGCCTACGCCCGCTCCCTCGTCGACGACGTGGAGTTCTCCTGCGAAGACGCCGGCCGCAGCGATCCGGAGTTCATGCACCAGGTGATCGAGGCGGCGATCGACGCCGGCGCCACCACCATCAACATCCCCGACACCGTGGGTTACGCCACCCCGGCTGAATTCGGGGCCCTGATCGCCGGCATCGACGCCGCCGTTCCCAACATCGACCGCGCCGTGCTTTCCGTGCATGGCCACAACGACCTCGGCCTGGCGGTCGCCAACTTCCTCGAAGCCGTCAAGAACGGCGCCCGCCAGCTCGAGTGCACGATCAACGGCATCGGTGAGCGGGCCGGCAACGCCTCCCTCGAAGAACTCGTGATGGCGCTGCATGTGCGCCGCAGCTACTTCAACCCCTTCCTCGGCCGCCCGGCTGACAGCAGCGAACCCCTCACCGCGGTGCGCACCGAGGAGATCACCAAAACCTCCCGCCTGGTGAGCAACCTCACCGGCATGGCGGTGCAGCCCAACAAGGCGATCGTGGGGGCCAACGCCTTCGCCCACGAATCCGGCATCCACCAGGACGGCGTGCTCAAGAACCGCCTCACCTACGAGATTATCGATGCCCGCACCGTCGGCCTGGCCGATAACCGCATCTCCCTGGGCAAGCTCTCCGGCCGCAGCGCCTTCCGCGCCCGCCTCGAGGAGCTCGGCTACCGGCTGGAGGGGGAAGACCTCAACGACGCCTTCCTGCGCTTCAAGGAGCTGGCCGATCGCAAGCGCGAGATCAGCGACCGCGATCTCGAAGCCATCATCAGCGAGCAGGTGCAGCAGAGCGACCAGGCCGCCTACCTGCTGCGCCGCGTGCAGGTGAGCTGCGGCACCGGCCTGCTGCCCACCGCCACCGTCACCCTGGAGGCGGCCGGCGGCGAGGAGCGCAGCGCCGCCTGCATCGGCACCGGGCCGGTGGATGCAGTCTGCCAGGCGCTCAACCAGCTGGCGGGGGTGCCCAATGAGCTGGTGGAGTTCAGCGTCAAGTCGGTCACCGAGGGCATCGATGCGATGGGGGAGGTGACGATCCGCCTGCGGTCCGATGGGGTGCTCTTCTCCGGCCACTCCGCCGATACCGACATCGTGGTGGCCGCCGCCCAGGCCTTCGTCAACGCCCTCAACCGCCTGGTGGCCGGCGGCCAGCGCTCGCCGCTCCATCCCCAGAAAACCCCGCTACCCGTGGCCGAGAGCCTGCCGGTGGCCGAACTGCCGCGGGTGTGACCATGGGCCGCACCCTGCGTCGCTTGCTGCTTGGCAGCTGTGGCCTCCTGCGCTGGCTGATCTGGATCGGCGCTCTGGGCTTTCTGTTGGTGGAGGTGCGCGAGGTGACGGCCCAGAGGCAGCTGACGCAGATCACGGTTTTTGCGGTGCTGTTCCTGGTGGCGAGTTTCCAGTTGAGCACCGCCCGGTACCTCGTCGCCAGCCCGGAGGCAGCCGAGGCCCCGACCGTGGTCCAGAGCGCGTTTGCCATGTTCGCCGCCTCTCTTTTTTCCGTCCTCGACGGCGGCCTCGATCAGCTGCTCGTCTCCCTGCCGGGCGGCGTGGGAGCGATGGCGGCGCCCCAGCTCCATCTCCTGAACTGGGCCATGAATCTCTTCTGTGTGGTGCTCGGCCTGGTCTCGATGGAGTTGTTTCTTGGCGCCCTGCGCCGTCTGATCGCCCGGTTCTGAAGGCACACCCCATGACGAACCCCTCCCCCGAGCTCTGGCTGCTCCGCCATGGCGCCACCGAATGGGCCCGCAGCGGCCGCCACACCGGCCGCACCGATCTGCCCCTGCTACCCGAGGGGGAGGGGGAGGCGCGGCGGCTGGCGCCGCTGCTGGCGACCCGCCCGTTTGATGCGGTGCTGGTGAGCCCCCTGCAGCGGGCGCGCCGCACCTGCGAGCTGGCCGGCCTGGGCGCGCGCGCAGAGGTGTGCAACGACCTGCGCGAATGGGACTACGGCGCCTACGAGGGCATCACCACCGCCGAGATCCGCCGCAGCGTGCCCGAATGGACCGTCTGGAGCCACCCCTGCCCCGACGGCGAGAGCGCCGCCGATGTGCAGGAGCGCTGCCAGCGGTTGATCATCCTCGCCCTGGCGCGGCTGGGGAGCGAGGGCCGCGTGGCGCTCTTCGCCCACGGACATATCTTGCGCAGCCTGGCCGGTTGCTGGCTGGGGCTCGGGGTGGCCGGCGGCGCCCTGCTGGTGCTCAACACCGCCTGCGTCTCGGTGCTGGGCCAGGAGCGGCAGCAGCGGGCCCTGCTGCGCTGGAACGCCCCGGCCTGAGTCAGGCCACAAAGCGCCCGTACATCCAGCGCACAAAGCCCCCCACCACTGGCACCGGCGCGAAGGTGGGGCCCACGAAGTCGAAGTAGTCGCGGTGCTCGGCGATGCGGCCATCCGCCCCGAAGCGCAGGCGGGTGACACCGGGATAGATGAATTCAATCCCCTTGATCTTCAACCCCATCCGCCATTCCACGAACGCCTCCTCCCCCTGCACCGCCACGGAGCCCGCCTCCAGGAAGATGTCGTCGCAGCGGTTCTCCAGGCCCTGCTGGGCCAGGATGAAGGCATCCACTCCCTGCTTGGCCTGGGTGGGATCCTCGAAGCGCACATCCTCCTGGTAAAGCGCCCGCCATTCCGCCGGCGTGGGGCCCGGGGTGCCGTAGGGCTTGGTGAACAGGGCCCGCAGCTTGGCGGCGTCCAGGGGCGGGGTGGGGGCGGCGGGCACGGCGGCGGCACGATCGGCCTGACATCCTGAACGCTCCTTCCGCGTACTGCGATGGCCCCGTCGCCGGTCACCGCCGCCCCCCGCCCCCTGCCCCACACCGGCGCCGTCACCGGCGTGCTGGAGGCCCTGGCCTTTTTCCGCGATCCCTCCTTCGCCAGCCGTCGCTTCGCGCGCCACGGCAACGTGTTTGCCACCCGCCTGCTGGGGCAGCAGCTGGTGTTCGTGCGCGGCGGGCGGGCGGTAGGAGCGCTGCTGGAGCAGCCGGAGGCCACCGAGGGATGGTGGCCTGAAAGCGTGCGCCAGTTGCTGGGCAGTCGCTCGCTGGCCAACCGCAACGGGCCCGACCACCGCGCCCGCCGCCGGGTGGTGGGCCAGCTCTTCTCCGCCGCCGCCCTGCGCCGCTACACGCCCGGCATCGTGGCGCTGGTCGATGGGCTGGCGGCGGAGCTGGCCGGCGCCGAGCAGCCGGTGCCGCTGGTGGATCGCCTGCGCCGCTTCGCGTTCACGGTGATCGCCCAGGTGGTGCTGGGCCTCGCTGACGACGACCGCGAGGCGTTGTTTCGGGATTTCGAGATCTGGACCCGCGCCCTCTTCTCCGTGCCGCTGGCCCTGCCTGGCACCCCCTTCGCCCGGGCCATTGCCGCCCGGGCGCGGCTGCTGGAGCGGCTGGGGGCGACCCTGCGCGCCACCCGCCTCCGCGCCGCCGCCGGCGAGCCGGTGCCCGGTGGCCTCGACCTGCTGCTCGGCGGCCTGGATGAGGCGGGCCTGCCGCTGGAGGACGACGACCTGGTGGAGCAGCTGCTGTTGCTGCTGTTCGCGGGCTACGAAACCACCGCCTCCTCGTTGAGCTGCCTGATGGCGGCGGTGTTGACCCACCCGGAGGTGGAGGCGTGGCTGCGGCCCGAGATCGCGGCGGTGCCCTGGCCCCCGGAGGCCGCCCCCAGCGGTGGGCCGGCCGATGGGGCGGCGGCCCCGCGGCTGGCGGCGGTGGTGAGCGAGGTGATGCGCCTCACCCCGCCGGTGGGGGGCTTCTTCCGGCGCACCACCCGCCCGTTGGATCTCGATGGGGTGGTGGTGCCCGCCGGCGAGGTGGTGCAGGTGGCCCTGGCGGCCACCCACCGCTACAGCAACACCGCCGCGCCGGACGGGCCACCGGATGATCTGGAGACGTTCCGGCCCCAGCGCCATCTGGAGGGCGAGGCCGGCTTCACCCTGCTGCCCTTCGGCGGCGGGGAGAGGGTCTGCCTGGGCAAGGCCCTGGCGGAGCTCGAGATCCGCCTGATGGCCGTGGGCTTGCTGCGGGGGGCACGGCTAGCCCTGCTACCCGACCAGGACCTGAGCCTGGCCACGATCCCCAGCCCCTCCCCCCGCGGCGGCCTGCTGGTGCTGCCCGCCGCTGCGCCGTCCGAAGGGGTCGCCGGGGCCGCCGGGGCCGCCGCCTGAGTCGCCTGAGTCGCCGTGCAGAGCAGCCTCCTCACCACCGTGCTGCTGCCGCTGGCCCTGGCCCTGATGATGCTCGGCATGGGCCTCACCCTGGTGCCGGCCGATTTCTTGCGCGTCTGGCGGCGTCCCCGGGCGGTGACCCTGGGGCTGCTCACCCAGATGGCCCTGCTGCCCCTGCTGGCGTTGCTGATCGCCCGGCTGGTGCCGATGGCCCCTCCGATCGCGGTGGGCCTGCTGGTGCTGGCCCTCTGCCCGGTGGGGCCGGCCTCCGTGCTGATCAGTTATCTCGCGCGGGGCGATGTGGCCCTGGCGGTGACCCTCACCGCCCTGAGCAGCGCCTTGGGCGTGCTGACCATTCCGGCCCTCACCCATCGGGTGCTGCAGGAGTTCCTTGGGGCCGACAGCGTGCTGCGCCTGCCGATCGGCCCCACGATGCTCAAGATCTGTCTGATCACGATGGTGCCCACGGGGGTGGGCATGGCGATCCGCCGACGCGCCCCCCACACGGCGAAAGCGATCGAGCCGCGGGTGGGCCGCCTGGCCGCCACCCTGCTGGCGCTACTGATCCTGGCGGTGCTGGTGCGCGAGGGGGAGAAGCTGCCGTCCTTCCTGGCGCAGGCCGGGCCGGCGGTGATCCTGCTCAATGGGCTCGGCATCGGCGTCGCCGCCCTGGTGGCCCATCTGGGGGGCCTGCCCCGGCCGCAGCGTGTGGCGCTGACGGTGGTGGTGGGCTTGCAGAACGCGGCCCTGGCGATCGGCATCACCGCCGGCCTGCTCGACAACCCCGCCATGGCGGTGTCACCGGCGCTCTACGGGCTCTGGATGTACGTCAGCGCCCTGCTACTGGTGGGCGCAGGCCGGCGTTCCGCCGCCAGAGACCCAGCAGCGGGCCCGTGAGCAGCAGCGTCAGCATCTGGTACACGACGATTCCCAGCTGCACTCCCGGGATCCCTTTGGCATAAAGGGTGGCGAACAGCAGCGCCAGACCTGGATTGCGCAGGGACGTCACCACCGCGCCGCTGATCCGCTCCTCCAGCGCCGGGCCGCTGAGCAAGCCGCCGATCGCCGTGGCGATCAGCACCAGCGCCGCCATCAGCGCCAGGGCGATGCCGTTGGCCGCCACAAAGCCAGCCAACAGCGGACCGAATTGCACCAGCAGCACCCCCACCAGCGCCACCAGGAGCAGAAAGCCCACCCGATCGATCCAGTGGCTGGCCCCCGCGGCCCACTCCGGCCAGCGCCAGCGCAGGGCCATCCCCAACCCCAGCGGCAGGCCCTGCAACCCCAGCACCTGGACGGCCACCAGTCCGGGAGGGATCGCCCAGCCCCGGGCGCGCAGGGCGGCCTGGAGCAGCTGCACCAGCAGCGGAATCGACACCACCGCCACCGCCGCCGCCAGCAGCTGCAGGCCGGCGGCCAGCTCCCGATCGCCGCCGTGCCGTCCCGCCCGCCGCAGGCCCAGGGGCGCGCTCGGGCAGATCGCCACCGCCAGGATCGCCAGCCGCACCCCCCGCGGCACGGTGGCGGCCGCCGGCAGCGAGAGCAGCAGCAGCGCCGCCAGGGGCACCAGCAGACAGGAACCCAGCACCACCCGCACCGCCAGGGCGGGCCGGTGCCGCAGCGCCGCTACGGCATTGGCCCGCAGGCCCAGCCCCAGGCCGAACATCAACGTGGCAATGGTGGCGGTGAGGAGGAGCTTCATCGGGCGGCTGGGATTCCTGCACCCTCGCACCACAGGGGCCAGAATCGCGGCGAAGTATTAAGCCGCGACGACCCCCGCCGTGACACCCTCTGCCAACATGGTGACCAACCTTTACGACGCTGCCCTCGCGGCTCTCCCCAACGCCCAGGGATGGCTCTCGTTCGGGAACACCCTCCTTGGCAGCCAGACCCGCACCCCCACCGGCGTTCTGCTCTCCAGCCTGCCCACGCTGGCCAATGCCGCCGGCTTCAGCAATGTCAGCGCCCTGCTGCCCGCCCTGGTGAACTCGGGTTTCCCCCAGCTGGATCCAGCCCGCGGGTTTGCCCTCGGCTTCCGCTTGCGCATGCTCGACGAGCAGCACCTGGCCGATAACCGCGCCGGCTTCTCGGCGATCCTGCAGGGCATGGGTGCGGCGCCACTGGGCATCGAGCTGGGCTTCTGGCGCGACCGCATCGCCAGCCTGCTGGGTGGCGATGCGCCCCTGCAGACCGTGGGCGCCTGGGTGGGCGGCCTCGACCTCAGCCAGAACACGGCCTTCAGTCTGCGGATTGTTGAGCAGACGTTTTATCTGATGGCCGATCGCCGCCTGCTCCTCTCCGGTCCGGTGCAGGACTACAGCAAGGTCAGCGTCAATCCCCTGTTGCCCTTCAACCCCTACAGCCTGCCGAATTTCCTCTTCCTGGGGGACAACACCAGCCGCGCTGGCGCCAATGTGGAGCTTGGCGATATGTCGATGCAGCTGGCCCGCGGGGGCGGCAGCACCGACGACCTGCTCACGGGCACCGGCGCCGCCGATGCGATCAACGGACAGGGTGGCAGTGATGAGCTGCGGGGCCGGGGCGGCGACGACTGGCTGATCGGCGGCGGCGGATCCGACGCCCTCAAAGGCGGCGTCGGCGACGACATGCTGATCGGCGGCAGCGAGGCCGATGCCTTCTTCTTCAGCTCGGGCAGCCGCTTCCGCACCAGCCAGCTGGGGGTCGACACGATCGCTGATTTCCTCCCCGGGGTGGATCGGCTGCGTCTTGCCCGCCGCACCTTTGATTCCCTGCCCACCCTCGGCACCCTCGGGGCCTCCTCCTTCGCCGTGGTGAGCGATGACGCGGCGGCAGCCCTCAGCGCCGCCCCGCTGGTGTTGAGCACCGCGAGCGGCGGGCTGTTTTACAACCCCAACGGCAGTGCGGCCGGCTTCGGCAGTGGCGCTGAAGACGGCGGCAAGTTTGTGCAGCTCTGGGGTGGTGGCTCCGGCGGACCTTTCCCGGCCTTGGGCGCCGGCGATATCCAGATCGTGGCCTGAGGGGGAACCTCAGGCGCCGGCTGCCGCGATCGCCGCCAGGCCCTGGCGGTGGATCTCGCGGGCGTAGTCCGTCCAGCGGCCCTGGCCCCAGTAGCGGAAGCAGCTGGTTTCCAGCAGCAGCAGGGGCAGCAGGGCCTGCTGGTAGACCTCCGAGGCGGTGACGGAGGGATCGCCCGCCACCAGCGGATCGAAGTGGCGATGGAAGGCGGCGCTCAGCGCCTGCATCGGTTCAAGCACATCGGCGTAGCCCTCCACCCAGCTGATGGAGTTGGTCCAGGAGGCACCATCCATCGCAAAGGAGGGATCCTCCGCCCGGAGGGCCGCGATCGCCTGCTCCACCGCCTCCGGGCCGGCGTTGCCATTGAGGTGCTGCCAGAGCCGCTGCTGCCGCACCGCCTGAATCGGCGGGAAGTCGTCCGGGCCGACGCCGGCCTGCTCGAGCAGCTCCAGGTATTCGCTGCCGTTCACAGCCACCGTGGCACCGCCACCACCCTCGCCGCCGCCCGCCGCGAGACGCCGGTGGGCCTGTCGGAACGCCTCCGGGAATTCATTCATCATCACGCCGCCGTTCTCGCCATCGGCGATCTGGGTCACCAGGGCCGGCAGCATCTGCCCGACCAGCGGCAGACGGCCAAGCGTGAGGGCCTCGGCGCAGGGCTGCATCTGCCCTACCAGCTTGGTGTCGGAACCCTGGGTCTTGATCAGGGCCGGCAGGCTGGCCACCGCCCCGCTGGAGCTGCGCGCCACCAGCAGCCTGGGCAGCCGCGTCTGCTCCGGGCTGAGGGGGGAGCCATCGAGATTTTCGACGCTGTGCTCCTGCACCAGCAGCCAGCGGTAGCCGCAGGCCTTCAGGGCGCTCACCAGGGCGTAGAGGGTGTCGGGGTGGTTGGGCAGGGCCATCTCTGGCGGCGAGAAGCCGCGCACCCGATGGAGGGCTTCGTCGCCGAAGAGGGCAGCGAACTGGTGCTGCCAGGCCTGGAGCTGCAGGATCAGATCGGGGATGGGGGTGGAGGGCGCCACCGCGTGGCCCCAGAAGCTGCCAAGCCATTCCACCGAAGGCAAGAGGGATGGATCGGTGGTGAGACGCCGTAGGGCCGTGAGGATGTCGTCGCGGCCCATCTGCACGAACCCCCACAGCAGGGTGCCGGAGTAATCCAGCATGATGCGCGGATTGGCCCCTTCGTTGATCAGTTCCGCCAGCAGATCGGCCATGCGCCGATAGCAGTGGGCGAAGGGTTCGGCGTTGTGGTTGTCCCCCTCGCCGGGGTGCTCGGACATGAACTGGAGGTGGTTGATCAGCGCCCCGTCTGGCCCGGCGGGAATGGTGGGCTGATGCATGTGCAGGGCACAGGCAAATGCTGACTGCATTTCCGCCAGCTTGAGCGTGGTGTGCGGCAAGAACACGGGTTGGTTCTGCTGCACCAGGGCCCGGATTTCGGCCTCGTGGCCGGCGATCGCCGGCGGGGTGTGGGTGCTCATCGGTGTGGCTCCTGGGTTTGGCCCTGACGTTGCAACGCCGAAAACGCTGGGCGGGTGCGCGGCCCTGGAGGAAGAGGAGCGCCAGGCTGCTTATCCATCGAGCGACTCAAGCGGGGTTCCAGCGCCAATGGGGCGAGCCTGTCGTAGATCGCCATCGCCCGTTCCAGCATCGCCTGATGCTGACCTGAGAGTTGTAGCGCGGGCAGGGAGCCGGAGGGGGGAAGGATGGTGCGGCTGCTTTCAAGCGTGGCATGCCATTTCTGCTGCGACTCGCTCTCGTGGGGCAACCAGGGGCGAAGGGAACCCGACCCCCAACTCAGCATGGCATCACTGAACGGCAGGCCATGGGTGGTGCAGAAGTGCAGCAGGGTCTGGCGTGGATGGGCGCGGAACTGTTCCCCCTCGATGATTGCCGGCGGCCTTCCCTGCAGCATCGTGATCCGTTGGTACAGCGCATCAACAGCCTGAAAGCCGAGCTCCTCCTCCGTGAAGTCCGGCTTGAGGCGCAGGAGGGAGGCCATCACCCGCCGAGGGTGACGAATCAGCACGGTGCTTGTCAGCTGGTGCAGGAGGTCATCCTGCAGGTAGTGAAAGGCCTGAAAAGCCAGATCTTTCACAAAAATCCTGTGCGTGGCGGCGGCTGACAGGATCAACTCCTGGGCCGCAGCAGCATCAAAACCCGCTACAATGGGGCTATCTCCATAGCGCTTAGACCGGCGTTGCGGGCCAAAGTAGTAACAGTCCGTGAAGGGCTCGTGGAGCACCCTGACCCCCGGGCTGCCGCTGATCGCCTTGGCAAAAGCCGTGGAGGTGGAGCGTGGTACGGCCCAGAGGGCAAGGATTGGCGCTGAAAGGTGCTGCAACATCTTGCATTGGCTCACTGTTCGCTGATGTCAACTTACCATGGTCGTCGGTAGGGTGGATTGGCTTCTTTCCCGCCCCTTTACCAGCGCTCCTCCGGCTGGCCTGAGCATCCATGACCAGTGCCACTGAAGTCGAGGCTCAAGTTGGTGAAACGGCCCCAACTCTCTGGTCGCTGGCCCCCCTGCTGCTGGGGGTTGTGCTGCTGTCATTTGCTGCCATCTTCACGCGGCTGGCTGAGGATGAGCTCAGTGTTTCTGCCACGGTTTTCAATCGTTATCTTTTCGCTACAATCGCACTGGGTTTCTGGCGGCTCCTCACGAGGCACCGGTCGCCCTGTACTGGGGATCCGATCAGCATCGATGCCATGGATCGGGGGCTTTTTGTGCTGTCATCCATCCTGGGAACTGCGGCCGTTTCGCTGTGGGCAATCTCGTTGACCCAAACCAGCGTAGCCAATTCCAATCTGCTGCATAATGTGACGCCGCTCTTTGCAGTGCTGGGGGCCTGGCTGGTATTTGGTCAACGTTTTGCGGCCAGCTACCTGCTAGGAATGCTGCTGGCAGTGGCGGGAGTTGCACTGATCAGCGTGGCCGACCTGCGCGGCTCCCGTGATTCGCTGACTGGCGATGCGATCGCCCTGGTTTCGGCAGTATTTTATGCCTTCAACTATTTGACTCGCGAGAAGCTGCGCGGCAAATTTTCAACCAGCCAGATTCTATTCTGGACCTGTCTGCTCAGCAGCGTTTACACTGGCGTTGCTGCATTCCGTAGCCACGGCCAGATCTTTCCCCATTCCTGGCAGACCTGGGTGGCGGTGATCGGCCTGGCGATTGCCTGTCAGGTGCTGGGCCAGGGGTTACTGGTCCAACACCTCAAACAGTTTTCCGCCAGCTTTGTTACGTTGCTGATGTTGCTGGAGCCGCTGTTGACCGCGAGCTTTGCGGCGGTGATCTTTGCGGAGCGCCTGAGTGCTCTAAACTGGCTTGCTTTCGCGCTTGTTTTGGGAGGCATCTATCTGGCGCGCAACAGCACCGGCGCTGCCAGTGCCGCCGAGCAAGAGTCGCTGGATCTCAGTGAAGTGGATTAGCAATCTTCCAGCAGCACCAGTTCTGCGGGTGTGGGATGGATTGCCCCGAGCGAGCTGGTTGTGAAGAAACACCCGCTGAGCCCCGTTCCGCTCCTCAGGCCGCGAGGCTGGACCCATGACCCTGATGCACTGCCCCCTCTGCCTGGCGCTTGCGGCCCTCTCGCTGGTGCGTGCCGCCGCCCAACTTTCGCTCCTGGCCCTGCGGCTGGCTCCCAATCCCGCTCCCAGCCGTCTCGGCCTGCCCTGGAGAGCGTGCTGAGGGCGTCCTGAGTTCAACGACTGATCACGGCGCAGCCTGGCGGGGCTGCCCGGGGCGCCGATTCGTGGGCACAATCCGGGAAAGCGCAGACGTTCCCCGTGCGTTCTTTTCTCCCGACTACCCGTTCCTTTGCCAACTCCGCCCGGTGGCGGGCTCTGGCCTTGGCGGGTAGCGCAACCCTGGGCTTGGCGGGCCTGGCCCCCACCGCCCTGGCCTGCTCGCGCATCACCTGGAGTGGCCCCGACCAGCAGGTGATCACGGGCCGCTCAATGGATTGGCCCTACGGCTTCAACTCCCACTTCCATGTGTTCCCCCGTGGTGCCGTGATCGACGGGGCCGGGGGCGTCAACTCCCTGCGCTTCACCAGTCGCCACGGCACCGTGGTGGTGAGCGGCAGCACCGAACCCGGTGGGGCAGTGGACGGGGTGTTCGACGGCATGAACGAGAAGGGACTGGCCGCCAACCTCCTCTATCTGGCTGAGAACGATTTCGGCATCGCCAACGCCGACACCCGCCGCCCGCGCCTCTCCTTCGCCTCCTGGACCCTTTATCTGCTCAGCCAGTACGCCACGGTGGAGGAGCTGGTGACCGCCGTGCGCCAGGACCGACTCCAGATCGTGCCGATTCCCTTTGGTCCGGGCGGTAAGGCCAAGGCCACCGTGCACATGGCCGTCTCCGATTCCAGCGGCGATTCAGCGGTCATCGAATACCTCAAGGGCAAACCCGTGATTCATCACGGTCGCCAATACCAGGTGATGACCAACAGCCCGGTCTTCAGCGAGCAGCTCAAGCTCAACGCCTACTGGCAGACGCGCGACCGCAACCAGGAACTCCCCGGCTCGATCCAATCCCCCGACCGCTTTGTGCGCGGGTCGTATTACGTGCAGCAGCTTCCGCCCACCAGCGATCCCCTGCAGGCCCTGGCAGGGGTGATGAGCGTGATGCGCAACATCTCTGTTCCCTGGGGCACGCCGGATCCGGAGCACCCCAACATCTCGCCCACCTGGTGGCGCACCTTGCTCGATCAGAAAAACGGCATCTACTACTTCGATTCGGCCCTCTCGCCCCGCATGGTGTGGGTGAATCTGCGCCAGATCGACTTCCGCCCC
>CAIVPT010000094.1 GCA_903907855.1 uncultured Synechococcaceae cyanobacterium | reverse complement strand
GGCGAGGCGAAACGGAACGAGGCGAGGCGAAACGGGGCAGGGGATCAGCCGAAGCGCAGCTGCTCGGGACCCGCCAGGGCAGGCCAGCCACCGGCCAGCAGCGGTTCGAGGGCGGCCCGGATCCGCTCCGCCGAAGGGGGGCACCCGGGCAGGTACAGATCCACCGGGATCACCTCATGCAGGGGCAACACCTTGGGCAGCAGCTCCGGCACGATTCCCGGGGCGTGGGGCAGGCTGGCGCCGTGGTCGGCCAGCTCCCGGTAGCCCCGCTCCAGGGCCGCCTGCGCCGTCTGCCCCGGCGGCGCGCAGAGGTTGCGCAGCCCCGGCACGTTCGCCGAGATGGCGCAGTCGCCAAACGACACCACGAGCCGGCTGCGGGCCCGCAGGGTGAGCGCCAGATCGAGGTTGTCGGCGTTGGCCACCGCGCCCTCCACCAGGCACACATCCACCCCCTGGGGGAACCGCTTCACATCGCTGGCCACCGGCGAGTACACCACCTCCACCCGCTCCGCCAGCTCGAACAGCCACTCATCGAGATCCAGGAACGACATGTGGCAGCCCGAACAGCCCGCCAGCCAGGCGGTGGCGAGCCGCAGACGGGGGGCGGATGTCATGGCGTCAACCACTCGTGCTGGTCGCGGGCACGGCGCAGCTGCTGGGCCCGGCCGGCGTCGGGGTGCTTCTCGCCGGTGGTGTCCCCCTTGTGGAACAGGGCGCCGGTGGGGCAGGCATCCACGCACTTGCCGCAGGAGGTGCAATCCTCCACCTCCCCCCAGGGCTGATCCAGCCCGGCGATGATCTGGCAGCCGTGGCCGCGGCCCCCCACATCCCATACGTGGGCCCCCTCGATCTCATCGCAGACCCGCACGCAGCGGGTGCAGAGGATGCAGCGGTGGTGATCCAGGGCGAAGCGGGGGTGGGAGGCATCCACGCGGCGGAGCGGCACCTGGTAGGGGAAGCGGCTGTGGTCCATCCCCACCGCCACCGCCACGTCCTGCAGCTCACAGGCGCCGTTGGCCACGCACACCGCACACACATGGTTGCCCTCGGCGAAGAACAGCTCCACCGCCATGCGCCGAAACTCCCGCAACGCCGGCGTATCGGTGCGCACCCGCTGGCCCTCCAGGGCCTCGCTGGCGCAGGCCGGCAGCGGCCGCGCGGCCCCCTCCACCTCCACCAGGCACAGCCGACAGGCCCCCACCGGCGTGAGGCCATCAAGGTGGCAGAGGGTGGGCAGCTCCACCCCGGCGGCGCGGCAGGCCGCCAGCAGGCTGGCCCCGGCGGGCACCGCCACATCGGTGGCGTCGATGCACAGGGTCACAACTCCCATGGCGACTCCTCGATCGCCGCCTCGTACTCGTGGCGGAACCAGCGCAGGGTGCTCAGCACGGGATTGGGCGCGGCCTGGCCCAGGCCGCAGAGGCTGGTGGCCCCCACCATGGCGCAGAGTTGCTCCAGCTGCGCCAAGTCGGCCGGGGCGGCGCGGCGTTCGCAGAAGCGATCGAGCAGGCCCGCCAGCTGCACCGTGCCCGCCCGGCAGGGGAGGCACTTGCCGCAGCTCTCGGCCACGTTGAAGCGCATGAAGTGGCGGGCCACCTCCGGCATCGCGGTGGCCTCCCCAATCACCACCATGCCGCCGGATCCCATCATCGAGCCGAGGGCCCGCAGGCTCTCGTAGTCCACCGGTGTGTCGAGGAGGGCCGCGGGGATGCAGCCTCCGGAGGGCCCGCCGGTCTGGACGGCCTTCACCGCCCCATCCGGTGCCCCACCCCCCATCGTCTCGACGACGGTGCGCAGGCTGGTGCCCATCGGCACCTCCACCAGGCCGGTGTGACGCACGGCCCCGGAGAGGGCGAACACCTTGGTGCCGCGGCTGCCCTCGGTGCCCATCGCCGCGTACCAGGCGCCGCCCTCCCGCAGGATCGCCGGCACGGCCGCGAAGGTTTCGACGTTGTTGATCAGGGTGGGGGCGCCCCACAGACCCGCCTGGGCCGGGTAGGGCGGGCGCACCCGTGGCGTGCCCCGCTGGCCCTGGATCGACGCCAGCAGGGCCGTCTCCTCGCCGCACACATAGGCCCCAGCGCCGACGCGCACCTCGATCACCAGGTCGTGGTCGCCGGCCAGGCCCCGCCCCAGCAGCCCACGGGCGTGCGCCTGGGCCAGGGCGTGCCGCAACCGCTCGATCGCCAGCGGATACTCCGCCCGCACGTACACGTAGCCCTCGCGGGCCCCCACCGCGAAGGCGGCGATCGCCATCCCCTCGATCAGCCGATGCGGGTCCCCCTCCAGAACGCTGCGGTCCATGAAGGCACCGGGGTCGCCCTCGTCGGCGTTGCACACCACGAAGCGCCGGCCGGGGGGCTGGAGAGCCACCGTGTCCCACTTGAGGCCGGTGGGGTAGCCCGCGCCACCGCGACCCCGCAGGCCGCTGGTGCGGATCTCGGCGCGCACCTGCTCGGGGGTGAGGCTCTGGCGGCAGCGGCGCAGCTGGGCGTAGGTGCCATGGGCGAGGGCGTCGTCGATCGATTCGGGATCGAGCCGGCCGCACCCCTCCAGCACCACGGGCCGCTGCAGGGCGAAAAAGGGATGGTCCCGCTCCAGGCGCCAGGCCGCCAGGGGATCGGGATCGGGGGGCGGATGCCCCTGGGGCTTGGCTGCCGCCTCCCCCTGGGCACGCGCCAGCAGGGCCGGCACCTGGGCGGGGGTGAGCTCGCCATAGAGGGTCTCGCCATCGGCCGCGTCGAGCGCCACCAGCGGGCCGCGGCCACAGAGGCGCAGGCAGCCCACCGCCTTGAGCGCCACTGGGCGTTCCGTGCGGGCTTCCTGCAGGGCCGCCCACAGCGCCTCCGCCCCGGCAGAACGGCAGCCGCTGGCGGCGCAACAGCGCAGCAGCGGCGGGCGGCAACCGTCGTGGCCGTCTCGACCGTCGTGGCCGTCGTGGCCGTCGTGGCCGCCCTTCGCAGGGCTCTTTCGGTTCGTCGCGCTGGGGCGATCCATCGCGCTGGCAACCAACCGAGGGGCTCTCCCCTCCTTGCTAGCCGTGGGGCAGCCCCGCCGCCGTCAGCCGGGCGGAGAGGGCCTGGGGGTCATCGAGCGGCAGCCGGGGGACCAGCGCCCCATCCACCACCAGCACCGGCGCCTGGCCGCAGGCCCCGAGACAGCTGACCGCCTGCAGGCTCCACCCCCCGCCGGTCGGCGGCCCATCCAGGCGGGTGCCCAGGCGGGCGGCCAGGGCCGCCGCCAGCTCGCCGCCGCCGCGCACAAAGCAGGCGGTGCCCAGGCAGACGGCACAGCAATGGGCGCTGGGGGGCTCCAGCCGGAACAGGTGGTAAAAACTCGCAACCCCATAGACGCGGCTCAGGGGCAACCGCAGACCGCGGGCCACCTGCCATAGCAGCGGCTTGGACAGGTGGCCGTGCCATTCCTGCAGTTGATGGAGCACCTCGATCAGGGCATCGGCGCGGTGGCCATGGCGGCCGAGGATGGCGGCCAGTGCCTCGTCTGTCGATGCGCCGGCGGGAGACGCAGCGGACAGATCCGGGGACGGGGCGGCCACGGCGGTGGCGCTCAGCGGCCGGAGCGGGGGCGGGGGCGCGGCGGCCCGTTGTAGAGCACCTTCACCAGGGTGTTGCCATCGGGGGCCACCAGGATCTCCGTTTCCACCGTGGGGGCCAGCCCCTCGGCCTGCCAGCCGGGGGGGCCTCCGAGGAAGCGGTAGACGAATCCCTGCTCATCACTGCGGATCAGGCAGGGATTGGTCTGGGCGGAGGTGGTGAACATGCAGGCCTGGGGCCGATACGCCGTCAGGCCGCCGTTGATCGAAACGCCGGTGTTGCGGGCAAAGTTCAGGGCGCGGATCTCGTTGAGGGGCCGCTGGGCCAGCGCGGGCCCCGCAAAGGGAGACGCCACAAGGACGGAGGCCAGGGCGGCCATCAGAAAGCGCATCGGCGGGGCCTGGACAAGGGATGGGGGCAGGGGGACTTGAACCCCCACAGTCTTGCGACCTGCGCATTTTAAGTGCGCTGCGTCTACCGTTCCGCCATGCCCCCGGATCACCTGGAAGGGCCCATGTGGAGCCTTCGCTACGCCAGCGTAGGCAAGGGTTGGCCCCCAGCAGCCGCAGAGGGGTCTTAGATTCCGCCGATCTGAGCCTGCCGTCGTGACGCTGCCAGGGTTCCCCCACACCCCCTTTGCCGGCCTGCCCACCGGGTTTGAGGCAGCGCTGCAGGGCCTCTCCAGCGACACCCTCCTGGTGCTGGGCGCCTATGCCGCCCTGGGCGGGTTTTACCTGATCGTGGCTCCCCTGGCCCTGCTGGCCTGGATGGCCAAGCGCTGGACCACCATGGGCAAGATCGAGCGCACCGCGGTCTACGGCCTGGTGTTCCTGTTCTTCCCGGGCCTGATCCTTTTCGCCCCCTTCGTCAACCTGCGCATGGCCGGCCAGGGACCGGACACCCCGTGACCCGCGGCCGCGCCATCCTCCTGGGCCTGCTGGTTCTCGGCCTGGGGGCCGGAGGCTGGGCTGCCTTCAGCGCCTTCGGCCTGGAGGGCTTCAGCCCCGGCATCGCCGCCTCCGCCCTGCTGATGGTGGTGGTGATCGGCTGGACCAGCTCCTACCTGCTGCGGGTGGTCACCGGCCGCATGACCTACATGGAGCAACGGCGCCAGTACCGCGCCGCCTACGACTCCCTCACCGACGAAGAACTGCAACGCCGTTTCGATGCCCTCAGCCCCGAGGAGCAACAGCGGCTGCTGCAGGAGATTGCCGCCCCAGGACCCGAGACCCCATAGGCTCGGCTCTTCGCCCGCCTTCCCGGCCCGATGATCGCCGCACCGCCCCAGCCCACGCCGATCCAGAGCCGCTTTGCGGCGCTGCGGCAGGAAGGACGCTGCGCCCTGATGCCCTTCCTGATGGCCGGCGACCCCGATCTGGCCACCACCGGAGCCACGCTCCTGGCCCTCCAGGCCGCCGGAGCTGATCTCATCGAGCTCGGCATCCCCTACAGCGACCCCCTGGCCGATGGACCGGTGATCCAGGCCGCCGCGGGCCGCGCCCTCGCCGCCGGCACCACCCCCGGCGCGGTCCTGGCGTTGCTGGCAGAACTGCGCGGCCAGCTGAACCTGCCGGTGGTGTTGTTCACCTACAGCAATCCGTTGCTCAACCGCGGCATGGAGCGCTTCTGCCAGGAAGCGGCCGCCGCCGGCGCTGCCGGGCTGGTGGTGCCCGATCTGCCGCTGGAGGAGGCCGAGAAGCTCTCCGCGATCGCCACCGGCCATGGCCTGGACGTGGTGCTGCTCGTGGCCCCCACCACCCCGGAGGGCCGAATGGCGCGCATCCACGCCGCCAGCCGCGGCTTCACCTACCTGGTGAGCGTCACCGGGGTCACGGGGGTGCGCAGCAGCCTCGAATCACGGGTGGGGCCCCTCGTGGAGCGGCTGCGGGGGCTGGGCCCCACCCCGGTGGCCGTGGGCTTTGGCATCTCCGGTCCGGATCAGGCCCGCCAGGTGCGCGACTGGGGTGCCGACGGAGCGATCGTGGGCAGTGCGCTCGTGAAGCGGATGGCGGAAAGCCACGCCCAGGGGGGCGACGTGGCCGCCGAGGCGGGCCGCTTCTGCGCCACGTTGCGTGCCGCGCTCGACGCGGCCTGAGGGTGTCCCCTCGGAGGCGGGCCGATCCTGCGCCCGCCAGGCCGGACCACAGGCACCAAGGGAGACCAGCAGCAGCACAGGAGCAAGCCGGCGCAACGAAGACATGGCGGATCCCAGCGGGGGTTTCCATCCTGGCGGCGCCTCCGCTATGAGGGAACCAGGCCCGCGCCCCGCAGGGGCGCGCTGAACCCTGGAGCACCCCGATGAGCGCAGACACCGGCTCCCCCACCAGCCCCACCGGCAATCCCACCGACCGGGAGGAACTCGAACGCCTGTTCACCTTCCTGGGGCGAATCCAGGCGGAACCGGAGCTGCGGGAACGGATCAACTGGATGCAGACCGCCTCTGAGGTGAGCGAACTGGCCACCGCCTCCGGTCAGCCCTTCCACCCCGAAACCCTGGTGGCACTGTTGCAACGCTGCAACGAGACCCCCTACGCCCGCACCGGCCTGATGGACGAGAAGCTGATCCGGCTCTTCCTGCGCCGCGCCTCGCTGCTGGAGGATGAATCCCTGTGAAATACGTGCTCTGGGGTCGCTACTGCGAGAACGCTCTTGAGAAGCGCACCCCCTTTCGCGAGGAGCATCTCGCCGGCCTACAGCGTCAGAAGGAGGCCGGCCAGCTGATCACCCTGGGCCCCACCGAAGGCAGCACCCATGTCTTCGGCATCTACGAGGCCGGCAGCCAGGAGGAGGTGGAGGCGCTGGTCCGCGGCGATGTCTACTGGCGCAACGGCATCTGGACCGAAGTCGAGATCCACCCCTGGATCCAGGCCTTCTGAGGCACGCCGCCCCAGCCCATCGCCGGTCCGAAGGACAAAAAAGAGCGGGGCGATGGGCAAAAAAAAAGCGGCCCGAAGGCCGCTCGCAGAACCACTGGGGTCCCCGAAGGGATCACCAGAGGCCGCGGATGGGTGCGGGAGCGGGCTCGGGCTCGAGCATGGGCATCGGCATGGGAGCCGGCTCGGGAGTCGGATCGGGAGCAGGGGCCACAACCACAACGGCCGGCTGGGCGAAGCGGTAGCGGAAGCCCAGCTTGCCGCCCCAGTTGTTGAAGGAGTTGTAGTGGATGTCGCCCTCGTAGAAGCCGCTGGCGCCCTGGTACACGCCCTCGGCGTACACATCCCAGTTGTAGTTCACGGCATAGGCGATACCCGCCTTGCCCTGCCAACCGAAGAGGCCGCGGCTCTTGCTCTCGAAGCGGTAGTCGCCGATGGTGAAACCGGGGGTGCTCAGGTTGGTGTAACCAACACCACCGCCGATGTAGGGAACCCAGCGGCCGAAGGGCACGTCGAGGTAGATGCTGCCGAAGACGTCGCTCTTGTTGAGGACGCCGGAGCTGGAGATGTCGAAGTCGTAGTCACCAGCGCTGACGGTGAGGTCGTTGATGCTGGCGCGGTTGTAGGAGTAGGTCAGCTCGGTGCGCACGGCGCCGAAGTCGTAACCCACGCCGGCGTCGGCGGCGAAGCCACCGCCGAACTGGAAGTCACCGTCGGCGTCGAAATCCAGATCGCTGGTGCGCCAGCCCTGGTCGGACGGGGTGGAAGCGCCGGCGCCAACGGTCAGGTACCAGCCGGTGGCCTGCTCGAAGTCACCGTTGCCCACATCGCCCACCAGGGGGATGTAGGTCTGGGCGACTTCGGAGCCCTTGGCGGCTTCGGCCAGCTCAGCGGCCGACTCCTCGATTTTCAGTTGCTCAGCGCCCGGCTGGGGGGCGGCGGTGGCCGCGCCGGCAGCGAGGGTCAGGCTGGCGGCGGCAAGGCCGGCGCCACGGAGCAATGCTTTGCGAATGCTCGACATTGTGGGGAAAGGTTCTCACACCAAAGTCTGTATAGATACGCACATCGACCCGCCAACGACCTGATGGACACCAGGCTGCGTGGCACAGCCCGCCGACGCCCCCTCGATCAGGGGCGGGAATCGGCGAATTCGGCAGAATTGTTCGCATCCGCCGGGGCTGCGGCGGCGCCAGGGGCCTGCCTGGGCCAGTCCGCCAGGGCCTGCTCCCATACCCAGAGCCCCACCCGCTCCGCCCCCCCTTCCCCGAGGGCAGCGGCATAGCCATCCATGCGGCCGATGCCCTCAGCCGCGATCTGCGCGACCGCGGCGGCACTGTCGATGCCCTGGCGACGCAGGGCCGATTCCTGCAGGGTGCGGCCGCGCCGGATGATGTTGCCGCCATGGGGATGGCAGCCCGCGCACGTCTGCTGAAAGAGGCGAGCTCCGTCGACCATCCCATCGCTGGGACCACCCCAGGCAGGCTGCGGCCAGAACACGAGAAGCAACGCCGTCAGCAGAGCAAGAATCCGCCGCAGCCCCGGGGTGATCACTCCTCGTCGTCCTCGCTGGCGCCGGCGGGAATCAGGCGGATCTGCTTGCGGCCCAGCTTGATCTCGAATTCATCGCCGGGCTGCAGATCGAGCATGGCGGTGTAGGCCTTACCGATCAGCAGATTGCCATTTCCTTGCACTGTTGCCACGTAACTGAGCTTACGGCCGCCTTTGCCCATCTTCGGGGAGGCTCCCAGCTCCACCCCCTTGGCTTCGAGCAGCGCCTCGTAGAAAGCCGTGAAATTCAGCCGCTCACCACCATCCTTCTTGGTGGAGACATAGCCGCAGGCCCGGACGATCTCGGACTTGCTGGCGTCGCCGAGTTCCTTGACCTTGGTGAGCAGTTCAGATGCGGTGAGCATGGAGAGCGGTTGACGGGAAAGGGGAGGGGTGAGAAGCAGGGAATTTCCGATCGACGACTGTGGTCGAAACGGCCTGTGTCTGTGCCAAAAGTACACCAGTGCCCCCCATCAACCGGGGGCTGCGCGACAATCCGAAGCCGATGGATTGCAGCCATGGCCGAGCTCCGCCGTCTGCGGCTTGACGATCTCGAAGCCGTGCTGGAGGTGTATCACGATGCGGTGATCAGCCAGGCGCCGGGGCGCTACAGCACCGCGCAGATCCACGCCTGGGCCGGCCATGCCAACCGCGACCCCCAGGTGCGTCTGGAGCTGCAGCGCGGCTTCGGCCTGGTCAGCCTCCAGCCCGTTCCGGCGCAGCGCATCGAGGCCTTTGCCCTGCTCCACCCGGGCGATCGCCTCTCGCTTCTTTACTGCCGGGGCAGTGCCAGCCGGCAGGGCCATGGCCGGGCCCTGGTGCGGGCCTTGGAGAGCCACGCAAGGGCCGCCGGCTGCCCACGCCTACGCACCGAAGCAAGCCAGCTCTCCCGCCCGTTGCTGGAGCGATTGGGCTGGTGTGTGGAGGCGGAGGAAACGGTGACCTTTGCCGGAGAGCCCTTCGTGCGCTGGCGGATGATCAGGGATCTCCTCTGAGTGCCCGCCATGGCCGAAGAGCAGCTGCAACAATTCCTCGAGAAGGTTGGCCAGCTCAATGCCTTCGTCGAGCGCTGCCAGGCGCAGCCCGCCCTACGCCAGCGGCTGGCCGATTGCGCCAGCCATGCGCACGTGGTGCAACTGGCGCGCAGCGAGGGGTTCGAGATCGGCCGCCGCTGGGGCGAACGCGAGGCGCCTGCCCCCGGGGGCGAGGGCAACCTGCTCTGTGGCGCCTGCCCACCCGAGGGGCAGGAGCACACCCAGGTGCTGCTCGAGGCGCCGGGGCTGCGCCTGGAGCGCATCCACTCCTGCGCCGCAGCCAGTCCGGAAGGATTCTGGTACGAACAGGCGGAAAACGAGTGGGTGACCCTGCTTCAGGGAAGTGCCCGGCTGGCTTTCGCCGATGCTGGCCCCATTTCGCTCAGCCGCGGCGACAGCCTGCTCATCCCGGCGGGACGCCGCCACCGGGTGGAGGAGACCGATCCGGCCCCCGGAACGGTCTGGCTAGCCCTTTTCTGGGGGGGGGCAGGCTGAGGGAGGGCTGCCGCACCAGCCAGTAGGCCCCCGCCAGGGAGAGCACCGCCACCCCCAGGCCCACCAGCAACAGGGGCTTGCTCTCCTCCCCTGGCGGCAGAACGATCACCTTGCGCGCCACTGCGGTGATGGCAGTGATCAGCACGAGCTGGATCTGCACAATGCCCCGCCGCAGATAGGCGGTGATGTTCTGCAACACCTCCAGGGCGATCAGGAGGATCAGCAGGTCGCCGAGCAGGGCATTCATGCGCATGCCGAGCCAGGGAAGGCCAGGCTGGCTGAGCTGCTGAACCGTGGACACCAGGAGCTGAACGGAACCAACCGCGGTAACCACCAGCAGCAGAACCGCCAGCAGCGCCGCAATCAGCTTCTCGCCACTATCCACCCGCCGCAGCAAGCGGCCGGTGTCGAAAACGCGCCGGGGAGCGGCCATCAGTTCCGGAACGGCGAAAACTGGGGCTGGGCCGGTGTGTCGCTCGGCGGATTCTCGATCTTGGTGTCGCAGGTGAGGCTGCCGTCGGGGGCGCGGACGCAGTTGGTGGGTATCACCTTGGTGGCGGGGCCCACGCTGCTGCCGGGCTTGTTGATGAAGCTCTCCACCTCGGCGCTGCAGGGGAGCGTCACCAGCGGCAGCAGCGCCGCGGCCAGGAGGACCAGCGAGGCGGGTAGGGAGGGGAAACGGGGAGCCGGTGCGTTCATCGCGGCGTGGGGGTGGGTTCCCACTCTGGCGACTTCCGGCCGGGGCGGCCGCACCTCTGACGGCACCCGGCCTAGTCCTCGGCACCGGAGCGGATCTCCTCCAACAGGAGGTCGAGCTGGCCGAGGGGATCGTGGTCCGTCTCGGCGTGGAGGGAACCACCGGCCAGGTCGCCCCCGTCCTCGCCGGCCCAGATCTCTTCGATGCCGCAAAGACGCTCCGCCAGCCCGGGGAGGCCCTGCTGGCGGTGGATGCGGTGAAGCTCCTCCAGCAGGACGGGCATGCGGATCGAGCTGGCCCGGAGCGCCCGGCGCAGATCGGCCTGGGTGCGGCCGGTGTGGCGCAGCCAGTCCTTCAGAAAGGTCTGAAGGTCATCGAGCTGCGCCTCGGTGAGGGGCGCTCCGGAGCTAACCATGGCAGGGGCCGCCGCCAGCGGGGCTGTCAGCGGGACAGGGGGAACCAACGCTCCAGTCTGTCCTTTGCCCGGGAACGGATCGCCGGGGTGATGTGCCGGCTGCAGAGTCCGAGCAGGGCGGTGAGGGCCACCATGTCATCGGTGAAGCCTGCGGCTGGCAGGAAATCGGGGATCAGATCGAGGGGCACCATCAGGTACGTGAGGGCCGCCAGCACGGTGAGCCGTGCCTGGTGGGGCGTGGCCCCATCCACGACCATCTCGTAACACTCCAGGGCGGGCCGGGCGATGGTGCGGCCGGCGCGGCGGAGCAACCGGGCGAGAACTCCCTCCTGCACCAGATCCTCCTGGAGGACCTCGGCGGAGATGGTGGGCTGGGCAGCGGAGCCCGCAGCAGATTGGGCAGCGGACATGGACGTCTCCTCGTGGATGGTCGACCCTCAGGGGGCCGGGTGGGGGACGATCTGTGGGGATCGCCTCGGGTCCATTGTCAGCGGAGGGGAACGGTGCACACCAGGGGGGAGCACCGAAACGGGGTGGGGGGTGCTTCCCTCCCTCCGAGGGGGGAGGGGGCGGGGGCTGGAGGATCAGGCCTCCACCAGGCCGCTCTCGATGCCCGTCTTGCGCAGCTTGCGCAGGGCGCGCTGCACCACCTGGCGGCAGTACTCCCGGCTGCACTGCAGCTGGCGGGCCACCTCCGCCAGGGTCCGCCATTCATGGCTGCCGTCGAGGCCGAAGCGAAGCATCACCACCGTGCGCTCTTTGGGGGTGAGGTTGGAGCGCTCCAGCAGCTTCCAGACCGAATCGGTGCGCTCCGCCAGCTCGGCCCGCTCCATCGGCGGCATCTCCTCACTGGGGATCACGTCCACGAGCTCGGAGGGGTCGGCCTTCGAGCGCACCGCACCCTGCAGGCTCACGGTGACGCTGCGCAGCTCGCAACCGAGCAGATCCTCCACTTCGGCCAGGGGCAGAGAGAGGGCGCCGGCAAGATCCCGGGGGCTGGGGGCCTGGCCATGGGCCTGCAGCCAGCGAGCCTTGGCCGCCCGGAGACGGGTGAGCTTCTCGTTCACATTCACGGGAATGCGAATCGTGCGGCTCTGGGTGGAGAGGGCGCGATTGAGACCCTGACGAATCCACCAGTAGGCATAAGTACTGAATCGATGGCCACGGGTGGGGTCGAATTTCTCCACCGCCCGGGTGAGGCCAATGGTGCCCTCCTGGATCAGGTCCAGCAGGTCGAGGCCCTTGCCCTGGTAGCGCTTGGCGAGATTGACCACCAGACGCAGGTTGGCCGTGATCATCTGCTGTTTGGCGCGTTCGCCCGTGCGCAGGGTGCGCCGCTCAAGGTCGTTGTAGTCGCAGGCCGTGCCGCTGCCACCGGCCTGGCTGCAGCGTTCCTGGAGCACCACCATCGCCTGCACCTTGCGGCCGAGCGTGAGCTCCTGCTCGGGGGTCAGCAGCTGGTGGCGTCCGATCTCGCCCAAAAAAGCACTCAGGGAGCTCGCCATGAAGGGGTGAATCTCTCCCTTGAAGCTAGGGGGAATCCCCCACAAAGAAAAAACCGACGGAAAGGCTTCAGGGTTTATCTTTCCGTCGGATTTTTCAGACTTCTCAGCGGCATTGCCAGCGGGCATTGGTTGGCGAATCAAGCGAAAGGTTCCAGGTCGCTCCCGCAGGCGCTGCGCTGCAGGTGTTCCGCCGCTTTTGCCCCGGCCCCTCTCCCCTGCCGGTCGCCCCGGCCATCGCCCGCTACCCGCCCCCGTTCGCTGCGGCCGCAGGCGGCGTGATCGGTGCGGCAACCGGGACACCATGGCGGCGGCCGCCACTCGCTACCGTCGGCCGGATCCCCCGGTTCTCCCGGTCCTCCGTGATTCCCCCCGTACCCGCCGCCCTGCCCTCCGGAGTGCTGCCCAGCGCTGGAGTGGCTTACGTGCACTACCTCAGCTTCATGCTCTGCTTCGGTGCCCTGGTGCTGGAGCGGCGCCTGATCCGCCCCAACCCCGACCGGCAGACCGCCACCTTGATGGTGATCACCGACATCGTCTACGGCCTGGCGGCCCTCGGGGTGTTGGTCAGCGGCATCCTGCGGGTGGTGAAGTACGGACAGGGCTCCGACTTCTACATGGACAACCCCCTGTTCTGGTGGAAGGTGGGCACCTACCTGGCCGTGGGGGCCCTCTCCCTCTACCCCACGATCACCTACATCCTCTGGGCGATCCCCCTGCGCAAGGGGGAGCTGCCCCAGGTGAGCGAGGCCCTCGCGGGCCGGCTGGCCTGGATTCTCAACATCGAGCTGGTCGGTTTCGCCGCCATCCCGCTGATGGCCACCCTGATGGCCCGCGGCGTGGGTCTCAGCGGCTGATGGGGCCGCTGGGGCCGCTGCTGGCCCTGCTCCTGGGGGCGGGCAACCCGGCTGGGGACCCCGCTACCGCCGCCGGGTGTCCCCGGGCCGAGGCGCGCCTTCCGGTGGCGGTAGCCGGGCCGCTCCTTCGGCCTGCCGCATCCGTTGCCGAGGCATCCGTTGCCGAGGCCGCCTCCATGGCTCCTCTCTCCAGCCGGGAACCCGAGCGTGCCGGTACCGGCGATTACCGCCATCGCCTCAGCACCACTGCCTTTGGCTGGCCCCGCCTCGACCACTGGTGTGTCTGGGTGCAACCGCCGGCGGACGCCGAACCGGCCGCCCGATGGGACCGGCTCTGGTGGGAAGCGGTGGAGGGGGCGCTCGCCAGCTGGGCCCAGCTGGTGCCGCTCCAACGGGTCGACGACCCGGAGGCGGCCCAGATCCGCATCGAGCGCCGCCGACCGCCCCTGCGCCAGGAGGGGGCAGGCCGCACCCGCGCCAGCCACGGCAGGGCCACCCTCACCCTGGAGCGGGTGCAACGCCAGGGGAGTTGGCGGCTGGAGCCTGCGGTGACGGTGCTTCTGGGGGCTGACCAAAGGCCCGCGGCCCTGCAGGCCACGGCCTTGCACGAGCTGGGCCATGCCCTGGGGCTCTGGGGGCACAGCGACGATGGCCGCGATGTGCTGGCCCCCGCCCCCGGCCCCCAGCCCACCCTGGCCCCCACCGCCCGCGACCGCGAAACCTTGCAGTGGCTGTATCGCCAGCCCACCCCGTTCGGACAACCCGAGGGGCCGGTGCCTCAGGAGACGACCCGACCGGGGCGCGGCCCCAGCAGCAAAGCAAGCAAAAACACACCGAGCTGGACGATGACGACGCTGGGGCCGGAGGGCAGATCGGCGGCGGCGGACACCAGCAACCCGATCACGGCACATCCGGCTCCGAAGAGGGCCGAGAGCAGCAGGTAGAGCCGGAAGTTGCCGCTGATCAACCGCGACGCGCAGGCGGGGATCACCACGAAGGCACTGATCAGCAACACCCCCACCGCCTTGATCGACAGGGCCACCACCACCGCCAGCAGGATCACGAACAGCAGGCGCTGGGCTTCCGAGGCAACACCACGGGAGAGGGCCAGCGACTCATCGATCGTGAGCAGCACCTGCCGGCGGCCGGTAAGCAGCAGGATCACCGTGGTGACGACGAGCAGTCCGCTCAGCAGCAGCAGATCGCGGCCGGTGACCCCGAGGATGTCGCCGAAGAGGAGCTGCTGCAGCCCCCCTTTCCAACCGGGCAGGCGTGAGAGAAGCACCACCGCCAGGGCCAGGGAGGAGGAGTAGATGATGTTGAGCAGGGCATCGGCGGGGAGGCGACTGCGGCGGGCCAGCTGGTTCACCCCCAGGGCGAAGAGCACGGCGAAGGGGATCAGCACCAGGGTGGGGTCGAGGCCCAGCACAACCCCCAGGGCAATGCCCAGCAGGGCGGAGTGGCCAAGGGCATCGCTGAAGAAGGAGAGCTGGCGCAGCACGGCGAAACTGCCGAGGAGGCCGCCAAGGGAGCCGCTGAGCATGCCGGCCAGGAGGGCACGCTGCAGGAAGGGCATCGCCAGCACCTCGGCCAGGGGCAGCGAGGATGTCACGGGGCCGGGGTTGCCGCACCGCTGGTGTGGCGATGGGCGTAGGGCACGTAGCCGCGGCCGTAGAGGCGCTCCAGCTGGAGGGGGCTCAGGGCGTGGTCGGGGCTGCCGGAGCAGCGCAGGCTGCGGTTGAGGCACAGCACGGTGTCGCAGGTGCGGCGCACCATCTCAAGGTCGTGGGAGACCTGCAGGATCGTCCAGCCCTCGCTGCGGCGCAGCTGGTAGAGGAGATCGTGGAAGCGCTCGCTGGCGCGGGGATCGAGGCCGGCCTGGGCTTCGTCGAGGATCAGCAGGCGGCGGGGGCGCACCACACAGAAAGCGAGCAGCACGCGCTTCTGCTGCCCGGCGGAGAGGTCGCTGAACAGGTGCTGGGCCAGCGCGCCGCAGTCGGTTTTGGTGAGGGCGCTGTGCACGGCCTGGGAGCGGGCGCCAGCGCCGTGCCAGGGGAGAGCCGGGCCGGGTGGATCCCAGCCCAGCCCGACAAATTCGGCGACGGTGAGCGGCAGGCGGCCGCGCAGGGTGAGGGTCTGGGGGAGGTAGGCCACCTGGCTGCGCACCGCAGCGCTCAGCTGACCCCGCGGACCGAGCCGGTGCCCCAGCAGATGCACCGACCCCTCGTGGTGGGGGAGGATGCCCAGCAGGGCCTGCACCAGGGTGCTTTTACCGGCGCCATTGGGCCCAACCAGTGCCGTGTCGGATTCGCGAGGCAGCTGGAAGCTGACGTCGTCGACGACGGACCGGCCCTCGCGCCGCACGCTGAGGTGGCTGACTTCGAGAATCGTTTCCACCATCACGCCAATCTAGCGGAGCCGAACCACCTCGCTTCCCGGGGCCAGGCCGCAGCCGAGCCGCGACGGCGCGGCCATGGGCAGCGCAAATGGACGGGCGGGCTCACTCGCTGCTGCTGCGGAAATGGCAGTGGCCGGCCGGCGGAGCCGTGCCGATCGGCTGGGAACAGGCGCCGGGGCCGTGCTCAGCCATGGGCTGGTGGAAGCGCAACAGGGCCACCGGCACCCGCAGGATCTGCCCCCAGGAATCGGTGGTGTTGTGGAGCGCACCGACGGGCGGCAGCCCGGAGGAAGGGGACACAAAGGCCATGGCGCCATCCTGCAAGCCTGCACCGATCCTGACGTACCTACCGACCCTGACGGACCTGCGGACCGCCCCCACCCTCAGCGGCGCGGCATCGGCCGGCTCTCCAGGTCGAGCGCGAGCCAACGGCGGCCATCACGGGCGGCCCGGAGCTGACCCTGGTGATGGCCCAGGGCAAACACCCCCACCCCGGCGACCTGAACCGCGGGCGGAAAGCCTGCCCCCAGGCTGGCCAGCGCAAAGGCAAATCCCCCGAAGAGGGCCAGGCCAAGCAGCGCCGGCAGGGGGCTGCGGCGGCGGATGCCCTGCCAGAGGAGCGCGACCGATCCAGCCACCATCAGCGGCGGCACTCCGCTACACACCAGGGCAGAAACCATCGCCCAGAGCCAGCGGAGCCGCGGCCCATCAGCAAGGCGGCGGCGGCAGGCGACGGCGATGGGATCGGCGGCCGACTCCGAGGTGGGCACAGGGGACTCCGGGGGGACAGGGGGGGGAAGGCCCATCGTTCACGCACGGCGTGGGGCGCCGCGGCGGGTGGCGAGCACCTCCTGGACCCGGCGCCAGGGGACCCCGTGGTGCGCAAGCGCGACCTGCAGGTGATACACCAGATCGGCTGCCTCGCCGGCGATCGCGGCGGCGTCGTCGTCCTTGCAGGCCATCACGAATTCCGCCGCCTCCTCGCCGATCTTCTTGAGGATGCGGTTGTCGCCCCCCTCCAGCAGGCGGTTCGTGTAACTGCCCGGCTCCGGCTGATCGCGGCGCTCCTCGATCGTGCGCGACAGTTCGCTGCAGGCATCCGCCGGCGGCGGCGGCGCACTGGCACCACCAGCCCCCCGCCCGGGCCCCTCCTCGTAGAAGCAGCTGCGCGCGCCGGTGTGGCAAGCCCCTTCCCCCACCTGCTCGATGGTGAGCAGCAGCACATCGGCGTCGCAGTCGAAGCGCAGACCTCGCAGACGCTGGAAGTGGCCACTGCTGGCCCCCTTGTGCCAGAGCTCCTGACGCGAACGGCTCCAGTAGTGCACCTCGCCGCTGGCCAAGGTGCGCGCCAGGGATTCGCGGTTCATCCAGGCCACCATCAGCACGGCGCCATCGAGCCAGTCCTGCGCCACGGCCGGGATCAGGCCGGCGGCATCGAAGCGCAGGGAATCGATCAGGGCCGGATCCGCCAGGGCCCCGGCCGGCAGCGGCGGGGTGACAGGAAGCGGTGGGCCGGAGGGGGACGGGCCGGTCATGGCGGGCGGGCGGGGAAACCCGACGGGGCTGCCGTCACCGTACCCAGCAGGGCCGGCGCCCACCCAGCGGCCCCTGACGGCCCGTCATGATGCGTGCAGACGCCCCGACGCCGTCGTCGCCTCCGCCGTCGCCGAGTTCATGCCCGATCCCGCGGCCCACTCCTGCAGCAAGACCTTCAGCGGCTACCCCTGCAGCCACCGCCAGTGGCGCCATCCCGGCCACTGCCGCTTCGTGCATGGCTACAGCCGCAGCTTCACGGTCTGGTATCGCGCCGACCGGCTCGACCAGCACGGTTTCGTGGTCGACTTCTCCAGCCTGAAGGAGCTGGAGCGGCGCCTCCGTGACCAGTTCGACCACACCTTCCTGGCCAACGCCGACGACCCGCTGCTCGACACCTGGCGCTCGCTCCACGACCAGGGGGCCCTCGACCTGCGGGTGATGGAGAACGTGGGCATGGAGGCCAGCGCTGAGCTGGTGTGGGGCTGGGCCAATGAGCTGGTGCACGAGCGCGAAGGGGGGCGGGCCTGCTGCTGGCGGGTGGAGGCGCGCGAGAACGAGCGCAATGCCGCCTGTTTCCAGGCACTACCCGGCTGGTTCCAGGCGGCGGCCACCCTCGACGACGAGCCCTGGGAAGCCCCCTGATCCGCCCCAGCTCCCCACGATGCTTGCGCCCCGCCTGGCCACCGCCTGGGCCCTCTTCCAGGGACTGCTGATCGAGGCGCTGCCCTTTCTGCTGATCGGTGTGCTGATCGCCGGTCTCGCCCGCTGGTTCAGTCCGGGCGGCCGCTGGCTGCGGCGCCTGCCCACCCACCCGCTGCTCGGACCGCTGGTGGGCGCCGGGCTGGGCTTTGCCCTGCCCGGCTGCGAGTGCGGCAACGTTCCGGTGGCGCGGCGGATGCTGGTGGGGGGGGCGCCCTTGGGGGCAGCCCTGGGGTTCCTGTTCGCCGCCCCGGTGCTCAATCCAATCGTGCTGGCGGGCACCTGGGCCGCCTTCCCCGACCAGCCCTGGCTGCTGCTGGCCCGGCCGCTGGGCGCGGTGGCGGTGGCCCTGGGCCTGGCCCTGTTGCTGCGGTTGCTGCCGGAACCGGAGCTGTTGCGCGCCGACCTGCTGGAGGAACGGCGGTTGGCCCAGCCCCTGACAACCGTGAGTCTCCTGGAGCGCCGCAGCGGCCTGGTGGGCGGTTCCCCCCTCCCTTTCGCCACCGCCCCGATCGATCCCCCCCGGCCGCGCCTGGAGGAATTGCTGCGCCATGGGGGTCGCGAGTTTCTCGATCTCGCCCTGCTGCTCGTTCTCGGCTGTGCCCTGGCGGCGGTGGTGCAGACGTTCGTGCCGCGGGGGTGGCTGCTGGCGGTGGGCGGGGCGCCAACCCTCTCGATCCTGGCGCTGATGCTGCTGGCCGTGGTGGTGTCCGTGTGCTCGAGCGTGGACGCATTCCTGGCCCTGAGCTTCGCCGCCCAGGTGACCCCAGGGGCGCTGCTGGCCTTCCTGTTGCTGGGGCCGGTGATCGACCTCAAGCTGGTGGGGCTGCTGGGGCTGTTGTTCCGTCCCCGGGGCCTGCTGCTCACCACCGCTGGCGCCGGCCTGCTGGTGCTGGTGATCGGCCAGTGGGTGAATCTGTGGCGGCTATGACCTCTCCGGCGCGGCGTCCCTCTCCACCTCCGTTGCCCCCCTGGCGGCGGGGTGCCCTCTGGCGCGCTCTGGCGGTGGGGCTGTGGGCGCTGGTGCTGCTGCGCAGCGCCGCCGATGGCCGCCTCGACCTGTTGCTGCGGGCGGCATTCCACCCACTGGTGGCCGTGGCCGGCCTGCTGCTTCTGGCCCTGGCGGGCCTGCAACTGGCGGTGGCCCTGGGCGACCCCCAGGGCCGCGCCGAGCCCCTTGGACGCACCACGCTGGCCGGGCTGGCCACCACGGCGCTGGTGGCAGTGCTCTTGCTGACGCTGCCACCAGCGCCCTCCTTCGCCGACCTGGCCGGCCAGCGGCCCCGGGACGAGAGCGGAGCGGACACCCTCACTTTCGTGCTGCCCCCCGCCGAGCGCAGCCTCACCGACTGGGTGCGACTGCTTCGCAGCCAACCCGATCCGGCACTGCACGAGAGCGATCCGGTGCGAATCAGCGGATTCGTGCTGCCGATGCCCGACGGTCCACCCCAGCTGGCGCGGCTGCTGGTGCGCTGCTGCCTGGCCGACGCCACGCCGGTGGGCCTGCCGGTGCGCTGGCCGCCGGGCCCCGTTCCGCGGGCCGACCAGTGGCTGGCGATCGAAGGCCGGATGGAGCGACAGAACACCCCCGGCGGCGAACGGCTGGTGGTGGTGGCGGAGACGGTGCGGCCCATCCCACGCCCGGCGCGGCCCCTGGAGCCATGAGCCAACGGCCACGCGACCGGCGCTGGCTGCTGGCCCTGGGCCTGCCCGCCCTGCTGGCCCTCGGGCAGCAGCAGTGGCTGATGCGGCGCCCCCCCCGGCTCCTGGCCCTCGAACCCGCGGCCGCCAGCGCCGGCCCCGCGGCACTGTCGGCCCGCTTCAGCCGGCCGGTGGACACCGCTTCGCTGCAGGCCCAGAGCCGGCTGCAGCCCGCCCTGGCCCACCGCTGGCACGGCGAGGGGGATCGGGTGATGCTGAGCCTGGCCCCGGGCCAGCGGCTGATGGCACCGCTGACGCTGGAGCTGGCCGGGCGCGACCGGCGGGGGCTGCCGCTGCCCCCCAGGCGTTGGCGATGGGATCCGCGGCCGCGGCTGCTGGCGGTGATGGCAGAGGCCGGTGGGGGGGAGCGGCTGCGGCTGCGGGACCACGACGGCCGCTGGCGCAGCCTCACCCCACCGGTGGCGCGGATCCTGGCGCTGGAACCCCTCGGGGATGGCTCCGGCGTCGCCTTCACCACTGAGGCGGGTGATGGCGGGGTACGGGTTTGGCGGTTACCGCTGCAGCAAACACCCTTGGTGGATGGGAAGGGCACCGCGGCCCCATCCGCCCCTCCTCCGGTGCAGGCGGGCCGCGCCCGGGCGCTGGGCCCGGGCGACCTCGGCTTTGCCCACCTCAGCGCCGATCGCCGCGGCGCCCTGCTGGTGCAGGCGGGCGGTCCCAGCCCCGGCGACCCGCAGACCCTCTACTGGCCGGCAGGAGGCGACGGGCCGCAGGCCCTGGCCATCCGCGCCACGGGTCCGATCCGGCTGCTGCCCGAGGGGGGAGCCGCGGTGGTGCCCGAACCGGAGGGGCTGGGGCTCCTCACCCTGCCGCCGCGCGCGCCCCGCCGCCAGACCCTGCCCGGCAGCCGCGATCTGAGCAGCTTCTGCCCCCAGGCCGGCCGCGCCCTGCTGGTGCGGCACTGGCCGGATTACCGGCGTTCTCTGGAGCGGGTGGAACCGGGTCGTCCGCCCCGACAGCTCTGGATCGGCGAGGAGGCGCTGGTGGCAAGCGCCTGCGCCGGCGGGGGGGAACGGGTGTGGGCGCTGCTGGTGGCGGGCACCGGCCGGCCCGAGCTCACCCTGCTGGCGCTCGACCGGGAGGGTCGCGTGCGGCGGCGCCAGCGCCTGACGGGCTGGGAGCTGGAGCCGGGCACTGGCCTGAGCCACGACCCCACCGGCGACCAGCTGCTCGCCAGCCTGCGGCCCCTCGGCCCTGCCGGGGCGCCACCCCAGCCCCCCCAACCCGTGCTGATCGACGCCACCACCTTCACGCTGCAGCCGCTGCCGGTGTCGGCGCGGCTCGCCATCTGGCTGCCGCCGGGCTGAGAATCGGGCGATGAACGTCGATCCCACCGTCGCCCCGCCGCTGCCGCCCCGCCAGGAGACGCTCCTCTCGGCGCTGCGGGCCGCCGACGGCGAGCTCAGCGGCCAGGAGCTGCACGCCCGCCTCCGGGGCGGAACGGGCGCGATGGGGCTGGCCACCGTGTACCGCCATCTGCGCCAACTCCAGCAGCGGGGCCTGGTGCGGTGTCGCCACCTGCCCAGCGGCGAGGCCCTCTACGCCCCCACCGAGCGGGACGAACACCACCTCACCTGCGTGGACTGCGGCACCACCGTGACCCTCAGCCACTGTCCGGTGCACGATCTGCCCCTGCCCACGGGCGAATTGAACGGCTTCACCCCGCTGTTCCACACCCTGGAATTCTTCGGCCTGTGCCCACCGTGCCAGCAGCGACAGGCGAACGAGACCTGAGGCCTGGGCGCAACGCCAGCCCAGGCCCCTCCCTGCGGCTCCCTCCCCTCCTGTCGGCTCATCCCAGCCCTCCGCGTGCAGGGCGTGGATCATGGCCAGCCCCAGCTCCTGATGGCCGCCCATCGCCCCGATCCTGTGGCGCACGTCCTCGCCCGTGAGTCCCCCCTCGGCGACACGCTCCTGCAACTGCTGGCGGAACTGATCGAGCAGGGCCTGCTCCGCCACCGTGAGGGGATGGGGAAGGCCTTCCCAGGCTGGAGGCGCGACTCGAAAGCCGCAACAGGTCGGGGCGGCGCGGGGGCCACGGCTGGAGCGGCTGCGGGGGCTGCAGGGGATGGAGCGGCTGCGGGGGATGCGGCGGGTACAGCGGACAGGGCCGGGCGGCTCCCTATCGTTGACAACACTGTGTTCCTTGCCATGACCATGGCCCCCGCCCCCACCGGCATCAGCGAAGCCACCGGTCTGCCGGTGACGATCCTCACGGGCTTCCTGGGCGCGGGCAAGACCACCCTGCTCAACCACATCCTCACCAACCAGCAGGGGCTCAAAACCGCGGTTCTGGTCAACGAGTTTGGTGAGATCGGCATCGACAACGAGCTGATCGTCGCCACCGGCGAGGACATGGTGGAGCTCAGCAATGGCTGCATCTGCTGCTCGATCAACGGCGAATTGCTGGATGCCGTGTATCGCATCCTCGATCGCCCCGAGAAGGTTGATTACCTGGTGGTGGAAACCACGGGTCTGGCTGATCCGTTGCCGGTGGCGATGACCTTCCTGGGCAGCGACCTGCGCGACCTGACCCGCCTGGATTCGATCATCACCCTGGTCGACGCGGAGAACTTCAACGACGACTTGCTGGAGGGAGAGGTAGCTCGCTCCCAGGTGGTCTATGGCGACATGCTGCTGCTCAACAAGTGCGATCTGGTGGAGGAGGAGCGACTGATGGCCGTCGAGGAGAAGCTGCGGGAGATCAAGAACGACGCCCGTATCCTGCGGGCCGTCAAGGGGGAGGTGCCGCTGCCCCTGCTGCTGAGTGTGGGTCTGTTCGAGAGCGACCGGGTGGTGGCGGCCCAAGGGCACCAAGACCATCAAGACCACAAGGACTGCGACCACGACCACGGCCACTGCGTGCACGAGCACGAGCACGAGCACGAGCACAGCCATGGTCACAGCCATGCCGATCACGGACATTCCCACCACGATCATCACGATCACGCCGTCCACCCCGACCATGCGGCGATCGAAGGGTTCACCTCCCTCTCCTTCCAAAGCGACCAGCCGCTGTCCCTGCGCAAATTCCAGAACTTCCTCGACAACCAGCTGCCGGCGGGGGTCTTCCGCGCCAAGGGCATCCTCTGGTTCCAGGAGAGCGAGCGACGCCACATCTTCCACCTGGCGGGCAAGCGCTTCTCCATCGACGACAGCGACTGGCCGGGTCAGCGCCGCAACCAGCTGGTGCTGATCGGCAAGGATCTCGACCACGATCGCCTGCGCCGCCAGCTCGAAGCCTGCGTGGGGGGTCTCAGCGGCCGCGGATTCGGGTAAGCTGAGACGACTCGACCCTGGGTCATGACCGAACTCTTCCTCCTGGCTGGTGTGCTCGGTCTGTTCGGCCTGTTGATGTGGCTGATGGTCGGCTCCGACGACGACAACGGCGGCGGCGGCCTGATGGAGCCGGTTTTGATCCCTGTGCGGGTGCGGCGCTCCCGCTGAGGCGGCGGCAAACGCCTTCGGCAGAAACCCTGTAACCACTCCCGTCTTTCACCATTTCCCTCGGGTCATGCGTTGTGCGCGTGACCCTTTTTGATGGCCGCCCCCTGGGGCCCATCCCCACCAGAGCCCGACGAACACGCCGGAGGGTGACGAATGTGACAGCACCCGGCCCCCACCCCGCTTTCCTCCCTGGGAGCATGGGGCCTACCCGTCCCTGTCCGTCCGTGCCGAGGTCCGTCCCGTCCCTACGTCCGTGGCGCCGTACCGGAGGTCCGGGGCGTCCCTCCGCTCGCCACCTTCCCCTGTTCGCCCTTGGCCTTGGCCTGGCGCTCGCGGGCTGCCAGAGCACCACAACCCTCGGCGTCTATTCCGGCCGCCACTACAACACCGACAAGGAGCTCTACCAACGCTTCACGGAGCGCACGGGCATCCAGGTGCGGCTCCTGGAGGGCAAGGACAGCGCCCTGATCGAACGGGTGCGCACAGAGGGGGCCGACTCTCCGGCCGATGTGCTGGTGCTGGTGGATGCGGCACGGCTGGATCGGGCCGCCCGCCAGGGTCTGATGCAGCCGGTGCGCTCTCCCTCCTTGGAGCGCGATGTGCCGAAGGCCCTGCGGGATCCGCAGGGGCGCTGGTTCGCCCTCACCCGCCGGGTGCGGCTGCTGGTGCTCCAGCCCGAGCGCCTGGGGGGGGTGCAGCCTCGCGACTATCTCGACCTGGCCAGGCCGGAGCTGCGGGGGAAGCTGTGTCTGCGCGACAGCAAGAGCGTTTACAACCAATCCCTGGTGGCCGACCAGCTGATCCGCCACGGCGAGGCCGCCACCGCCGCCTGGGTGAAGGGCATGGTGGCCAACCTGGGCCAACCCCTGTTCAGCTCCGACATCCCCCTGGCCCGGGCGGTGGCCCGCGGCGACTGCGGCGCTGGGTTGGTGAACAGTTACTACGTGGCGCGCATGCTCTCCGGGGAGGCGGGAAAGGAAGACCAGGCCCTGGCCCGCAAGCTCACCGTGGTGGTGCCCGACCCGGCCCACGTGAATGTGAGCGGTGCGGGGGTGACGCGCCATTCCCGCCAGCGCGAGGCGGCCATCCGTCTGATCGAATTCCTGGCCTCGCCGGCCGGGGGGCGGGGTTATGCCGAGGCCAACCATGAATATCCGCTGCAGGGCAACGGCAACGATCCGATCCTCCAGCGCTTCGGGCCGGTGCGAGACGATGGGGTGAGTGCCGCCGAGATGGGCGAGCGCAATGCCGAAGCGGTGCGGCTGATGCAGGCAAACGGATGGCAATGAACGGATGGCAATGACGGCGCCCCCCCAACGGCGCTCGGTGCTGGAGGGGCTGGTCGTGGCGATCGCAGCCCTGGCGCTGCTGCCCCTGCTGGCCCTGGCGGTGTTTGCCCTGGGTGCCCCGGCGGGCGGGGCACCACTCGGCGAAGGGGGCGGGGCCGCCCTGGCCAACAGCCTGGGGTTGGTGCTCGCGGTAGGGCTGGGGGGGGCGGCGTTGGGCACCGCCAACGGCTGGCTCACCGCCAGCTGCCGCTTCCCCGGTCGACGCTGGTTGCGCATCGCCCAACTGCTGCCGCTGGCCACCCCCGCCTACCTGCTGGCGGCGGTGCTGATCGATCTGGGCAGCCGCTACGGCCTACGGGTGCATGGTCCGGGGTGGGCGGTGCTGGTGCTGACGCTGGGCACCTACAGCTACGTGTTCCTGCTGGCCACCGAAAGCTTCACCGGTGGCGGACGGCGCCAATTGGAGGCCTGCCGGAGCCTGGGGGTGGGGCCTTGGGGCAGTTTCCGGCGGGTGTCGCTCCCCCTGGCGCTGCCGGCCATCGGCGCGGGGGTGGCGCTCAGCGGCATGGAGGTGGTGAATGAGCTGGGGGCGGTGGAATTGCTGGGGGTGCCCAGCCTGTCGAGCGCCATCCTGCGCCGCTGGCAGGACGAGGGCGAACCCGGCGCCGCCGTGGGGCTGGCGCTGGCGGCGCTGGTGCTGGTGAGCGTTCTGGTGGCGGGGGAGCGGCTGCTACGGCGGCGCAGCCGTCGCTGGAATCCGGGCGCGGCGGTGGAGGAGGGGCCGGAATGGGATCTGCGGGGCTGGCGCTGCCTGCTGGCCTGGCTGCTCACCGGCGGACCGCCCCTGCTGGCGCTGGGCCTGCCGTTGCTGTGGACCATGCTGAGCCTGGATCAGCTGGGCGGCGAATCATCGGCGGAGCTGGCGGTCCTGGGCCTGAGGAGCCTGGGGCTTGGCCTGGCGGCGGCCGCGGTCACCGTGGCCGCGGGCCTGTTGCTGGCGGTGTCCCACCGCTGGCTGCCGCAGCCGCTGCTGCGACGGGTGACGTTTCTGGCGGGCATGGGATATGCGGTGCCCGGGGCCGTACTGGCATTGGCATTGCTGTTGGTGGGGGCACCGCTGGGGCTGAGTCCGCTGCCGCTGCTGGTGTGGGGCTATGCGGACCGATTTCTGGCGGTGTCGAAGCAGGATCTCGATGCAGCCTTCGAGCGGTTGCCGCCCAGCCTGGATGAGGCCGCCACGGGGCTGGGATGCGGCTGGTGGGCTGTCCTGCGGAGGGTGCATCTGCCGCTGCTGCGGGGACCGCTGCTGGTGGGAGGCCTGCTGGTTTTTGTGGATGTGGTGAAGGAATTGCCCCTCACCTTTGCGCTGCGACCGTTCGACTTCGACACCCTGGCGGTGCGGGTGTTCCAGTACGCCAGCGACGAGAGGGTGGGGGCGGCCCTGGTGCCAGCCCTGCTGATCCTTTTGCTGGGCCTGGCCGCGGCGCTGGCCCTGGTGCCGGGTCTGGAGCGGCGGGCCGGGCAGAGCTGAGCGAAGTCGAGCGACCCTGAGCGGAGCGAACCCATACGCCGCAAGGGATTAACGCTCCGATGACCGGGTGTGGGAACTCTGCCTGTGGAGCACAAGCGATCCACGGGCGAGCGATGACGACAGGCAATGGTTCCGTTCTGAGCTGGCAACAGCACCGGACAGCAGCTCCGGACTTCCCTAAGTTGCCGGCGATCCACGGCCCGGGGGTAACGCCAGGCGAGCCCGCGGCATCGAGGGTCCCCACCCCCACCCGCACCAGGCTCCGAACCGATGAGCAACCCAAGGCAGGCCCAAGCCGCAGCGAGAGGACAGCGGCGCACACCCAAGTACCGGCGAGACCGCAGGAGCGGATCCATGACCTGGCTGGCCGAACGGATAGGTCGCCTGGGCACGCTGGCCACATACGCCACGTTGGCCGCCCTCGCTACAGCTTGCCGGCCTGGATCGCACAGCAACGCCAGCCCAACCCGCACCTTCTCCGACGGCAGCTTCCGTTGGACCCTCACCCGCCTGGAGGGAGCAACACCGGAAACCCAGGTCGGCTGGCTGGACAACGAAACCGTTCTGTTCATCGGCACGAAACATTCCACCGACGGATCAGCGGAGATCAACGGCCTCTACGCCTGGAACCAGAAAAGCCCAGCGCGGCTTGTGCTGGCCGACGCCTATCGCTTCTGCTTCGACGGCACGACCTGGACCATACGCACAGGCGAACCCCAACCGGGCCGCGACGATCTCATCTACCGACGCTATCGACTAAACCCATCGGATCTGAGCACCTCCTGGATTGGCCCGGACAAAGTGGGTCCGAGCGGGGCTTTCCCCAACCAATATACCTGCCTAGACGAAAGCTACCCAAATCAATTAAAAGGTCGCCACTGGGAAGCTCTTCGTCCACAGGATGGGTATCTAGACTTTGGTCCAGACGGGAGCCAAAATCAGCAAGTTCAGCTAATCACCTCGGGCCTAAAAACCATCATCCCGCTTGGATTCAATACAAGATTTCCGTCTGGGATAATGACAAAGTTTTCAGAGTTTTCACAGGGATATATCGTCTACGACATGGTTTTTTCACGAGAGACCCTTGCCG
>CAIVPT010000093.1 GCA_903907855.1 uncultured Synechococcaceae cyanobacterium | reverse complement strand
TTGCCGGCACCGAGGTAACCGGTGAGCACGGTCACCGGCAGGCGCTCGGCGGCGGGAACAGGGCTGGAGAAGGCCATGGTGCGGTCGGCGGGAGGCGCGCAAAGGCGGCCTATTGGTGTGAAATGATAACGGTTATCAGTCCATTCCCGAGGCCTTGCGCTTCCCTTGTCCGATCTGGTGATCGCCGGGGCCGGCCCCCACGCCCTCGCCCTGGCAGCCCAGCTCCTGCGCAAGCGACCCACCTGGCGACGTCGCCTGCGGGTAGTGGACCCCGCTGGTGCCTGGCTAACCCGCTGGCAGCGGCTGATGGGTCAGTACGAGATCCCCTGGCTGCGCTCCCCCTCCCCCCATCACCCCCACCCCAACCCCCACGCCCTGCGCCGCTTCGCCCTCGAGCGCCAGCGCGGCTGGTAGCTCGAGGGGCCCTACGGTCTGCCCCACACCGATCTTTTCGCGGACTTCTGCAGCTCTGTGGTGGAGGAATTCGGCTTGGCCGCGAGCCTGGTGAACGGCCGTCTCACCCATCTGCGCCTGCCTCCCTCCGGCTCCGGTCCGCTGACCCTCTCCTTCGCCGATGGCTCCGAGCAGCAGGCCCGGCGATTGGTGATCGCCACCGGCGCCGGCGCCCCACGCCTGCCCGCCTGGGTCGCCCCATGCGCTGGCCGCCATCCCCCGGAAGCCCTGCAACACAGCAGCACGATCGACTTACCCGCCCTCCCATCCCTGCACGGCCAGCGGATCGCCATCGTGGGTGGGGGGCTGACGGCGGCCCACCTCGTGCTCGGCGCCCTGCGCCTGGGTGCCCGGGTGGTGCTGCTCTGTCGTCGGACCCTGCGGGAACGCCCCTTTGATGCTGATCCTGGCTGGCTGGGACCGAAGTACCTCAAGGGATTCGAGGCGGAGCCCTCGATGGAGCGCCGTCGCCAACTGGTTCTGGCGGCCCGCGACGGCGGCTCGATCCCCCCGGAGATGGCGCACCGCCTGAGGCAGGCCGCGCGCGATGGCAACAAGCTGACCATCTATGAGGGTTTTGTGGTGCAACAGGCGCATTGGGGGGATGGAGGGTGGAGCCTCCTCGGCCCGGAGGGCACCCACCTGTCGGCCGATCGGCTCTGGCTGGCCACTGGCCAACGGTTGGGGGTAAGCCAGTGCCCGCTGATGCGCCAGCTCCACCAGCAGCGGCCGGCCCCCCTGGTGGGGGACTGGCCGGTGCTCGGCCCCGACCTGAGCTGGCCTGGTACTTCGGTGTCTGTGATGGGCGGTCTGGCTGCCCTGCAAGTGGGACCTGCGGCTCGCAATCTTCACGGTGGGCGCCTGGCTGCCCAACGCATCACACGGGCTTGGATCAAGGGCTGATCGATGGGGCGCCGGCATCAGGGGGCCGCTCTTCGGGCTCCGCCAGCGTCCAGATCCAGTCCTCGCCGCAGCGCTCCAGGGTTTCCTGATGCCAAGGGGGAGCCTGCGCAAGCTCGCTGAGGCCCAGCTCCCCCAGGGGGGTGCGGGCGGCCACGCCCCCCAGCAGCTTGGGGGCCACCACGGCGGCAATGCGCTGCACGCAGCCCTGGCGCAGGGCGGCAGCGGCCAACTCCGGGCCGCATTCCCACAGCACCTGGTTGGCGCCCCGCGCGGCTAGGGCTCCGAGCAGGGCCCGCGGTTCGCAGTTCGCCAGCTCCAGCCGCTCCACGCCGCGTTCATCGAGGGCCGCGCAGCGCTCGGCCGGCGCCCCCGGGCCGTGGGCCACCAGGGTCGGCGCTGTCGAGCTATCCCACAGCCGGGCCTGGTGCGGAAGGTCCAGGCTGCGGCTCAGCACCACCCGCAACGGCTCGGGCGTGCGCCGGCCCCGGCTGGTGAGCAGCGGGTCGTCGTGGCGCACGGTGCCGCCGCCCACGATCACCGCATCGCACTCCCCCCGCAACCGATGCACCCAGTCGCGGGCCGCTGGACCGCTGATCCACTGGCTTTCGCCATTGGGCAGGGCGGTGCGGCCATCGAGGCTCATCGCCCACTTCAGCAGCCCCAGCGGACGGCCCGTGGTGATCCGGTGCAGAAAGGCCGCGTTGAGGGCGCGCACCTGGGCTTCGGCCACCCCCTCGACCACCGCCAGCCCTGCCGCCCGCAGCTGGGCGATGCCGCCCCCATCCACCCGCGGGTTGGGATCGCGCATCGCCACCACCACCCGCTGGATCCCCGCCGCAATCACCGCCTCGCTGCAGGGTGGCGTGCGGCCGTGGTGACAGCAGGGTTCCAGGGTCACCACCAGGGTGCCGCCGCGGGCCCGCTCGCCCGCCTGGCGCAGGGCGCCCACCTCCGCATGGGGGCCGCCGGCCCGTTCATGGAAGCCCTCCCCCACCAGGGAGCCGTTGGCATCGAGCACCACGGCACCCACAAGTGGGTTGGGGCTGGTGCGGCCGTGCCCCAGCTCCGCCAGCTGCAGGGCGCGCCGCATCCAGGGCAGCCAGGGGGAAGGGGGGGAATCCAGCGGGGGCTCGGGACTGTTGCCAGTTTGGGGGGAGCCCGTCCGCGGCGCCGGCGGACCGCGGTGCCGGCGAACCGCGCGCCCGTCAGCATGGGGGTCGTGCGACGGGTCGCCATGTCCCTGATCTCTCTTCTGGGGGCGGTGCTGATTGGGGGCCTGCTGATGGTCCGCTGGTTGGGGGGCACGGCCTCCTCCCCCTCCCGGCCTGCCCAGCCAGCGCCCCAGCAGCGGGTGGAGCAGGTGGAGAGGGCTGTGGAGGCGGCGGGCCAGGCGGATCAGCAGCGGCTCGACGACGCCATGAAGGGCTTGCGCTGAGTCAACGCGGTCAGAAGTTCGTCAGTTTTTTTGTTTCGCCGTTAGGTTCCCGCCGCCTTGGTTTTCCCTTGATGCCCCCTCTCGCTTTGAGCGCCGCCCTGGTGGCCTCGGCCCTGGTGACCGCCCTCCCTGCGATGGCCGTGCCCGCGACTGCTATGCCCGCGACCGCTATGCCCGCGACGGCTGTGCCCGCCGCCGCCGCGCCCCGGGTGATGCCGATGAGCACCAACATCAGCGAAGCGCAGGTGCTGCAGGCCCAGCGCACCTGGTGTGACGCCCTGCTCTCGATCAGCCGGGCCTACCGCACCGGTGGCCTCCCCCTGGCCCGCGCCACGGCGGAGAAGGTGCTCGATAGCGCCTACGGCTATAAGTACGGCCCTGTGGCGTTCAAGCCCACCCTCACCAGCGGCCAGCAGACTTTCCGCCCCACCCGCGCCGGTGCCCTGGCCTACTTCGTGGGGGGAGATCCCCAGTTCCCCAACGATGCCGGCTTTGCGATCAAGCCCTGGACTGCCTGTGCAATCCGCAACCAGGTGGTGCAGCTGCACGGCATTTTCGCCATCACAATGGGCAACGTGGATCTCACCGACAGCAGCGGCAAGCTGACCACAGTCGACAAAACCTGGGGCTTCCTGCGGGAGCCGGATGGCGAAACCCGCATCGTGCTCCACCACTCCTCCCTGCCCTTTCAGCCGGCCCCCAGCGCCCCTTCCCGCTGAAGCCAGGGTGTGAGCGGATACAAGGTTCCGTGCCAGCGAGCCGCAGGGGAGGCGAACCTCAGTTGTATTCGCCCGGGATGTCGTTCTTGCGCACCGTGACCCTTTCGAACCGCTGGCCCGAAGCCCGCAGCAGCTCGTCGCCGGAGAATTCGTAGCCGAGTTGCAGGGCGATCTGGGCCACGTCATCGGCGGTGGCGGCCGCCAGCACCTGTTGGCGCAATCCGCCGTCGTTCTGCATTCGCAGCAGGAACTGGCGCAGCTGATCGAGGGACATCGCCGGGGCCGGAGCGCTCCGGCGATCCTCTCAGAACGGCCGGGGCCGTTCTCGCGGTGGGAGGTCCGGTTTCGCAATCAGCGGAGGGCCATGGCAATCCGCGTACAGAACTGCGCCAGGCGCTGTCTCTGGCCGGATGGAATGGCGGAGGGGGAGGCGAGGAGGGCCAACAGGTCCGCTTCGGCGTCGAGCAGGTCATCGAGCAGCCAGCGCAGGCCCTGGGCCTGGGCCACGGCCGCCGTTGGGCTGGGGGGAATTGTGGCGGTCGCTTCGCGGGCGCACGCTTCGGAGGTCGGGGTCATGGCGACCAACGCTCCTGATACAGGGGACTGGTCCCACTGTGTGCCGCCCTGCCGGCAAGTGGCAGTAACTGTTGAGCATTTCCGCATCAGTGCGATCGGGGGGGGATCGTCGGATCGCGCCTACGGCGATCGCGGTGATTCGAGCCGGGCTGGCGCTGATCCAGTCGTTTCAATTCCCTGGTCGGACAACCAGCATCTCGTCGCCTGCTTTGTTTAAGATTCACCAGTTCTGACGGGTGAACGTCATGCTTCAAGGCAGCGAACTTCTCAGCAGGGTCCGGGAGCTGGGCGATGTGTCCAAATCCGAGCTGGTGCGGGCCTGTGGCTATGTGAGCACCAAGAAGGATGGGGGCGAGCGGCTCAACTTCACCGCCTTCTACGAAGCCCTGCTCGAGGCGAAGGGCGTCAGCCTTGGCGAAGGGGGCAGTAAGGGATCGTCCAAGCCCGGCCGCAAACTCACCTACGTGGCCACCGTGCAGGGCAATGGCAATCTGCTTGTCGGCAAGGCGTACACCGCCATGCTCGGCTTCCAGCCCGGCGATGAGTTCGATATCCGCCTGGGTCGTAAACAGATCAAGCTCATCCCCCTGGGCGGTGAGGAGGAGTAAGGCCGCCTGGGTTGGTTTCCCGCACGGAACAGAGCTGCGCCGGTGGGCCCATCACTGCAGGAGTGGCCCGCATCAGGACACCCATTTTGCCCATAACTTTTGCCCAAAACGAGGAAGGGGAGATCTGGGGCCCGCCCGTCTGAAGCGACGATGGAACCCGCGATGAGTCCTGCTTATTCTCCCAAGAAGGAGCAACGATCTAAACAGCCTCTCTTTCTCTTTCGGTCTCCTCCATGGTGGCTTCATCTTCTGGATATGGGCCTGCAAGTCCGGCGGGGTAGTTCCGTCGGACTTTTTTCTTTCTCCGTTCCCCGCAGGGCTGCGATCGCGCTCAGACCCTCAGGCTGCCCCCAGAGCTTCCCATCAGCTCAGACGGATCCTCGATGCAACTCAGACCAGATGTGAACAGGAAGACCGCCTCCCCCAGTCGGCGCGACTGTCCATCCATGGCCTGCACCCCACCGCAGGTGTAATCCACCAGGCGCTGGCCGAGGGTCGGGTCGAGTTCTGAGGCGTCGAGGACAACGCTCTGGCCGTTGCGGACAGCCTCGATCGCCCGCTGGCCATCCGCCATCCCCCGGGGCTGCAGCACCAGGATGCCCGGCGCCATGGCCAGCGAGGTGATGCCGTTGCGGAGGCGACGGGTTTCGGCGCGAGCCGGCAGGGAGGGCAGGGCCGGGGCCATGGGAGGGGGGTGGCAGGGCAGCGGGCCTCCATAAGGCCATGTCCCGCCGCAGCCGTCAAAGGGGCACAGTCTCTTGTTTCGCGGTGTGACTCGTTTTGAGATGCCAGCTGGAAAGGGCCTCCTCTGGGTTCCCGCTGCTTCAGCCTTCCCTTCGTGGTGGATGGCCAGGGTTTGTCAAGGGGAGGACGAGATTTCCCCCCGGACCCCGCCGCTCCCCCCATGCGCGGCACGTTCTCAGGCGCGACATCTGGGGAAAAACCCCAGCCAGGCTGTGGAAATCCAGCCCATCCTGGGGAAAGGGGGCATTGCTAAGGATTCGTGATCAGTCCCGTTTCTGGAGGTGTGCTTCCCTGCCTGGCTCCGTGCTTTCCCCCGGGTGCGCTCCCGAGCAGCCGCCTGCGGACCTGGTCGCTGAGTTCCTCCCCTGCCAGCGTCAGCAGGGCGTAGGCGGCCACCAGCGCCAGCACCTGATCCCAGGCGAAGGCACTCAGGCTCTCCACCAGCTGGCTGCCCAGACCCGTCGCCCCCATCAGCCCCACCACCACCGTCTCCCGCAGCATCACATCGGCCCGGTAGGCGCCATAGGCGAGGTAGGCATCGGCCACCGCGGGGAAGCGCCCGTACAGCAGGGCTGGTGCCGCCGCCACCCCCGCCGCCCGCAACCCCTGCTCCACCTCCGGCGGGCCATCTTCCAGCCCCTCCAGCAGCAGACGCCCCAGGATGCCCAGGTTGTGGAAGGAGAGAGCCAGGGCGGCGCTCACCAGTCCCGGTCGCAGCAGGAACAGCAGCAGCAGGGCCGTCAGCGGTGGCGGCCACAGGCGCCCCAGGGCCCACAGCATCCGCACCGCGGTCCGTCCCCCCCGCCAGGGGGCCACCAGCAGCAGCAGCCAGGGGGCCAGTCCCACCGCCAGGCAGGCCGACAGGGCCGTGAGAGTCACTGTTCCGCCCACCAGGCGGGGCCAGGGCAGCGCCAGAGCCGATTGCCAGTTCCCCTCCCCCAGGCCCGGCAGGGGCTGCCAGTGGGTGAGAACCCGGGGATCCACCTGCAGCAGGGCAGCCAACACCACGGCCAGCGGCACCAGGGCCAGCACGGCCATCGCCATCTCCCGGCCCCGCCGTCCCACCCCCCCGCGGGCCAGCCCCAGCCGCGGCGGCATGCACCAGCGTCGCCGCAGGGCCCCCAGGCCGCCTTCCAGCGTCAGCATCACGGCCAGCAGCGCCCACAGGCCGCTCCAGAGTTCCCGGAATTCGAGCGACTGCAGGCTCAGCCGCAACTCCGTGCCCAGGCCCCCCAGGCCGAACACCCCAAGCAGGGTGGCGCTGCGCAGGGCGCACTCCAGCCGGTAGCCGCCATAGCTGAGGATGCCGGGCATCAGCGCCGGGCCGAGTGCCGTGACCAGGGCCGCCGGCGCCGGGGCTCCCCCCGCCCGCAGCGCCTCCAGCGGGCCGAGCGGCAGGGCATCGAGCAGGTCTGACACCACCCGCGCCACCAGGGCGGCGAAGGGTAAGGCCAGGGCCAGCACCGCCACCGCCGGCTGGAGCCCCACCAGCTGCAGCAGCAGCAATCCCCAGATCAGTTCATGCACGGCCCGGGGGATCGCCAGCAGCCGGCGGATCAGCTGGGCCGGCGCCTCCCCGCCGCCGAGGGTGCGCCACACCGTGCGGGAGCTGGC
>CAIVPT010000092.1 GCA_903907855.1 uncultured Synechococcaceae cyanobacterium | reverse complement strand
GACGGGCGCGGCTGGGGAGGGCGTCCATGGCCGGGGACGGCAAGGCGGTGGGTCTGCATGGTAGGAGCCTTGGGCCGTTCGTTTGCCGCGGGCCGATGCGGATCGCCACCTGGAACGTCAACTCGGTGCGGAGCCGCCTGGATCAGCTCACCGCCTGGCTGGCGGCGGAGCAGCCCGAGGTGGTGTGCCTGCAGGAAACGAAGGTGACGGACGATCTCTTCCCCCACGACCCCCTGGCCCGCCTTGGCTACCGCTGCGTGGTGAGCGGCCAGAAGAGCTACAACGGTGTGGCGATCCTCAGCCGCCTGCCGCTGGAAGACGTGCGCGTGGGCTTCGACGCCGTGCTGATCGACGACCCGGAGGCGGCGGCCCTCAGCGAGCAGAAGCGGGTGATCAGCGCCCGGGTGGAGGGCCTGCGGATCCTCGACCTCTACGTACCCAACGGTTCCTCCACCAGCAGCGACAAGTACGCCTACAAGCTGGAGTGGCTGGCCTGCCTGCGCCGCTACCTGGAAGCCCAGCAGGCCGAAGGGGAGCCCCTGGTGATGGTGGGCGATTTCAACATCGCCCCGGAGGACCGGGATCTTCATGATCCCGCGCGCCTGAGCGGGGGGATCATGGCCAGCGAGCCGGAACGGCAGGCACTGCGCGCTTTGCTCGGGGAGCGGCTGCACGATGCCTTCCGGGTGTTCGAACCGGCGGCGGGACACTGGAGCTGGTGGGACTACCGCACCGGTGCCTGGGAGCGCGACCGCGGCTGGCGCATCGACCACATCTATCTCGACGATCCGCTGCTGGCCTGTGCCACCGGCTGTGTGATCGCCCGCCAGCTGCGCGGCAACCCCCAACCCAGCGACCACGCCCCGGTGCTGGTGAGCCTGGCGTGGGACGAGGAGGATCCACCCGCTGACGACGACAACCGCTGGGACTGAGGGAGCCCCCGCGCTAAGCGGCGCATCACCGCTAAGTTCCGCGTTCCTGGCCGCCCCGCCCCGGTGGAGCCCGTGATCGCCCTGGAATCGCTGCGCCGGCGCTATGCCGCGGGGATGGCGGTCGACGGGATCAACCTGACGGTGGAGCGGGGGGAGTTCTTCTCGCTGCTCGGCCCCTCGGGCTGCGGCAAGACCACCACCCTGCGGCTGATCGCCGGATTCGATCCGCCGGACTCCGGTCGGGTGCGGCTGGAGGGCAGGGATGTCACCAACCTGCCCCCCCAACGGCGGCCGGTGAACACGGTGTTCCAGAACTACGCCCTCTTCCCGCACCTCACGGTCTGGGAGAACGTGGCGTTCGGCCCCCGCGCCCGCGGTCTGGCGGCCGCGGACATCCGCCGCCGGGTCGCCGAGGCCCTCGCCGTGGTCCAGCTGGAGCCGCTCGCCCGCAGCCGGCCCCACGAGCTCTCCGGAGGACAGCAACAGCGGGTGGCCCTGGCCCGGGCGCTGGTGAACCGGCCGGTGGCGCTGCTCCTCGATGAGCCCCTGGCCGCCCTCGATCCCTTCCTGCGCCGCAGCGTCCAGGGCGAGCTCAAGCGCATCCAGCGGGAGCTGGGCCTGACCGTCCTGATGGTCACCCACGACCAGGAGGAAGCCCTGGCCCTGAGCGACCGGCTGGCGGTGATGCGGGCCGGACGGATCGAACAGGTGGGCACGCCCCGCCAGCTCTACGACGCCCCCACCAACCCCTTCGTGGCGGAATTCCTGGGCCGGGCCAACCTGCTGGCGGACGACCGCTCGGGCGGCTGGTTGCTGGTGCGACCCGAGCAGCTGCGCCTGCAGGCCCATGGCCCCACGGACGGCGAGAGGGGCCAGCGGGCCAGGATCGTCGATGTGAGCTTCCAGGGCTCCCTGCTGCAGGTGACCCTGGCCCAGGAGGTGGGTCCACCGCTGCTGGCCCAGGTGAGTCGCCAGGACGGGGAAGGGTCCCTACGGTCTGGCGAAGTGGTCTGGGCCGTGTGGGATCCGGCCACCGCCCATCCCTTGCCCGCCAACCTGTCCGACAGCGCTCCCGCCGGCCTGCCGCGCCCCCCCGGCTCACCCCCCTGAGACCACCATGCCCCGATACCCCCTGCCCGCTGGCCCCGCCAGGCGGCTGCCTCGCCGCACCGTGCTGCGCCGGCTGGCCCTGTCCGCCGGGGGGGCGCTGGCGCTGCCTGGCCTGATCGCCTGCGGCCGCGGTGGGGGGCGCGGCAGCGGGACGACCGGGGACGGCGGAGGGGAGGGCAAGGGGCCCCTGGTGATCTCCAACTGGCCTCTCTACATCGATCCCAGCCGGGATGGCGTGCCGGGCAGCGTCGAGCGCTTCCAGCGCGCCAGCGGCATCGCCGTGCGCTATAGCGAGGATCAGAACGATGCCGCAGCGTTCTTCGCGAAGATCCAGCCGGAGCTGGAGGCGGGCCGCACGCTTCCGCAGGACCTGTTCGTGACGACGTACTGGATGGCCCAGCGGCTGATCGACCTGGGCTGGCTGGAGCCGCTGCCCCTGGCGGAGGTGCCCAACCGTCGCCATCGGAACACCGAGTTGCGAACGCCCTCCTGGGATCCCAGCGAGCGCTTCTCGTTGCCCTGGCAGTCGGGCATCACCGGCATCGCTTACAACCTCGAAGCCACCGGGCGCGAACTGCAGGATGTCGACGATCTGTTCGACCCGAAGCTGCGGGGGCGGGTGGGGTTTCTCACCGAAATGCGCGACAGCATCGGCCTGTTGATGCTCGCCGACGGCCAGGACATCCGCCGCCCCACCTATGGCGCCGCCGAAGCCGCCTTCCGCCGCCTGGAGCAGGCCAAGGCCGATGGACAGATCCGCGCCTTCACCGGCAACGACTACCAGGACGATCTGCTCTCCGGCAACTTCGCCGCCTGCGTGGCCTGGTCCGGGGATGTGGCCCAGCTGGCGCTGGAGCAGCCGAAGCTGCGCTTTGTGGTGCCCCGCAGCGGCGGCTTGCTCTGGGCCGATGTGATGGTGATGCCTCGCGGCGCCCGCCATCGCCGCGAGGCGGCCGCGTGGATGAACTTCGTCTACGACCCGCCTGAGGCGGCGCGCATTGCGGCCGCCGTGAACTACATCTCGCCGGTGCAAGGGGTGCAGGCGATCCTGGCGGCCGACCCGGCCACCGCCCGCCTCAGCGCCAGTCCGCTGCTGTTCCCGGATGCGGCCATGCGGGAGCGGCTGCAGGTGTTCGGTCCCCTGAGCGCTGGGGAGGAGGCCCGGTTCGATGAGCGGTTCGCGACGATCGTGGGCGCCTGAGGCGTCGTGGCTGTTGCTGGCCCCAGGCCTGGCCTGGCTGCTGGCCCTGTTCGTGCTGCCGCTGCTCGGCTTGCTGCCCCTGTCCCTGGCGGAACCGTTGGGGCGCTTCAGCCTGCGCTTCCGCTTCACCGGCCGGATCGACACCTACAGCGACGTGCTGCAGCACTACGGCCCCCTGCTGCTGCGCTCGTTGCTGGTGGCCGGCCTGGCCACGGCGCTGGCGCTGCTGATCAGCTACCCGCTGGCCTGCTTCATCGCCTTCCGCGGCGGCCGCTGGCGGCCCCTGCTCACCGGCCTGGTGGTGATGCCCTTCTTCACCGCCTCCCTGGTGCGCATGATCGGCTGGACCACCCTGCTCGCCGATCGGGGACCCCTGCTGGGCCTGCTGCGGGGCCTGGGGCTGGTGCTGCCCCTGGAGGCCCTGGGCCTCCTGCAGGACGGGCGCCTTCTGAACACCACCCCGGCGGTGGTGGGGGGTCTGGCCTACAACGCCGTGCCCTTCCTGGTGCTCCCCCTGGTGGTGACCCTGCAGCGCGTTGGGCTACCCCTGCTGGAGGCGGCGGCCGACCTGCAGGCGGGCCCCTGGATCACCCTGCGTCGAGTGATCTGGCCGCTGTCGAAGCCGGGCCTCGCGGCCGGCCTGACCCTCAGCCTGGTGCCCACGGTGGGGGACGTGATCAACCCCCAGATGCTGGGGGGACCGAACGACCGCCTGATCGGCAACGCCCTCCAGAACCTGGTGTTGGTGCAACGGCAACTGCCCCGCAGTGCGGCCCTGACCGTGGTGCTGATGGCGTTGCTGGCGCTCCTCGTGCTGGTCGGCCTGCGGGGGAGCAGCCGCGACGATCTGCCCCTGCCATGAGCGGTTCCCCCCGGCGAGCGATCCCCTGGTTGGCCCTGTGGGCGGTGGCGGTCTATGCCCTGCTGTTCGCGCCGATCCTGGTGATCGTGCTGTTCAGCTTCAACGCCCCCCAGGGTCGCTTCAACCTGCTCTGGCAGGGCTTCACCCTGGCGAACTGGCTCCATCCGCTGGCGGTGCCCGAGCTGGTGCAGGCGTTTGCCAGCAGCCTGCGGCTGGCGCTGGCGGCCGCGGCCCTGGCCACCCTGCTGGGGGGGCTGATGGCCCTGGCCCTGGCGCGGCGGCGACGGCGAGGGGATGGCTGGATCGAACTGCTGCTCGTGCTGCCGCTCACCAGTCCGGAGATCGTGCTGGGCACCGCCCTGCTGAGCCTCTTCGTGCAGGCGGACGTTCCCATGGGGTTCGGCACCCTGCTGCTCAGCCACAGCCTGTTCTGCCTGAGCTATGCGGCCCTCACCCTGCAGGCCCGCCTCAGCGGCTTCGACTGGTCGCTCGAGGAGGCCGCCGAAGACCTGGGGGCGAGCCCGCTGCAGGCCTTCCTGCGGGTAACCCTGCCGCGGTTGGCGCCCGGGCTGCTGGCGGCGTTGCTGCTGTCGTTCTCCCTTTCCTTCGACGACTACGTGGTGACGCTGTTCACCGGTGGCACCACCCTCACCTTTCCCCTCTACATCGCCGGCAGCTTTCAGCGGGAAATCCCGCCCCAGATTCACGTGCTCTCCACCCTGGTGCTGGCGCTGAGCCTGGCGCTACTGGCCCTCAGCCTGCGCCGGGGCCCCGGGGCGCCGGGGGCACAGGAGGCCCCGGAGGATCCACCCCTGCTGCGCTAGGGAGCCAATCCTCCAGGCGCAGATCGGGCCGCCGTAGCAGGGCGAAGAGGGTGCCCGCGTTGCCGCGGCAGACCCGCAGATCCTGGTCGAGCACGGTGATGTCGAGCCAGGCGGGGAAGCTCTGGCGCACCTCACGCAGCAGCTGCAGGCGGCCCTCCCCAAGGCGCGGGCCCAGCCAGCCGCCCCGTTCGAACCGCACCGACACCCGCTGGCAGGGATCCTCCGCCGCTGCCGGCTCGATGGCCACCGCCGCCTCCACGGCGACCCCCGCCAGCGGGCCGAGGGGACCGCCCAGGCGCAGGAGATTCATGCCGCGCCCGCGGGAGGGATCGAGCAGCTGCAGGTTTTCCAGCCAGGGGGCGACCGCCAGGTAGGGCAGGGGGCTGCTGCTCCAGCGCAGCTCCCAGACCCCCTGCAGCAGGGGGGCATCGCGACGCAGATCGGCAGGCCGCTCCCGCTCCAGGCGCTCGATCAGGGCCCGGGGCGTGGAGCCGCCCGATCCGGCCCGGGCCGCCGCCGCCGCGCGGGGATCCCGCAGCAGCGCGAGCAGGGCGGCGCGGTCGTCCTGGGCGCCCGGGGAGGGGGGCGCGGCGGGCGAGGGGGGCGGGGCGGGGGTCATCGGGGAATGGCTCAGGGGCCGGGGGCAAGGAGGCGGGCCAGCAGGCGACCCTCCCGGCCCTGGAGGGTCATCAACCCCCAGCGCACGTCCCAGGGGGCCCGGCGGTAGAGGCCCACCATCGCCGCCAGGAGCTCAGGGGGGGTGAGGGTGTTGGAGAGGAAGCCGTACCACTGCTCCGCAGGCAGAGCAAAAAAGGTGGCGAAGTGGTGGCGGAGCCGCCCCTCCTCAAAGCGCATCAGCTTCTCCAGTCCGAAGCGGAAGAAGGCGTGCTTCCAGCGCAGGGCAGGGGGCCACAGCCCCTGCCAGGCCTCGCGGGCCAGATCGCCCCCGCGCAGGCCGCGATCGAGGGCGGCGGCGATCGCGGCCGCCAGGTCGGGGGCGCGGCGCAGCAGGCTCCCCACCAGGTAGCCCGACGCCGGGTGCACCATGCCGGCGGCCCCGCCGAAGCCCACCACGCGCTGGCCCAGGTCTGGCAAGGGGGGATTCATCGGGAAGAGGCAGAACTCCTCGTGGTGGACCTCGCGGACCACCACCCCCCGGTGGGCGAGGCGACGCCGCAACCGGTCCTGGAGAAGCGGGAAGGGAAGGGCGGGCGCCAGGGCCAGGGAGGTCTCCTCCACGAAATACACGTCGTCGCCCAGGTCCATGGCATAGAGGAAGGTGGGCGGCTGGCGGCGCTCCGGCGGCTCCAGGTGGTCGCTGCGGTAGTCCATGAACACGAAGCGCCCGGGGGGGATCGGCGGGCCACTGAAGCGACCCACAATCCCGTAGGCCGCCTGAGCGGCCACCGGCCCGTCGTCGGTGCGACTCACGAACACCGGCTCATGGCCCGTCGCGTCGATCACCAGGCGGGCGCAGTGGCTGGCCCCCTCGGCGGTGGTGACGGTGGAATGGTCGGGCCCGTGCTCGATGCTGCGGGCCATGCCGCGGTGCCACACCAAACCGGCAGCGTCCGCCCGCCCCAGCCAGTGAGCCTGCAGGGCGACCTTGTCGAACAGGCCGTAGTCGCGGCCATGGCGGAGCGGGATGTCGCCGGGCTCGAAGTGACTGACGGTGTCGCTCCAGCGATGGGAGAGCAGGTGGGTGAGCCCGAGGGCCTCCACCTCCGCCACCCAGATGCCGTAGGTGTTGGCCCAGGGGGCGGCGGGATCGGCCGGAGCGAGGGCCTCCACCACCAGGCCCCGCTGGAGCAGGGCGTCGGCGATCGCCAGGGCGGCGGGGCCAGCCCCGAGCACGAGCACATCCGCGGGCGTTTCGGAGAGGGGGATCAGGGGGGGCGGGCGGCTCCGCTGCGAGTGTATGGGCGCCGTGGAACGCCCCGCCGGCCCTGCCTAAAGTCGCTTCAAGCGCTCGCCGAGCACGGAGGGGAGGGTCATGGACGCTGCCACCACCACCGCAAGCTCGTTACTGCGCCGGCACCGCCTTCTCCGGCGCCGGCGCATCGCTGGCGCGCTTCTGGTCGCACTTGCCCTGCTGGCGATCCGGCCCGGCGCCGTGGGCGCCCAGGGGGCGGAGGTGGTCCCGCCGGACCGTCAGGGAGACTTCGCCAATCTCGACTGGCGGGGGCCCCGGGGGCTGATCCGCCAGCGCCACTGGCTGGTGGTGGACCCGGATCCAGCCGGCCTGGCCTGCCGGGACGCTACGGGGCGGGCCTCCATCGCCCTGCGGCCGGGCGCGATCGTCGAGAGCGACGGGGGCACGCCGCCCCCCCTGAGGCTGGTGCAGGGGCGCCCCTGGCTGCGGCTGAAGGTGCCGCCTGTGGCGATCCTGCGCGATACGCGCGTGGGGGAGCGGGGCGAGCCCGCCCGCTGCTGGGTGCGGGCCCATCGCACCTACCTGGCGCCGATCCTGCCCGAGGCCCTGCGGGCGCCTTAGCGGCAGGCTCCTTAGAGACACATCACCGTGTGCAGCCAGATGTGGGCGGGATTGCTGCGCGATTCCGGCGAACAGGTGCGGGCGATCAGGTCGTGGGAATAATGAAGACGCTCGCCGCTGCGGGAGTTGTCATAGCCGGTACTGAACCACTCTCCGTAGGGATCATTCACAAGAAATCCCGTATCATCGTAACCACGGATCACAACGATGTGCCCAAATGACGTGAAATAGCCGTGAACGATTACCGGATGGCCCGCATCGATGGCGCTGCGGATATCCGCAAAACTGCCATTTTCACGGAAAACATCTTTGTACCCTGGGTAGGTTTCGATCAGGTATTTAAGATCATAGGGATTGTGGCGACTGCGTCCCAGGTTCTCCAGCTTCAGGTAGAGCTCATCCTCAAGCTGGGTGCCCGCGCGGCGCGGCATGCCGAGGTAGTAGAGGCACATGGCCACGGAGGTCACATTGCAGCTGCCATAGGGGTTGTACGTGTTATCCAGCTGGGACAGATAGGGCACGGCCAGGTCGTGCTCACCGCCGACAGGAGCGGGGGCCGTTGGCGGCGCCCCAGCCTCCGGAGCCGCGCCACTGGGGGTCGATCCCGCCTGGCGCCAATGGGGTGCGTAGATCCACCAATCGCCGGCGCCATAGGCCAGCTGCACATGCAGCGACTGGCCCTGCTGCTCGAGCAGCGCCTCAAATTTCCACTGCCGCCCGCTCTCCACCGCCACCAGCTGGTGGGCCGGCAGCTCGGTGGACTCACGGTTTTCCTTCTTCAGAAAGGTGGAGGCGATCGCCTCCAGCAGCACCGAGTCGGCCGCAGCCGCAGCCGCTGGAGGCTCGCTCACCCCAACCGCTGGAGCCTCGCTCGCCTGGCCGAGCTGGGCCAGCCCCTGTCGCCAGAGATCCCCCTCAGCGGTGCGACGGCGCCGCAGGCCAGCCTCCACCGGGGTGCCGGGATTGACATAGAGCAGCAGGGCATCGGGCACCTCCGGCCAGCGCTTCTCCCGCAGCACGCGGCTGATGGTGTCAAACCCGCCGGCCCCGTAGAAACCGCTACCGAGATTGTAGGCAAAGCTGCACAGGGCCGAACGCATCGGGTCATTCATCTCCGCCCAGAAGGGGATGCTGCGGCTAATCGGTTGCCAGGTATCGCACTCGAGGATGGTGGCGAAGCACAGATCGGCCTGCTCCCGGGTGATCACATCATTGGGGGCCACACGACGGCCATCGGGATACATCGTGGTGCCCCAGCCGATTGTCCAGGGCTCGGCATTCGTGAGCGGATCGGGATAGGCGTGAACCCGGCCGTCGCTGGGGTCGAGGCGGTGACAGCCCTCGAATTCCTGAATCAGCCGGATCGCTTCACTGGGAACGGGATCGGACATCGAAAGGGCGGCGTACCACTGGAATCCCAACCTAGAAATCCAGCCGAGCGGAACTGAATCAGAAACATCTCTTCAACCCATCAGGATCAACCCGTCAGGCGTCCGGGATGACGGCCTCCTCTTCACTGCCCTCCGCAGCGGGGGGAACGAGCACCACCTCAGCCAGGCGGTCGCCGGCATCAAGGCGTTGCAGGCGCACGCCGGTGGCCGCCCGCGACTGCTGGGGAATCGCATCGGCCTGCATGCGCACGATCACGCCCCGTTCGCTCACCAGCAGCAGCTCCTCTCCGGCGCCGAGCACCTTCAAGCCCACCAGGGAATCGCCCTCGCGACGGAAGCGGATCGCCCGCAGGCCCATGCCAGCGCGCTTCTGCAGACGGAATTGCTGCACCGGCACCCGCTTGCCCAGGCCGCTGGCACTGGCCACCAGCACCCAGGGGCCTTCGCTGACGGCCACCTCTTCTGCGCCTTCGCTCACCTCAGCCTCGGCCTCGTCCTCCGCTCCGGCGCTGGCCACCCGATCGGCCAGCTCGGCCGGCAACACATCCATGCTCACCAGGGCATCGCCGGAGCGCAGGGTCATGGCGCGCACGCCGCGGGCGGAGCGACCCAAGGGGCGCAGCTCCTCGTCGCTGAGGCGGAAGTGGATCGTCATGCCCTTGAGGGAGCCGATCAGCACGCTGTCGCCAGGCAGCGCCAGCCGCACCCATCGCAGGGCGTCGCCCTCCTCCAACGAGATGGCGATCAGGCCGTTGGCCCGAATGTTCGCGAAGGCGGATAAACGGGTGCGCTTGATGTAGCCACCGCTGGTGAGCATCACCAGCACCAGGTCGTCCTCGAAGGCGCCGACGGCAAGCAGGGAGGTGATCAACTCCTCCCGCGGAATCGGCAGCAACTGCACGATCGGTGTGCCCCGGGCCGCACGGCTGCACATCGGCACCCGGTAGGCGGGCAGGGAATAAACCACGCCGCGATCGCTGAACAACAGCAGCGAATCGTGGTCGTTGCAGCTGATGAACAGCTTCACCGCCTCCTCCCCCTGGGAGCGGGTGCCGGCCTTGCCGCGGGTGCCGCGGCTGGTGGCCTCAAACTCACTCACCGGCATGCGTTTGAGGTAGCCGTTCTCGGTGAGCAACACCACCGAACGCTCATTGGCGATGAGGTCGATGTCCTCCAGACCGCCTTCCACATCGAGGATCTCGGTGCGGCGCGGTGAATCGTATTTGGCCCGCAGGGCGTGCAGCTCCTCACCGATTAATCCGAATACCCTCTCCCGCCGGGCAAGGATGTCTTGGTAATCGGTGATCTTGGCGAGCAGATCTTCGTGCTCCAGCCGGATCTTGTCAGCCTCCAGAGCCGTGAGCCGCCGCAGCTGCATCTGCAGGATGGCATCGGCCTGCGGTTCGCTCAGGCCGAAGCGCTCCATCAGCTGTTCACGCGCCGTGGCGGTGTCGGCGGCGGAGCGGATCAGGGCGATGATCGCGTCGAGGTTGTCGAGGGCGATCAGCAGGCCGAGCAGGATGTGGTCACGCTCCTCGGCCTTGCGCAACAGATAGCGGGTGCGGCGCTCGATGGTCTCGACCCGGAAGTCGAGGAACACCTGCAACATCCGACGCAGGGTGAGCAGCACCGGCTCCCCCCCCACCAGCGCAAGCATGTAGGCGTTGAAGTTGCTCTGCAGCGGCGTGAGCTTGAAGAGGTTGTTGAGCACCACCTGCGGGTAGGCGTCGCGGCGCAGTTCGATCACGATGCGCATGCCATCGCGATCGCTCTCGTCGCGAATGTCGGAGATGCCCTCGAGCTTTTTGTCATTCACCAGCTCGGCGATGCGCTCGATCAGGGCGGCCTTGTTGGTCTGGTAGGGCAGCTCGGTGATGATCACGGCGTCCCGGTCGGGGCGGCCCTTGGCCTCGATCGTCTCGATGCGAGCCACGCCGCGCATCGTCACCGAGCCACGCCCGGTGGTGTAGGTCTCGCGGATGCCGCGCCGGCCGAGGATCTGGCCGCCCGTGGGGAAGTCGGGGCCGGGGATGATCGCCATCAACGCCCGCTCCTCGATCTCGGGGTTGGCGATCAGGGCCAGCAGGCCGTCGATCAGCTCGGTGAGGTTGTGGGGGGGGATGTTGGTGGCCATCCCCACGGCGATGCCGGTGGAGCCGTTCAGCAGCAGCTGGGGCACCCGCGAGGGAAGCACGGTGGGCTCCTGCTGGGAGCCGTCGAAGTTGTCGACGAAATCGACCGTCTCACTCTCGATGTCCTCCAGCAGGGCGTCGTTGGTGAGGGCCTGCAGCCGCGACTCGGTGTAGCGCATGGCCGCCGGCGGATCGTTATCGACCGATCCGAAATTGCCGTGGCCGTCGACCAGCGGCATGCGCATGGAGAAATCCTGCGCCATCCGCACCAGCGCGTCGTAGACGGCCGTATCGCCATGGGGGTGGTACTTGCCGAGCACCTCACCCACCACACGGGCGCATTTGCGGTAGGGCCGGTCGCTGGACAGTCCCAGCTCGTACATCGCGTACAGGATGCGCCGGTGCACCGGCTTGAGGCCATCGCGGGCATCGGGCAAGGCCCGGCCCACGATCACGCTCATCGCATACTCCAGATAGGAGCGCGACATCTCGTTGCGGAGGTCGGTCTGGATGATCCGTCCGTCGGATTCTCCGGGGCCCGTGGACCCCGGTCCGGTTGGATCCGCCATGCCGTACCGACTTGTGCAGCACCCACTCTATCGAAAGCCCTCCGGCTCAACCGCCCCCCACCGATGCCGCCGGCCCGCCCCCCCAAGCCCCCCCCCTCCCCGCAGGGCGCGACCCCGGCCGATCTGCCGCGCCGCGACGAGGCGAGCCTGCGCGAACGCCAGCGGCAGGGGCGGCTGCGGGTGCGGCTCGCCGCCGACTGGCGCGCCCTGGTGGCCGCCGTGGGCCTGGCCGAGGCCTACGCCGAGACGGATGTGGTGGTGGCCGCCGACGCCGGTTTCAGCGATCAGGGCAGCCTGCATCTGCACCTGGGCCCCACGGATCCGCCCATCCGTCTGCGCGATCCCAGCGTGGGCGGGGTAGCCGCCCAGGCCGGCGGTGGCGCGGCCGATCTGGTGCTGCCGATCGGCGGGGGGCTGGCGGAGGGGAGCCGCCGGGGCGGCGCCCACATCCTCGCCGAGCTGCTGGAGGGCAGGGAAGTCAACCTCGACAGCGGGGGCGAGGGCACACGGCTCCAGCCACGCCGGGACCTGCACACCCGGCTCGACCTGGCGCGCATCGGCGGCGGGCGCCTGCTGCTGCACCGGGCGATCGTGGAGAACGGCCTGGTGGCGGTGAGCAGCGGCGAAGGGTTGCTGCCGAGTCCCTACGGGCCCCTGCTCGGCCCCTTCGGCAATGCCCTCTGGACCGCCGGGGGCGCCGGCAGCATCGGCCTGACGATGCCGGCGCTGGCGCAGCTGGGGCCGGGCTCGCCCGTGCTGGTGGGCGGAGCGGTGGGGTGGGTGGTGGGCAGCGGCAGCGGCCACCAGCCCCAACCCCGCCGCCAGTCCTCCGGCCACGCCCGCAGCCCCGGAGCCGTGGCGGCGGTGTGCGTGGATCTGCATGCCCTGGAGCCCGGCTGGTTGCGGCCCTGCTTCTTCGAGGCCCAGGGCAGCGCCCTGCTGGTGCCGATCGCCGCCCCTGTGGCGCTGATCGATGGGGCCACCGCCCTGCAGGCGGCCATTGCCGATGGTCAGCTGGAGGCGCCGGTGCTCGACCTATCGGTGCCGCGACGCCTCAAGCCGGGCTTCGGCGCGGTCTCCTATGCGGCGCTGCGCAGCGGTCGGATCGAGGTGGAGGGCCAGGGGCTGCGGACCGCGCCGTCCCACAGCCCCCGCCTGGCGGAGGCGATCGCACGGGAGCTGGTGCGCCGCCTTGAGGAGGATGCCTTTCCCCTGCGCCTGCCGGTCCTGCCGCTCAGCCCACGGCCAACGCTGCTCCCCCTTGAGGCCTGAGGGCCCTGCGACGGCCCGGCCGCTGCAGGAAAAAACGGCAAATCCTGCGTAAGCTCGCGCCAATCCTCCCGCCCGCCATGGCCGAGACCCCGCTCCCCCCCGACGCCCTTGGCAGCCCCGAGCCCGCGGACAGCGCCGGGGCCCCCTCCGGACCCGCGGCCGATGGGCCCGAGCCCACGGAGGTGAGCGGGGCGGACGGGAGCCCGGAGCTGACGGCGGCGGCGGAGCCCGCAGTGGCAGATCCTCCCGCCCAGGAGCCACCCGTCGAGGAGGCGATCGCCCGCCCCGATCCGGGGCCGATCGAAGTCAGCCTCACCCCGGCTCCAGCCCCGGCCGCAGCCCCGCCCACGCCCGAGCCGGCCCCAACCCCCACCATTGCCACCACGCTGGAGATCCCGCCGGCCCCCGGTGCCACCCCGGCCGAGGGCGGCGAATTCGACCTGCTGGTGGAAAAGCTGCGCACCTGGTTCACCGAGACCGACATCGGGGGCCACTGGCAGAAGCTCCGCGGTCCGCTCAAGGGCTTCGCCCTGCTGCTGGTGGCCGTGCTGGCCCTGCGGCTTTACGCCCGCGTGGTGGGCACCCTTGATGGCATCCCCCTCGTCTCCGGACTACTGGAGCTCACCGGCCTGATCTACCTGGTGTGGTTCAGCAGCACCCGGCTGGTGCGCACCAGCGAACGGGAGCGGGTGCTGGCCGAGTGGAAACAGCGCTGGCAGTCCTTCAGCGGTCGCTCCTGAGGGCGTTGGCAGGCCCAGCCCCTGCCCTCCCGGTTGATAGTTTGGCCCGACTGTGCCCCGCCTCCGGTGAACATCCAGCTCGGTCGCAACCGCGTCGTCCGCCGCGCCTACGGCATCGACGAGATTGCCCTCGTGCCCGGAGGTCGCACCGTCGATCCCGCCGTCACCAACAGCCACTGGAGCCTGGGGGGCATCGAGCGGGAGATCCCGATCATCGCCAGTGCCATGGACGGCGTGGTGGATGTGGCCATGGCGATCGAGCTCAGCCGCCAGGGGGCCCTCGGCGTGCTCAACCTTGAGGGGGTGCAGTGCCGCTACGACGATCCCAACCCGATGCTCGACCGCATCGCCGCGGTGGGCAAGGAGGAATTCGTGCCGCTGATGCAGGAGATCTACGCCCAGCCGGTGCGTGAGGAGCTGATCCGCCAGCGGATCCAGGAGATCCGCACCGGCGGGGGCATCGCCGCGGTGAGCGCTACGCCGGTGGCCGCCCTGCGCTTCGGCCAGGCGATCGCCGAGGCCGGCGCCGATCTGTTCTTTGTTCAGGCCACGGTGGTATCCACCGAGCACATCGGTGGCGAGGGGCAGGCGAGCCTGGATCTGGCAACCCTCTGCCGCGAGATGGGCGTGCCGGTGGTGATCGGCAATTGCGTCACCTACGACGTGGCCCTGCAGCTGATGCGGGCCGGCGCGGCCGGGGTGATGGTGGGCATCGGCCCGGGGGCTGCCTGCACCTCGCGCGGGGTTCTCGGGGTGGGCATTCCCCAGGCCACCGCCGTGGCCGATTGCGCCTCCGCCCGTGACGACTATGAAAAGGAGAGCGGCCGGTACGTGCCGGTGATCGCCGATGGGGGCATCGTCACCGGCGGCGACATCTGCAAGTGCCTGGCCTGCGGGGCCGACGCGGTGATGATCGGCTCGCCGATCGCGCGGGCAACCGAAGCCCCCGGCCGCGGTTTCCACTGGGGCATGGCCACGCCGAGTCCGGTGCTGCCGCGGGGCACCCGCATCCGCGTGGGCACCACCGGCAGCCTCGAGCGGATCCTGCGCGGTCCCGCCAGCCTGGATGACGGCACCCAAAACCTGCTGGGCTGCATCCGCACCTCGATGGGCACCCTGGGCGCCCGCACCCTTCGGGAGATGCAGCAGGTGGAGGTGGTGGTGGCCCCCTCCCTGCTGACCGAAGGCAAGGTGTACCAGAAGGCCCAGCAGCTCGGCATGGGCAAGTAAGGGCGCACCCATCTCAGAACAGGTCTCTTGAGCCGCGAGGCGAGAGACGGGTTAATCTCAAGTCGTGGGGGCTACGGCTCGCACACTCCTCACACCTTCCAGCCCGGGCTTCCTGGGCTTTTTCACTTTTTTGCCGCACCGCCGCCCGTGGGGGGGCGCCGGCGATCCCCAGCCCGAGCCTGGCGCCGCCAGCGGGCACCCCAAGCTGATCCGCACCACCGGCCCGCATCAAGCGATGCAACGCTTGGCTCTCTCACCGTGGACGGCCCGAAGCCGGTTGCTAGATTTTCAAGAACTCTCCAGCTGTCAAGAATGTCCAGCGCCGCCCCTGTCACCGACGCCTCGTTCGAGCAGGACGTGCTCAAAAGCGACGTGCCCGTGCTGGTCGACTTCTGGGCCCCCTGGTGCGGCCCCTGCCGCATGGTCGCCCCGATTGTGGATGAAATCGCCAAAGACTTCGAAGGCAAGCTCAAGGTGGTCAAGCTCAACACCGACGAAAACCCCAACATCGCCAGCCAATACGGCATCCGCAGCATCCCCACGCTGATGATCTTCAAGGACGGCGAGAAAGTCGACACGGTCGTCGGCGCCGTTCCCAAGACCACCCTCAGCTCCACCATCTCCAAGTTCATCTGAGCCCCTCCTCCACCGTCACCGCCAGCGCGGGCCAGAGCCCCCTTCAGGTTCTGGCCCAAGTTCTTGAAGGTCATCCGCAGCGGCGGTTGATCGAAAGGGGAGTGATTTCTCTTCTGCAGATCGCCCGCAACGAAAGCGAGCACGAAGCCTGGAAGCTGGTAACCGGCGCTCTTGCCGACATCAGCGAAGCCCTCGATGTCTTTCGCCCCCAGCGCGGCACCCGCAAGATCACGGTATTCGGCTCGGCACGCACCACCCAGCAGGATCCCGTCTACCAGCTGGCCGAGGATCTCGCACGGCTGTCGGTGGAGACCGGCTTCCAGGTAATGACAGGCGCCGGTGGCGGTGTGATGGAGGGCGCCAACAGTGGCGCGGGCTGCGAACACAGCATCGGCCTGAATGTCGACCTGCCATTTGAACAGCATCCCAATCCATTCGTGAGTGAATGCGAGGGGCGCTTGCTCTATTTTCGTTATTTCTTCACCCGCAAACTCTTCTTCCTACGCGAAAGCGACGCCCTGGTGGTAATGCCGGGAGGTTTCGGCACGCTCGATGAACTCTTCGAGGCCCTCACCCTCATCCAGACCGGCCGCACCCAGCCGATCCCCCTGGTGCTCCTGGCCCCTCCAGGGGATGACTTCTGGTCGGTGTGGAAGCGCAATGTGAATGAGGAGCTGGTACGCCGCAGCCTGATCTCCCCGGAAGACCCCGATCTGATGTTCGAGGCCTCCAGCGCCACCGATGCGGTGGCCTACATCAGCCGCTTCTATCGCGTCTTCCACAGCGCCCTGCTCGGGGAGGACCGGATCGAACTGCTGCTCAACGCGCCGGTGCCGCGCGAGTGGCTGCCCTCGCTGAGCCGCAGCTTCGCCGATCTGCTCAGCGAGGGCACGATTCAGGGCGGAGAGAATGTCGACGACAACGGGTTGATGTACCCCTGCCTGCGGCTGCGCTTTGACCGGCGTCGCATGGGCCGCCTGTACCAGTTCATCCACCACCTCAACGGCCTCGAGTTTGCTTCGATCCCGGCCCTGGAGCATCCGGCGGAGCGGCTGGTCACCCCGTCGCCCACGCCATGAGCCAGATCGGCCTGATCGACTACGGCATGGGCAACCTCCACTCGGTCCAGCGCGGCTTCGAGCGGCTCGGCACCAGCGTGCGAGCCGTCCACACAGCTGCCGACATGGTGGCGTGCGACGCCCTGGTGCTGCCGGGGGTGGGAGCCTTCGATCCGGCGATGGAGCGACTCAGCGCCGCCGGGTTGGATCGGGCCCTCCAGGAGTCCTGCAGCGCCGGCCGGCCCCTGCTGGGCATCTGCCTGGGTCTGCAACTGCTGTTCGAGAGCAGTGAGGAAGGTGTGGCTCCGGGGCTCTCGCTGCTGCCCGGCCGGGTACGGGCCCTGCCCCCCAGGCCGGGCCATCCGATCCCGCACATGGGCTGGGCGCCGCTGCTGCCCGCCACCCCCAGCCCGCTGCTGCCGGCCGACGCCCCCGAGAGCTGGGTGTACTTCGTGCATTCCTACGCCGCCGATCCCGCCGATCCCTCCGTCACCACTGCCTGGGTCGACTGGGCAGGCCAGCCCGTCACCGCAGCGGTATGGCGGGGCACGATCGCCGCCTGCCAGTTCCATCCGGAGAAATCAGGGCCGGTGGGGGAAGGCATGTTGCGCCGTTGGCTGCACTGGGTGGAGCACCGGTGAGTCTGCGGGTCAGCGGAGGGAGGCGGCTTCAGAGTCCACCGGGCGCCCTGGCGCGCCCCACCGCTGCGCGGGTGCGGCTGGCGGTGATCAATCGGCTGGCCCCACGGTTGGCGGGCTGCCGCTGGCTCGACCTCTGCTGCGGCAGCGGTGCCATGGCCTGCGAGGCGCTGCACCATGGGGCCGCCCTGGTGGTGGGCGTGGAGCAGGACCGCCGCATCGCCGCCGTGGCCCGCGCCAACCTCGAAACGGTGGCAGCAGGCCAGGCCCCTCGCCCCTCGGTGCAGGTGGTGACCGCGGAGGTGCTGCATTGGCTCACCGCCCCAAGCCCGGCGGGACAGGGGCGGGGCGGACGACCTGCGAGCGGGCGGCAGGCCCCGTTTGCTGTGATCTACGTGGATCCCCCCTACGCCTCTGGGCTCTACGGCGCCATCGCGGACGCGGTGCGTGAGGGCGGATGGCTAGAGCCCGGCGGGGTCATGGTGTGGGAATGCGGCAGCAGGACCGTGCCCGAAACGCCAAACGGATGGCGACTGGAGAGCTGCCGCCGCTATGGCAGCACCTGCGTGTTGTATCTCGAGCTGCCCGTGGAGCAGCCCCTAGGAACGCCCCACGGTGCCGCTGGATGCGCAGTGGAGCCCACTCCAGCCGGATCAGCCGCCCAGGGCGCTGCCGCGGCGGTATTGATTCCAGGCGGCGACGAACAGACCCACCAGGGTGACGGGGATCAGGCCGAGAACGATGCCGCAGAGAAGGGGTTCGATCATGGTTCCGGGCCGGGTCGTGACGCGCCCTGCAATTCTTCCATGATGGAAGCCCGGCCGCACACTTTTCCCGCCCAACCGTGACAGGACCGACCCCCGGCCCCGACGGCGCCGCCACGGCGCCCCTGCCCACCACGAACGCCGGTCTGCCCGCCGCAGCCGGCCCTGCCCGCGGGCTGATCACCGCCCTGGTGATCCTGGCGGCGGCGGCCTCGATCGTGCTGCTGTTGGTGCTGTTGCCCGCTGCCCGCAGTGATCCCTACACCCGCGCCACCCTCACCCTCTCGGGCTCGGTCGACAACGGCGGCCGGCTCTTCCGCCTTAACTGCGCCGGCTGCCACGGCCTGGCCGCCCAGGGGCTCGTGGGCCCCGACCTGCACGGGGTGAACCGCCGCAAAAACGACCGCCAGCTCATCCAGCAGGTGGTGAGTGGCCGCACGCCGCCGATGCCCCGCTTCCAGCCTGCCCCCCAGGACATGGCCGACCTGCTGGCCTTCCTGGACCAGCTCCCCTGAACGATTGGCGGCGCCCCCCCCCACCGAACCGGCGCTCCATCTCGTGCTGGTGGAGCCGGCCGGACCCCTCAACGTCGGCAGCGTCGCCCGCCTCTGCGCCAATTTCGCCATCGCCGAACTGCGGCTGGTGGCCCCCCGCTGCGATCCCCTCGATCCCCAGGCCCTGCTCATGGCGGTGCATGGCCGGCCCTGGCTGGCGGCGGCCCGCCGCTTCGCCACCCTGGCCGAGGCCCTGGCGGACTGCGGCCGGGTGGTGGCCACCAGCGGCCGCGGGGAGGGGGAGCCCCTGGCGGTGCAGGGTCCGGAAGAGGCGCTGGGCTGGCTGTTGGGCGGCGAAAGCCGATGGGGCGGTGCCGCCCCTGGGGTTGCTCCTGGGGTCGCTCCTGCGGCGCTGGTCTTCGGCCGGGAGGACAGGGGCCTGAGCAATGGGGAGCTCCTCCAGGCCGGCCGGCTGCTCTGCGTGCCCACCGGTGCCGCCTATGGCTCCCTCAACCTCTCCCATGCGGTGGCGGTGGTGTTGCACGAGCTGCAGCGGCTGCGGGGGCGGCCAGGGGAAGCGGCGGCCGCGGCCCTGGCACCGTTGGCCGGGGCCGGAGCAGAACCGGCGCCGCGGGGGGAACTGGAGGCCGCCCTGGCCGACGCCGAAGCCCTGCTGCTGGAGGTGGGCTTCCTGATGCCCCACACCGCCCGCGCCCGCATGGCCAAGCTGCGCGCCCTGCTCCAGCGGGCCCAGGTGCAACCGGGCGAGCTGGCGCTGCTGCGGGGCATGGTGTGCCAGTTGCGCTGGGCAAGCCGCCGCCCTTGTCCGCCCGGCCAGGACCACTAGGGTCGGGCCCAGCCCCTTCGCCCGAACCCCAGACCGTGACCGCCGGCCGCCCCCCCCGCCCCCGCAGCAAGCCCTGGGTGCAGCCCCTGCTGCTGCTGCTCCGGCTGGCGGTGACCGGCGTCGGTCTGGGGGTGGTGGTCGGCAGCGGCCTGAAGCTCCTGGCCCCGCGCTTCGCCCAGGGCGGCGGTCTGGGCGTTCCGGCGATCGACCCGGCCCCGCGCCGACTCCCCGGGGGTGGCCTCGGGATGGGTCGCTTTGAACCACGCCGCGAACTCAGCGACCTGAGCCGCCGCTGGGCCGCCTTGGCCGCCGCCCAGAAGGGGCTCACCGCCTCCGGGTTCCTGCTGGTGCTCGACGACGGACGCTACGCCGAACTGCAACCCGATCGGGCCCTGCCCGCCGCCAGCTCGATCAAGACACCGATTCTGCTGGCGTCCCTGGAGGATCTGGAGGCCGGCAAGCTGCGCTGGGACGAGCCCCTGCCGCTGACCAAGGAGGTGGTGGGAGGGGGTGCCGGCTGGATGGGCAACAAGCCCGTCGGCAGCCGTTTCCCCTTCCATGAGGCCGCCACGGAGATGATCCGGGTGAGTGACAACACCGCCACCAACCTGCTGATCAAGCGCCTGGGCGGCAAGACCGCCCTCAACCTCCGCTTCCAGGGCCTCGGCCTGCCGGCGACGGTGGTGAACAACTGGCTGCCCGACCTTGAGGGCACCAACACCACCAGTGCCCGCGATCTGGCCCGCTCCATCGCCCTGGTGGACACCGGCGAGAAGCTCAGTCCCCGGGCCCGCGATCTGTTCCGCGAGATCCTCTTCACCTCCCGCACCAACACCTTGATCCCGCTGGGGTTGCTCAAGGGGTTGGGTAAGGACTCCAGTGATCCCGACAGCGAGCTGCTGGCCCAAGGCGTAACCGTGTACAACAAAACCGGGGACATTGGCATCGCCTACGCCGACGCCGCCCTGATTCAGATGCCCAACGGCCAGCGCGCCGTAGCCGCCTTCCTGGTCAAGGGGCCCTTCAACGACCCGCGCTCGGCCGAACTGATTCGCGCCATGGTCGGCGCTGCAGCTCCCACCCTGACCGGCCGTCGATGAACGCTCCGATTTCCCGCCAGCGGCGCCTGCGGCGGCGCCCCTCCGCGCTGGCCCTGGTCGCCGTGCTCCTTCCCCAGGCCTCCCCGGCCGCCCCAACGGCCCCAACGCCCTCGACCCCAGCCCCCACCCCCCCGGCGCCCCTGGTGCGGCGCCAGAGCGTGCTGCCCCTGGGCGGCGGCCTCGATGGGGTGCCGCTGCTGAACGACAACAACCCCGAGCTGATCACCGCTCCGGGCATCCTGTTCTCCAGCTTTGATCCCAGCCGCGGCTTCCAGGGCCGCCCCCTGGCGGTGCCCTCCGCCCATCTCAACGCCCCCCAACGGGGGGCCTTCGGCCTGTTCAGCCACCACGTCTACGCGGGGCGGCCCGAAAGCCTCGATTCCACCCTCTGGCTGGCGGTGGTGGCCGCCCCCCGCGGCCCCGGGCCAGTGCGGCTGCAGCTTCGGGCCGGCGCCACCGCCCTCTCCCAATCGGTGGATGGCAAGGAGCCGGCGGCGCCCTTCCTACCCCTGCCCACCGTGGTATCCCAGGGCAGCAGCCCGCTGTGGTCGGGGCCGGGCAGCCGGGTGGCCACCGAGCTGCTGGGCCGCGAACGCTCCGCCGCCCTGCCCGAGGGCTGGACCCTGCCCCCCGGCCAGCTGAGCCCCCTGGTGGTGCTCCCCCTGCCGGTGCGGGGGCTCGATCCCCTGCTCAACGGCCGCAACCTGCAGCTGCTGTTCGACGCCGACGGCCCTGTGGACGTGGCCACCCTGGCGGCCTTCGGTCGGGGGGACGCTCCGCCCGATCCGGCCGTCTGGAGCCGCCTGCTCGATGGGCCCCTGAGCCCCAAGGAGCACAGCCCCACCCCCCGGGGAGCAGCGGGCCCGATGATCTACTCGCGCGTCAGCGGCGTGCAGAGCGGCAGCGTCTGGCGGGGCCGGCTCACCGACCCTGGCGCCCCCTTCCTCTCCACCAGCCGGGCGCCGATCTCCTGGCCGATCGCCTCGCTGGAGCGGGGCACCTTCGGCACCGGCCAGGTGCAGACCGCGCCGCTCAGCGCCTTCTATCCCGGCACCGCCTGGGCCGCCCACGGCAACTACGGCGTCACCTACGACCTGACGATCCCGTTGCACAACGATGGCCCCACGCCGGTGCGCCTGGCGCTGGCCGTGGAATCGCCGCTCAAGCAGGACCGCCCCCAGGGGGGCCTCAGCTTCCTGCCCACGCCGGCGCGGGCCGTGATGTTCCGCGGCACGGTGGAGGTGAGCGGGCTCGACGGCGAGGGCCCCGAGGCCCGGCCCCGGGGCCGCCAGGGATTCCACCTGGTGCTGCGCAACGGCCAGCAGGGGCCGGTGCTGGGCACCATCAGCCTGGGGCCGGGACAGCGGCGCCAGGTGGGGGTACGGCTGATCTACCCGGCGGATGCCACGCCGCCCCAGGTGCTCTCGCTGCTGCCCCTGGCGATCCCATCTCGCTGATCAGCGCGGCGCCCCGGGCCCTCGCCCGCGCAACCTCCAGAGCCGCAGGACCGCAGGAGCGCCTGTGAAACAATCCCCGCACACCGTCCCCCGCCGAGCCCGTGATCCAAGCCCGCCAGCGCAGGGTCTTCCCCTTCACCGCGATCGTGGGACAGGAGGAGATGAAGCTCGCCCTGCTGCTCAATGTGATCGATCCACGCATCGGCGGCGTGATGATCATGGGCGACCGGGGCACCGGCAAAAGCACCACGATCCGGGCCCTGGCCAGCCTGCTGCCGGAGATTGAGGTAGTGGCGGGGGACCCCTACAACAGCTCCCCCTCCGACCCGGATCTGCAGAGCAGCGAGGTGAGCGAGCGGCTGGAGCGGGGCGAGACCCTGCCGCTGGAGGCCCGCCAGGTGCCGATGGTCGATCTGCCTCTGGGCGCTACCGAAGACCGCCTCTGCGGCACGATCGACATCGAGAAAGCCCTCAGCGAGGGGGTGCGCGCCTTCGAGCCCGGCCTGCTGGCCAAGGCCAACCGCGGCCTGCTTTATGTGGATGAGGTGAACCTGCTCGACGACCACCTGGTGGACGTGCTGCTCGATTCGGCCGCCTCGGGCTGGAACACCGTGGAGCGGGAGGGGGTGAGCGTGCGTCACCCGGCCCGGTTCGTGCTGATCGGCTCAGGCAACCCGGAGGAGGGGGAGTTGCGGCCCCAGCTGCTCGATCGCTTCGGCATGAGCGTGGAGGTACGCACCGTCCGCGATCCCGAGCTGCGGGTGCGGGTGGTGGATCAGCGCACCCAGTTCGACGACGACCCGGAGGCGTTTAGCCAGGCGCTGCAGGCCAGCCAGGAGGCTCTGCAGGAGCGGGTGGTGGAGGCCCAGCAGCGTCTCGGCCAGGTGGAGATCGACGACGACCTGCGCATCCGCATCTCGGCGGTGTGCGGGGAGCTGGATGTCGATGGGCTGCGGGGGGACATCGTCACCAATCGGGCGGCCCGGGCCCTGGCCGCCTTCGAGGGGCGCACCGAGGTGAGCGACGACGACGTCGCCCGCGTGGCCGCCTGCTGCCTGCGCCACCGGCTGCGCAAGGATCCCCTGGAGCAGATCGATTCCGGCGAGCGGGTGGTGAAGGTCTTCTGCAAAGTGTTTGAGCGCCCCGAGCCGAGCGACAGGAGCGGCTTCTCCCTGGCCCTGGCGGCCTGACGGAACTGGCCCTCAGGATCCGCGGCCGGCCCGCAGCACATCCGAGGGCCGGCGGCCATGGGCGCGCTGGAAGTCGAGGCTGAACTGGCTGAGGGAGCGATAGCCGCACTCGCCGGCCACCGCTTTCACCGTGTCACCCTCGCCGGGCTGGGAAAGGCGCTCCAGGGCCTGGGCCATCCGCAGCTGGCGCACCCATTGCATCGGACTGCAGCCGAAACGCTGCTGGAAGAGGTAATGGAGGCTGCGGCGCGAATAGTTGCTGCGCTCCTCCAACAACTGAAGGGTGAGTGGTTGGGCGAGGTTCAGGCTGATGAAATCGAGCAGGGATTCGAGCCGCACGTCAGAGGCGGACACCGGCCTGGCAGCCCCCACCCCTTCGCCGAGCTCGGGGAAGACAAGCAGGGCCAGCAGGCGCAGGAGCTGCTGCTGCAGCATCAGGGCCTCGATCAGCGTCTCCCCCAGCGGCGCCAACCCGTAGAAGACGGGCAGAAGGCGACTGAGGGAAGCCAGCAGAACGCTTTGGGGGCACTCCTCATCGGCGCGCAACAGGCGAGAGCGGCGCAGGGGGTTATGGCGCGGGGATGGGGCCTGCCAACGGGCGCCCCCCACGCGCCGGGCGGCCGCCAACAGCTCGAGGGCGTCGAAGGCGAGCAAGGAGCAGCTGGAATCCTGGGTGAGCAGGGTCCAGCCGATGCCGGGAAGGATCAGGGCATCGCCAGCTTGCAGGTCATAGCGGTTGCGGCCCTGGTGGATGCTCGCAAATCCGTCGTGGAGCAGCAACAGCCAGTGCTGGGCATGCTCACTGGTCTCCACCAGCAGGGGGGAACCAACGCTGGCGGCCAGGGGCACGCTGCCGATCTGGCTATGGCCGTCGAGGTGCCACCAGTCGGAGATGGGGCCCAGGGATTCGAGCCGGCGCAGGGGCAGCACCTTGCCAAGAACGCTGGCGGTATCGGCAGGGCTGGCGGAGAGGGAGAGCCACTCACGCAGGGGATGCTGGAGCGACGAGGTCAACGGTGAACTGGCTCGGGGAGAGGGATGGAGATGGGAAAAGCCCTAGAGGAATACCAGGGGAGCGGGAGCACGGGAGCAGAAGAGCCCGCCTGACGCCACAGCATCGGAGCAGGGGTGCCCCAGATTCCCACGTGCGCAACAACCAGCAAACTCAACCACACCCGGAAGCGACGAGCCAGGAACACCAGAAAATGGCAGAGAGAGCAAGATCAAGAAAATTCCAAACCCAACCCTAGGCAGGAATACCCCAAAAGCCAATAACGCACTTTTGCCCTCCCCGAGGCCCTGCGCCCCATCTCGACCGCCCGCAAGCCCAGACAGATCGCCCAGCACACGCCGCCACGACCAGAAACGCCCTCCCTCACCGCGTCGCCCCAAAAACCACAGGACAATGATGCAACACAAACAGCCCCCTTCTCAAAGAAGGCATTCAATAATTACCAGACACAATCACCGCACCGCCCTGATTCCGGCAGCCACAACAAGATCCCGTTGAATACAGAGCAGAGCACAGCAAAAACCCTGACAGCAGGACAAAACTCCCTTAACTTGTGGGGGACCGAGCAAACAGCTCAGTCTATTCGCCCAGTCATCCGTAATGTTTCGCGCCGCCACTTCTGCGTTTTCTCCTCAACGAGCATCCCTGCAACGCCTCTTGATCGGCAGCGCAATGGCGGGCGTGACCACCCTCAGCCTTCACGGCGGATCGGCGAGCGCTCTCACCACCCCGTGCAGCTTCGGCAGCAACACCGAAGCGACGGCCTGCGTACTCGGCGTTGCCTACGACACCAAGAGCCCCACGGACAAGCAGATCACCCTGCTGAAAACCCCCACCGCAGGGGATGGCACGATTGAGTTCAACTGGATTCCGATTAATCCAGGCCCGGGCTACCTCGACGACCTCTGGGAGGTGGATGTGGACTTCGAACAACCTCTTCAGGGCCCCGCAAGCGGCATCTTTGAGTACCTCATCGAGATCACCAGTCCCGACAACGCCATCTGGAGCTTCGACAAAGTCAGGCTGAAGGTGGATTCACTCTCCGGCAATCCCGTCGTAACCAAGAGCATCTACAGCGACGATGCCTTCACAAACGAGATTTTTGAAATCATTGGCGGCAATGGCTTCCTCCAACTGCCAGCTGGCTACACCAAGCTCTATGTGCGGGATAGCTATGAGCTGCAGGGGCAGAGCGACGTTCTCGACAACCTCCAGAATGTCTACACGCAGACACAGGTCCCCGGCCCCCTGCCGCTCATCGGCGCCGGTACGGCCTTCGCCTTCAGCCGCCGCCTGCGGCGTCGCGCTCGCTCGCGCCACAGCATGGGCTGAGGATTCCGTCGGCTGAGATTCACGGGTTTTTTCCAAAATCATGGGGCTTTCCGAGGCCATCCCGCTGCGCATCTAACGCGGCAGCCGGGATGGCCTTTCCCTATGACAGCTCTGCCTAAAGTGCCTGCTGTCTTGGTGTGTGGGCTTTGCGAATCCTGGGAATCGATCCCGGCCTGGCCCGCGTGGGCTATGGCGTGATTGAGGTCCGTGAGGCGCGCCAGGGTCCGCCGGGACCGCGGCAACAGCTGCTCGACTGCGGCATGATCCGCACCGATCCCGGCCGCAGCGAAGGCGAGCGCATGGTGGAGATCGCCGCCGACCTGCGCACCCTGATCCGCCGCTGGCGTCCGGAGCTGGCGGCGGTGGAGAAATTTTTCTTCTACCGATCCAGCACCACCATCGCCGTGGTGCAGGCCCGCGGGGTGGTGCTGATGACGCTGGCGCGCTTCGCCATTCCGGTGGTGGAGTTTCCGCCGATGCAGATCAAGCTCGCCGTGGCCGGCCACGGCCACGCTGACAAGGGCGAGGTGCTCGAAGCGGTGATGCGCGAGCTCGATCTCGACACCCCACCACGGCCCGACGACGCCGCCGACGCCCTGGCCGTGGCCCTCACCGGCTGGTTCCAGCGTTGATGCGGATGCCCCCCACCGGAGCCGGAGACCCAAGCCACGAGCTGCCCAGCAAAGAGGAGCTGCGCCGCCGCTTCCGCCGCCGCCGCCGCGAGCAGCTGGCGGAGGCGGCGGACGGCATCCTGGCGATCGCTCAGCGGCACCTCCCCCCGCGCCTGGAGGCCGGGCGGCGGCTGGGTCTCTGGTGGCCGATCGGTGCCGAGCCCGATCTGCGCCCCCTGGCCGCGCTGCTGGAGGATCAGCAGCCGGGGCGGCTTGCCCTGCCGGCGGTGCATGCCTGCCCCCCCGCCAACCCAGCCCTGCGGCTGCTTTACCTGCCCTGGCGCCCCGGCGAGCCGCTCGCGCCCGATGCCTGCGGCATTCCCAGCCCCCCAGCCCCAACGCTTGGCGAAGCAGGGCTCGCCCCCCACCAGCTGGGGCTGCTGCTGGTGCCGGCCCTGGCGATCGACCGCGCGGGCATTCGGCTGGGTTCCGGTGGTGGCTGGTACGACCGGCTGCGGGCCGATCCCCACTGGCGGAGCGTGCCCGCCCTCGCGGTGCTGCCGGCGGCCTGCGTCAGCCCCGCCCCGCTGCCCAGGGATCCCTGGGACGTGCCCTTCGACGGCTGGCTGGACGAATCCGGCTTGCACCGGGTCTGCCCGCCGCCGAACCCCGCCGCCAACGGAGATTTCATTGCAAGCTCGTAACGCCTGGGCTGCCGACGCTCGCTGACGGCGGCGATTTGCCAGGATTCCCCTGAGCGAACCCCGTTTCCTTGGACCTCAGCCCCCTGCAGCAGCGGATCGCCGCCCACGCCGCGAGCGCCCTGCGCAGCGAAGCCTCCCGCACCCTGGCCTCCACAGCGGAGCGCTCCCCGTGCCTGACCGCCGCCGAGCGGGTGCTCGCCGCCGAACTGCAGGCCCGGGGCGATAGCCATGACGCCCTGTCGATGATGGTGAGCTCGATGGCCCGGATGGTGCAAGCGGGCCGCACCAGCGACAGCCGCTGGAAAGCCTCCTAACCAAAACCTTCCGACGAGTTGCGATGGTCCGCCCCTCCCTGCCTGCCCTCCTTGGCGCCGCGGCACTGCTGCTGGCCCCCGGCCTCTGCCCGGCCCCTGCTCGGGCCCACGCGATCGAATCCAGCCTCGAGCATCTGCACGGCCACGGGCACAACACGCCGCTGGCGCGCTCGAGTGCCGACCCCGCCGCCCCCGAAGAGCTCCGCCTGATCTCCAGCTTCTCCACCGGTGCCCCGGTGGTGGCCGCTGCGGTGCGCGCCGTAGCCCCCAGCGGCGGCGAGGCCGTCGAACTCGGACGCACCGACGCGGAGGGCCGTCTGGTCTTCCGCCTGCCCTCCCAGGTGCGTCCCGACTGGGAGCTGCAGGTGGATGGGGGCCCCGGCCACCGCGACTACCTCGAGCTGCCCGGCCTCACCGCGCGGGCCGTGCCCACCCTGCCGCGCGGCGAAATCGCCCAGGCGGGCCGCCAGCTGGGCCTGCTCGCCCTGATCGGCTCCCTCGGGCTCGGCGGCCTGGCCCTGCGCCG
>CAIVPT010000091.1 GCA_903907855.1 uncultured Synechococcaceae cyanobacterium | reverse complement strand
CCGTTGCGTGTGATTCCGCCGACCCTGTGTGTGATGGATCGGCTTGCTGCCTTCGTGCATTGGCGCGATCGCCAATGCTTGGAGCAGGCCATCTGGGTCGCCCAGAGCCATGCCATCGACTGGGACGATCTCAGGAGCTGGGCCAACCAGGAGGGGATGTCAGAGGCGGATTGGAACTCGTTTCACAGCCATGCATCAGCGCAAGACGGGTGACAGCGTCCTTCGAGCTCCTCAGGGCGCTGGAGCGACTCGGTCTCGCAAAGTCAGGAGGTGCTGACTTTTCTCTATCACCACCACGCCCTCTTCCCACCTGTTGCTGAGGCGGGATCGGCGCGGCAGGCCTTGCGACCCGTCTCATGGCTCCATAATCATGCTGTGGTCAAATCGAGTGTCGACTGGCGCTATCTCATTCCAGTGCAGCCGGTCTACTCAGTTTCACGGGAGCTGGCCGGCCATGAGACTGCTCGTTAAATGCGACTCAATTCCGTCTCAATCCAAGTGGGACCCAAGGCCCGATTTGGGCCGAAAAATGGGCCTTGAGGAACTTTTTGAGGAACTCTCGAAGGGCACCCATTGCGCTGCAAGGGATCTCAGCCAAAAACAGCCGGCTTTTAACCGATTGGTCCTGAGTTCGAATCTCAGGCGACCCATGGGCTTCAAGACCTTGGAACCGCCTTAAGGTTGGTTCCAGGGCAATCCTTTTGGGGCTCCCGAGAGCGTTCCCGCTCAGTCCGGAGTGAGTCCGGGAAGGACCGGGAAAAACCGTAACTGGGTCATTTGCTTGGGACATAGTCCCAAACAAAAATCATCGGTTGATGACATAAGTCAATTTGGCGAGCCGAAGTCGGAACCCTCTACCACCGGTTCTGATCCGATGCCGACCCCCACTCCCCCCCTGGAGCGCGCCAACGGAATCCTGCGGGCCTTTGGAGCCCCCTTCCGCCTGCGCCAGCACCGCCGCAGCCGTTGGGTGACCATCTACGAGATCCTCCCGGATCGCCGCACGCGCGAGCGCTCCCTGCCCGGCTGCGCCGCGGCGGATCCGGAGGCGGTGGAGGCCCTGTGCGAGCGGCTGCTGGCCGCCACCAAGCAGGGCCAGCCCCTGGAGGCCATCACTGGCGCGGAGGCTCCTGCACGGCGCAGCGTGTCCCCCGCCCCCACCTGGCCCGCAATCTGCGAGGCCGTGGTGACCTTCCAGCGCGGGCAGGGGGTGAACATGAACCTGGTGGGCCCGTTCAAGGGCCAGGGCTACTTCCGCCTGCTGCCAGGGGGACGCCCCGCCACGCTGGAGGACGTGCGGCGCTTTGCCCTGCACACCAGCGAGAGCCTCAAGGCCCACCTGGAGGACCCGAGCGAACCTCTGCTGCCGATGGCGACGCACCGCCAGGGCTTCCGGCAGAAACGGGAGGTGGTGTCCCTGCTGCGGCGTGCGGGCTTTGGGGCGATCGCGCCGGAGGAGCTGAGCGCGGAGCTCAAGGCTCTGGTGAACCGCAAGAAGCAGGCCCTGGTGGCCGCTGGCCAATCACGCCGCCGGATCCCGAGCACCGAGGCGATCGAGGAGTGGCTTGATCGGGTGATGGAGGAGGATCCTCTGTGGGGCTGGGTGTTCGCGATGATCGCCACCTACGGGCTGCGCCCCCATGAGGTGTGGCACGTGGATGGCCTGCCGGATGAGCACGGCCTGATCACCGTTGGGGTGGCCGCCCGTCACATCAAGGTGACCAAGACGGGCTTCCGGGCAGCGATGCCTCTGCCCGCCCGGTGGGTGGAGCGCTACCAGCTGGGCGGCGCCAATGGCGAGCAGCGGCTGGCGGAACTGCGCAGCCGCTACAAGCCCAAGTACGTGAACGAAGACGGCCTGCCATTCCAGCCGGAGCGCGACCAAGTGAAACGCTGCGACAACAACGAACGGCTGGGGGCGGTGTGCTGCCACAAGCTGCGCAGCTGCGACGCCAAGGCGGAGTTCGAGCTCCACCACAAGCTCTACGCCTGGGTGGAGACTGCCCCAGCCCAGGGCCGCAAGAAGGCACAGCGGCGGAAAGAGCGCTGCGTGCCCTACGACCTGCGCCACGCCTACGCGATCCGCGCGCGGGAGAGCACGAGCTGGAGCTACGCGGATGTGGCGGCCGTGATGGGCCACAGCCCGGCGGTGCACCGCCGCACGTACCTGAGCGAGATCACCGGCGAGCAGACCAAGGCGGCAGTGGTGCGGCGCCTGCTGGGTGAACCCCAGGCCGCCTGAGTGGGGGGGGGGGATCCAACTCCCTTCTTTGTGCACATGTTGAAGAGAAAAGATAGTGGTGAACACTGACTTTGCTTTGTAAGTCCGTAGTCGAAGCATGCCTTTGGATTTCGAGGTTTTAGCTTCGAATTTTGTGCACATGACTGACTCAGCTTGTATGGGGCGACTGAGGATCTCCTGGGCATTGCGGCGGTATGAATGCAGCTGCCTCGGGAGGACTTGACAAGTGAGAGTAAGTCTGTATTATCAAAGGGCCCGTTCGATCTGTCCTATGGAAAATCTCCACCCCACTACTTATGCGTCGTTCAACTTTGGCCGCATCTCCGGCAACTGCTGATCGTCCTGGCTTTTCCGAGGAATCCTCCCTGCGCTTGCAGCTCACCCGCCACGCCCAGGAGAAGCTGGCGACCTACGGCATCGAGGGTGATCGCCTGGTCAGCTGGAGATCCGCGCTGTCCGGGGCGGAACCCTTCCTTGACGCGAGCACCGGGGCCAGTGGACTACTGATGGAGTGGGAAGGTCGCCCATGGGTGGTGATCCTGCGGGAAGATGGGGAGGCCGTCGTCACGACCTACCCCAGTGACGCCCGAACCGTGATGAGTCGCCGAGGAGGGGGCCGATGGATCTTTCCCAACACCTGACCGACCAGCTCAAGGACATGGACCGGCTGGTGGACAGCAAGAGTGGCGCGATCCTGTTTCGCCATCCCACCCTGCGGGGCCTTCCCGATCTGGTGGTGGAGGGGGACGGATACACGCTGGAGTTCATCGGCCCCACCTTGCTCTGCCTCGATATTCAGGACCCAAGCGGCATGGCGCGGCTGCTGGCGGAGCCACTGAAGGCGCAGCTCCCGATTGCGGTCTGAACGAGCGATTCGTTCCCAGGCCTCCATGCCGCCCCCTCGGGGTGCTCAGCCCTGTCGCTCCGCCCCGTGATGCCCCAGGTGCCGCGCCGCCACGTAGCGGCTGGCGCTGCCCGCACCCTGGAGCCGCAGGTTGGCCCGGTGGATCTCGGCCTCAGTGGCGCGGGTGGCGTAGCGGGCGGTGCCGGTGTCGCGATGCAGGAGCACGACCTCAACAGGCTCCTGAGGGGCAGGGAGAGGCTGGGGGAACTCCGCCATGGCGCGAGGGAATCGGGCACGGGCGAGCGCCAGCAAAGCGGAACAGCGGCCGTGGTGCCAGAGCAGATCGGAGTGGGGCGCGGCCGGGTTCTTGCGCACCCACCTCAGAACACCCGCATCCTGCAGCTGGCCTCCCGAAATCAGAAAGCAGTTGGCATTACAAGGTTCAATTAGATTGGCGGTAGGTATCGCGATCGCTGCCGCTTAAAAGCTGCGGCGCGATCTCCTTTCCTAGGGGCACAAGCCGGTTTTTTTGATCACCCGCTGTCTCGCTCCTGAGCTGCACGAGCAGGCACTCCCAGCCGCTCAATGGCTCACCCGCCAGATGGGCGAGCCACTTGCGGAGAGGGTTTTGCCAGAGCTCGGCAGCCATCTGCTTCTCAACAAGCCCGGTTAGCAGATCGTCGCTCGCGGCAGCCCCGCCGTTCGCGGTCAGGCAGGTCTGCCAGCGGGTGGTGCTGCCCGCAGCATCCGCAGGACCCCGGCCCAAAGCCAGCTCACGGGCAGGCTGCTCGCTCGCCTCGGCACCCGCAGCCGCACCTAAGCGAAGGCGCATCAGACGACGCTCCACCAGCGGCTCCCTGAGATCAGTGCTGCCATCGGCGCTGGCATCGGAGCGGGGATCAGCGCTGGCATCGGAGCGGCCGAACACCATCTCCCTTAGATCCCCCAATTCGCGGCCGCGCACGGCCACAAGGGTCAGCACAAACGATGGCCCCTCGCCCATCGCTCGCAGCACAAAGCGACGCACCGGACCGTGGCTGAAGTTCCGCGTTTGATGAGCCCCTTGATCCACAGGCGCCGACACCTCATAGCCAGGCAGCACCAGCTGGGTCGGCACTGTCCAACGCGGCCATGGCGTCGCAGCCGGGGCCAGCACCATCTGCACGGTGGTAACCGCAGTGCCAACGGACAGACCCGCCAGCAACAGGGGCAAACCAACCCGCTGCCGACAGAAACGCCGCCAGCGAGCGTTAGCGAGTGTCATCAATTCTGTCACCAGTTTTGCGATAAGCCCCATTGGGGTGACGCCGAGATCGTTTCGCTTTTCGCCCGCAGCAAACAGCCAGCTGCGTCAGGGTGGCCTTGCTCACCTGGCGGGTGCCGAGTAGCGCCACCGCTGGAAACTTCTCGAACTGGCGGCGGACAGTGGTGGCCTGCAGCATTGGAATGAGGGGTCGCCCCAGCGCGTTCAACGCCCCAACAGCCGCGCCACCTGACGCCCCTGCCAATGCACATACAGAACGACAAAGACAACCATGGCCGTGCCCGAGAAGAGCTGGGAACCCCACTCATGATGAAAAAAGTCAAACCACCAGGTTTTGCCGGAGTATGAACTCGCCGTGATCAGGGCCAACAGGGCAATGCGGACGCCATTGACAAGCAAGGCAAGCAGCGGCGCCGTCACTATCATTGCCAGATTTTGCCAGGAGTATCGCATGGGGAATGCCACCATAAAGATCATCGAAACGACCATCAGCTGGATCATGATTACGCTACCGCTGCAGGCCCCAGCAACAGCCACACCGCCACCGGGGATGTAGAGGCTTTCCCCCAGGCGCTGCACCGGAAATCCACAGAGCATCAGCAGCATTCCGCTCAGCCAGGCCGTGGTCCGGGAGAGATCCGCCACCGGCACTTGCATCATCAGCCGCATAAGTGGCAGTAGGGTGAAAATGATGAGCACCCGCCCAAAGTGGTGCAGCTGCCGCCAGGGCCTGGCGAGCAAGGCCAAGCCAAGGCCAGTAATCAAGGGAAGGAGGTAGTGAATTTTGTCGCCACTTACAAGGGTGGGGCTTCGCCACAGCACCCCCACAATGAGCACCGTACCCACCACGCACCCCAGCAGGGTTGGCTGCAGCCGCCGCGGCAGGGGGTCGCCATCCAGCACCAACATGGCGCACCCCCAGACGATGCAGGCATTGAGGAAACTCTCCATGGTTTGGGTCGTTAAACTCAACAACAAAGACTGCACAGCCAGCAGCAGGGCCAACAGTCGCCACAGCTGGCGGCTCATTGCAAGGCTCACCGAGCGGGTCATGGGGTGAGGATGCGTCGGCAGCCCAGAAAGGTGAGGGCCAAAACGGCCGCCGCCAGCACCCCTTTGATCGTGCGCACAGACAATCCAAGCAATTTCTGCTGGCGGTCCTGCTCGAATTTCTGGTCGAGTTGCTTCTGCTGTTGATCGATCGACTCGATCAAGCGGCGTTGCTGCTCGGCCAGCGGCAGGCCCTGCAATGCCGCCGGTGGGGTGGCGTTGATTGCCTGCATCACCGCATTCAAGGCCGTCACACCCTTGGCCGAGCGGATCTCCTGGCGAAGCTTGGCCAGGTTGCTGTTGAGCGCACCGATACCTGATCTGGTTTGGTCTTTGGAATCAATCCACACCTGCCCGTAGCTGAAGATCTGCAGCGGGATCAAGACCGCGAAAAAAACAGCAGCGATATTGGCGGCGGTCAGCAATCGCATTCGCCGCAGGATAGCCCGATCAACATCCGGCTCAAAGAATTCCATCAAGATCGCCAGGGCGAAGGCAAATAGGGCGGTAATTCCATACTCAAAGCCTGTTTGCCCGATCCTCAAATACCACAGCGCCTGCCAGGGCTGGAAGGGAAGCATGGCCGAGACAAAACCTGCGACAATAAACACCAACGCCCCGCGCAACAACAGTCTCAGGCAGCCAACCAGCTGCTGCAACACCGGCTCATTGAGCTTGAAGGCGAAATCAGGGACTGGCGGGAAGCCGTTTTCGGGTCGATTCAAAATTCGCGATTCGATTGTTGCTATGGCTGCCCATCCGCAGAAAGATCACCAGCAGCGATGGCGGACTTCACGTGGCATTAAGACGCCATAAAAGATCTACTCGAGCGAATTAACGCCGAGAAGATTTATTTAGAGGAATAAAGATTGCCCCCCGCGATCACCGATGCCACCCAGGGGTAGTTTTCGTTTCGCCGAGCGAAGGGAATGTGATCCTACTGCAAAATTGCAGCTTTCGCATTTTTCTCACTTTCGCCGCCCCCTCCGATCCTCCGGCCTGATCCGGCCTCCCCTTCCCCAGGCCCTGCCGGCTTGGCTCCTGCCGCCTCTGTCCTCAGAGGATCTGATGGAGGAAGCGGCGCGTGCGCTCGTGGCTGGGGTTGTGGAAGAAGCGCTCCGGCGGGGCCTCCTCCACCACCTGGCCGTCGGCCATCAGCACCACCGTGTCGGCCACCTGCTCGGCGAACTTCACCTCGTGGGTGACCACCACCATCGTGATGTCCTGGTGGGCCAGACCCTGCATCACATCCAGCACCTCCCGCACCATCTCCGGATCCAGGGCACTGGTGGGCTCATCGAACAGCAGGATGCGCGGCTCCATGCACAGCGCCCGGGCGATCGCCACCCGCTGCTGCTGGCCGCCCGAAAGCTGGCCTGGGAACTTGCCCGCCTGCTCGCCGATCCCCACCCGCTCCAGCAGCGCCCGCGCCTGCTCCTCCACCTGGGCCCGCGGCCGGCGCCGTACCACCACCGGCGCCAGGCAGAGGTTGTCGAGCACCGTCAGGTGGGGGAAGAGGTTGAACTGCTGGAACACCATGCCCACATCCCGGCGGATCGCATCGATGTTGCGTAGATCGTTGGAGAGGGCGATGCCATCGACTGTGATCGATCCCTTCTGGAAATCCTCCAGGGCGTTGAAGGTGCGCAGGAAGGTGCTCTTGCCCGAGCCCGAGGGCCCCATGATCACCACCACCTCGCCGCGGCGCACCGTGAGCTCGGCGCCGCGCAGGGCCTGGAAACCATTGGGATACCACTTCTCCACCGCCCGCGCCTCGATCATCACGGGCGCACCGGAAGTGGCGGGGGCGCTGGCGCCGGCGGGAACCTGGCTCATCGGGAGGCTTGCGGAAGGGAGCGGGGGTCGAGGCGGTGTTCGAGGGCGCGGCTGCCGAGGCCCAGCGCCGCGCAGCAGCACCAGAACAGCACGGCCAGGGTGAGGTACACCTCGCCGTTGCGGCCCAGGAAGGCGGGGTTGGCCATCACGGTGCGGGCGGTGCCCAGCAGCTCCATCAGGCCGATCAGCGACAGCAGGGTGGTGTCCTGCAGCAGGGAGATGAACTGTCCCACCATCGCCGGCAGGGCGATGCGCAGCGCCTGGGGCAACACCACATGCTGCAACGCCCGCGGCCAGCTCAGCCCCAGGGAGCGGGCCGCCTCCAGCTGGCCGGGCGGCACCGCCGCCAGGCCCGAGCGCACCGCCTCCGCCAGATAGGCGGCGGCGAAGAAGGTGAGCACCCAGGAGGCCCGCCACACCCGCTCGGGCGCCAGACCCCCCGGGAGCAGGAAGCCGAGGATGTTCTGCCCGAGGAACAGCAGCGTGATCAGCGGCGCGCCGCGGATGAACTCGATGTAGAGCACCGAGCCCCAGCGCAGCAGGGGCAGGTCGCTGCGGCGGCCCAGGGCCAGCAGCACCCCGATCGGGAAGCACAACAGGATGGCGAAGCTGGCGGTGAGCAGGGTGAGCAGCAGCCCCCCCCACTCCGAAGGCGCCACCGGCATCAGCCCCAGGCCGCCGTTGATCAGCACCATCCCCAGCAGGTAGAGCAGGGGCCAGATCAGCGGCACCAGCCGCAGCTGGGCCGGCCGCAGGGCAGCGCCGAAGCGGCCCGCCAGCCAGCGCACGAGCAGCAGCAGGCCCGTGATCAGCCACCAGCGCAGCTGCAACGCCGCGGCCAGGCCCAGACCCCAGGGCAGCAGCAGGGCCACCGCCGCCAGCACGGCCACCGCCAGGCGGTCGTTGCGGGGCCACAGCAGACCGGTGCGGTCGGGGCGGGGGTGGGCCCGCAGCAGGCCCCAGCTCAGGCCCGTGGCGGCCGCCAGCAGGGCGGTGAGCAGCCACAGCCGCCACTGCTGCTCCAGCGGATAGCGACCCACCGCAAACAACGTGGCGTTCACCTGCACCACCGCCCACTGGGCCTTACCAAACGCCCAGCGCAGCAACCCCACCACCGCCAGGGCCAGCAGGCTCAGCAGGCCGATGCTGAGGGCGCCGTCGGCGGCGGTGGGGAACAGCTCCTGGCGGAGGCGGCGCAGCACGGGGGTCATGGCTCAGCGCTCCCGGATCTGCACGAGCTGGTTGAGGCCATTCATCAACAGGGAGATCAACAGATCGATCGCCAGGTAGGCCCCCAACAGCAGCAACACCACCTCCACCGCCCGGCCGGTTTGGTTGAGGGTGGTTTCAGCCACCGAATAGAGATCGGTGTAGCCCACCGCCACCGCCAGCGAGGAGTTCTTGGCCAACGAGATGTACTGGGTGTTGAGGCCCGGCACGATCACCCGCAGCGCCTGGGGCAACACCACATGGCGCAGGGTTCCGAACCAATGCAGCCCCAGCGAAGAGGCCGCCTCCCATTGGCCCCGGGGCACCGCCGCCACACCGCCGCGCACCACCTCGGCGATGAAGGCGCCGGAATAGATCACCAGCGCCGTCAGCAGGGCCGCAAACTCCACGGTGATGCGCAGCGGCGCCTGCCACACCCCGTTCACCAGCTGGGGCCCCGCCCAGCGCAGACCCTCCCCCAGGCTTCCGGCCAACCCCACCAGATACAGGCCCGACTTGGCCAGCACCAGCCCCGGGAGCTGCAGCGCCGCGGTGCCATTGGGCAGGGCCAGAAACACCACGAAGTACCAGAACACCAGCTGCAGCAGCAGCGGGATGTTGCGCACCACCTCCACATACAGCCGCGACAGGCCGCGCAGCAGGCCGTTGCGGCTGAAGGAGGCCACCCCCATCAAGGTGCCGAGCACGGTGGCGCCCACCAGGCCCGTGAGCACCGCTCGCACCGTGTTCACCAGGCCCGCCAGCAGGGCGCGCCAGTAGGGCATCGCCGCGTTGAAGGGAAGGAGGGTTTCGGCGATGTCGAAACCGGCGGGTTGCTGCAGCCAGCGGAAGCTGAGCAGCAGGCCCGCGGCGGTGAGGTTGCGGATCAGGTTGCCCAGCAGGAAGGCGATCAGCACCAGGATCAGCAGGCCCACCACGCCCTGCACCAGCCAGGGCAGGACCCGCCGGTCCCGCCACCAGGGGGGAGCCGGCTGCATCAGCGGAACGGCGGCGAATAGATCAGGCCACCCTCCTTCCACTGGCGGTTCAGGCCGCGATCGAGCTTGAGGTTGGTCTTCGGACCGACGTTGCGCTCGAAGATCTCGCCGTAGTTGCCCGCCGCCTTGATGGCCTTGACCATGAAATCGGCCGGCAGACCCAGCTGCTTGCCGAATTCACCCTCCACGCCGAGGAAGCGGCGCAGGTCGGCCAAGTTGGTTTTGGCCGTCGCCTCCGCCAACTTGGTGTCGATATTCGCCTGGGTGATGCCGCTCTCCTCGGCCTGCATCAGGCCGAAGACGATCCAGCGCACGGCGTCGGCCCAGGCGGGATCGGCATTGACGGTGGCCGGGGCCAGCGGCTCCTTGCTGAGCACATCCGGCAGCAGGGTGTGGCCATCGGGCTGGGGAAAGCTGCTGCGCTTGCCCGCCAGCTGGGAGCGATCACTGGTAACGGCCACGCAGCGGCCGCCGAGATAGGCGGCATAGGTTTGGTCGCTGGTCTGGAACTTCAGCGGCGTGTAGGGCACGTTGAGTTCGCGCATGCGGTCGGCCAGGTTGAGCTCGGTGGTGGTGCCGCTCTCCACGCAGATCGGTTTGCCCGAGAGATCCTTGAGGGTGGCGATGCCGCTGCCGTTGGGCACCATCACCCCCTGGCCGTCATAGAAGGTGGGGGGGGCGAAGCTCAGGCCGTTGCCGCCGGCCGCGTCGCGGCTCAGGGTCATGGTGGTGTTGCGCGAGAGCAGGTCCACCTCGCCGCTGGCCAGGGCCGCGAAACGCTCGCTGGAGTTGAGGTCGCGGTATTCAACTTTGGTGGGATCGCCGAAGATCGCCGCCGCCACCGCCTTGCACACATCCACATCCAGGCCGCTGTACTGGCCGTTGGGGGCCACGAAGCTGAAGCCCGGCAGTTTGCCCTCCACGCCGCAGATCAGCTTGCCGCGGCCCTGGATCAGCCCCAGCTTCTGGCTCTGCACGCCGCCGCCCTCGGGAGCGCAGCCAGCCAGCAGGGCGGGTGCCAGAAGGGCGGCCGGCCAGAGGCGTTTCCAGAGGCGGGGGCTGCGGGAACGGCTCATCCGGGGCAGAGGAAGGGTGGGCGCATTGTGCCAGGCGTGGGCTCAACCGGGCAGGATCACGCGGTCGATCACGTGCACGATGCCGTTATCGCAGACGATGTCGGCCTGGACAACCGTGGCGTTCTTCACCTCGAACGGCTCGCTGCGGCGGATCGCCACCGGCGCCCCCTCCAGGCTGTCCCAGCTGGGCTGATCCACCAGCTCGGTGCGCGGATGGGCCCCGGCGAGCACGTGGAACTTGAGGATGCGGGCCAGCTGGGGCGGGTTGTCCACCAGGGTCTGCACCGTGCCCGGGGGCAGGGCGGCAAAGGCGTCATCCACCGGCGCAAAGACGGTGAACGGCCCGGGGCCCTCCAGGGCCGCCGTGAGCCCCGCCACCTCCACGGCGGTGAGCAGGGTGGCGAAGCAGCCCGCTCCCTTGGCGGTTTCGAGAATCGTGGCCATGGCAAACGGTGGGGCGGTGGGGAGCGGTGGAGCGGAGGAGTGGTGGAGTGGTGGAGCGGTGGCGTCAGCGGTAGTCCTGGGTCTGCACATCGCCGAGGCGGGCCTCGGGGCGCAGGAAGCGGTCCATCTGGGTCTCGAAGAAGCGGCGGTTGGCCAGCAGGTGCTCGGGATCGCTGTCATCGAGCGGATAGAGCAGGGCGCCGCGCAGGGCCTGGATCACCGCGGAGGTGACGTTGTACATCGAGCGCTGGAAGGTGATGCCCAGCTGGATCAACTGATCCTCCTCGCCTCGCTTGTGCTGGCGGTAGAGATCCTGCAGGTAGGGCGGCAGGAAATGGAGCATGTCCTGCATCAGCAGGGTGGGCGGGATGCCCGCCGAGCCCACCGGGAAAACATCGGCATAGAGAATGCCGTAGTGGAAATCCGCCTGATCGGTCGGCACCTGGCCCGCCTGGGCGTTGTAGCTCTTTGTGCCGCGGAAGGGGGAGGTGCGATAGAACACCGCCTCCACATAAGGGAGGGCAGCTTCATAGAGCCAGGTGAAACCCTCGGACTTGGGAATCACTTCGATGCACTCATCACCCACATATACATGGTGATAGATCGGCCGGCCAGCCACCGCAAAGATGCCGTTCACCAGGAAGTTCATAGCATCTGGCACCCCCTTGAAGCCGCCCTCGTCGTAGACGTCGCTCATCTCGAAGAACACCGGCGCCATCACCTCCCAGAACAGGCCGAGGTTGGCGTAGTAGCTCATCTGCTTCACCTGCTCCATGAACATCTCAGGGAACAGCTT
>CAIVPT010000090.1 GCA_903907855.1 uncultured Synechococcaceae cyanobacterium | reverse complement strand
GGCCGGCTGCTGCTCCCCACCCCCGCCCAGGCGGCCGACCCCCAGGCGCCACGGGGCGACTGGGTGTGGATCGAGCTGGAGCAGGCACCCGCGCCGCAGCAGTCGCTGATCGGCCAACGGCTGCGGCTGCGCTGGGAGGATGGGCCCCACCTGCGTCAGCTGGTGGCCACCGTCACCACCCCCATCCGCCTGGGGGAGGCGGCGCGCCGGGCGGAGCGGGAGGGCAACGTGATCCCCACCCGGCTCGATGGACGGCGGGTGGGGCCCCTGCAATCGCTGGCCGGCTCGCGCCCCAGGGACGACCTCACCGCCGCGCTCGAGGAGGTGACGGTGCGGGGCGACGAGCTACACATCGGCCGCCCGCCGGTGCAGATCAGCGGACGCTGGCAGGCCCTGGTCACCGTGCTGGGGCCAGCTCCAGAGAACGATCAGCTGCGGGTACGCCACTTCAATCGCGCCAGCGGTCGCTTCGACGGACCGGAGGAGACCGTGCGCATTCCCAGCCTGCCGCCCGATCGTTTTGGCCGGCGGCTGATCGATCCGACCGGCCTGGCCACCTCCCCCCAGAACGCCGACGGCTGGTTGATCCAGGGGGCCCCCGCCGCTGACGGGGTGTTCACCGTGCAGGCCCTGCTTCCCCATGCGCTCCTGCAGCTCAAGGCGCAGACGGTGGTGAAGGGCAGCGCCGCCAGCCAGGGCTTCGTGCAGCACGAAAACTGGAGCGACCCCCAGCGCCAGCGCGGCAGCCTGCACCGCACCGCGCTGCACCCCACCGACAAGCCGCTGCCCCGCTGGGCGATGGGGGAGCGGGCGCTGTTGATGCACCTGTTCGGCGGCATCGGCGGGGCCGACGGGGAGCCGGTATCGCTCTGGACGGTGACCGGCCACTTCGCCTTCGGCGAGGCGCGCGTGGTGCGCGATCCCTTCACCGGCCAGCCGCGGCTGAGCCTGCGGTACCACCAGATCTATGCCACCAATCCCAACGGAATTGTCTCCGGCAGCCAGGACTGGAGCGCCTACGCCGGCAGCCTGCAGCGGGGCTGGATCGGCCTGCGGCCCTTCTCCGACGTGCTCGTGCCGATGGGGCCCCAGGTGCTGGATGCCATTGCCCTGCAGGCGGAGATCCTGGCGGCCCGCTACCGCAGCGGCGACGGCAGCGGCGTGGCCGCGGTGACCCCTTCCACCTCCTGCGTGCAGGATTCCGCCCAGGCGCTGTGGATCGCCATCCGCCAGGTGCGGCTGGAAGGCACCCGGATCCCGATGGCCCCGTTCGACCGGGAGCGCCTGCACGACCTGGGGGTCGCCCTGGACCGGTTGCTCAAGCCCTTCGGCCGCGTTCGGGGCGACTGGAGCCGCAACGCCCAGAGCGCCCTGGCGGCCGGCACCAGCGCGGGCGAGGGGGAGCCGCCGGTCTTCGTGACCAGCCAGAGCCTCAAGGATGCCCTGCTGAGCTGGCGTTCGTTGCTGCCCCGCAGCGCCCACGATGAGTTCGCCGCTGAATTCCTGCGGGTGGGTCTGCCGATGCTGGTGCTGCGCACCAACCAGATCCCTGGGGCGAATCCGCGGTTGGAGCCGGTGGCCCCCACCACCCTGCTGGGACAGCTTCCCTGGGTCAGCACCATCCTTGGCTGGCTGGGCGATCAGCTGTTTCCGGTGCCGTCAGCCCCGTCGCAGCCCGACGCCCCCAGGGGATAAGCCATGCGGCACGAAGAACCAGCCCTTAGGGGTCCGCGATGATCCACCGCCCGCTGCTGCTGGCCACCGCCATCGCCGGGGTCGTCGCCGGGGTCGTCGCCCTGGGGGTGTGGTGGTGGCAACGGCCGGTGCTGGTGGCGGTGGATCTGTTGTTGGTTCGGGGAGCAGCCTGGGATCCCACGGCACGGAACAGCGCCGAACTGTTTCTGGAGGAGCACCCGCGGAGCCCCATCCGCCTGGTGGATCTGTTCAACGATTCGGAACCGGCCGGCAGCCCGGCCTCCATCGCCGCGTTAAAGAAGCGCGGGGTTCACTTCTTCCTGTCCACGCACCCCTCCAGCCACGCCCTGGCCAGTCTCCAGGAGTTCAGGGGTGGCAAGGCCCTGGCGATCAACGCGGCCGCCGCCAGCAACGCCCTGAGCGGACGCGACGACGACTTTGTGCGGGTCGTTCCCGATGTGCGGCAGGAGCAGCGGGCCATCGCCCAGGCGGTGCACCGCCTACCGCTGACCCAAACCCGCCAGCGCACCCCTCGGCGGGTGCTGGTGCTCCAGGACACCACCAATCCCGCCTATGGCACCACGGCGCTGGCGGCCTTCCGCGACGAATTGAAGAGGCTCGGCGGCTGGGAGCTGGAGGTGTGCCCCCTGCGCGTGCGGGACTTTGAGCCGGGGCGAGACCGCAAGCTGCTGATGGGGGATTTCGATGCCGTTTACATCCTGGCGGGCAAGTTTCAGCCTGCGATCGGCAATCTCAGCCAGCTGGTCCACCAGGGTCATCCCGGGGTGCCCATCCTCCTGACCCCTTGGGCCCGCTCCCCCGACGTGATCGGCCGCATCGGGCCGGCCCGGGCCTCCACGTGGCTGGCCAGCTCCTTTCCCGCGCGGCGGGACAGCAAAGCGGTGAGGCACTATCTCGAACGTTTCGAACAGAGATTCGGGTACAGCCCCAGTGCCTTGTCGCTCAGCACACGCCAGGGGATCGAGCTGCTCGATCAAGCCCAGGCCAGTGGCGCCCGGACACCGAGCCAGGTGAAGCGCTATCTGCTCTCCCGGCCCGTGCATCGGACCAGCCTGGGCCCAGTGCAGCTCGATCGTTTTGGGGATAGCTCAGCACCGTTTTATGTGTTTCCCACCTCTGCCGATCTGACGCCATAGGCCTGGCAGGGGGAAGACTCCTGGGCGTGGGTTCGCAGGCGCAGGCGCCGGCAGAAGCTCCAGACAACGGCGGCTCCGCCTACGGGCAGCGGAGCGGGAACCGGGGGCGGTGTGCCATTGCTGCTGTAGCGAAGATTGAATTCCAGGCTGGTGGGAAGGGAGAGCACATCGCCTCCGATCAGATCAGCATTGGCCAGGCCGAGAATAGCTTCAAAACCCATAATCAGGGTGCCACCGCTGATGTAGGGCGTCAGGGAGATCACCGGAGCAGATGCGGAAATGGGCCCGCAGATAGGGGTGCCGCCGAAGAACGTGGACGCCTGAATCCAGCTGCTGGAGCCGGGATCGAACACGGTGGCGGTCGGTTCGATGAACAGGGTGTCAGACACGCCCGTGCGACAGGCGCTGCCACTGATGGAGGCTCCGCCGCTCCAGGAGCCGGAGGAGAAGAGGGGCAGGCCGGCGAAGGTCTCCCAGATGTTCAGATAAACGTATTCAGTCGATGGCAGGGCGATGCTGCTGAGGAGAAAATTGGTGAGCGTCAGGTTGATGTCATAGGCGCTGGCGGTGGGCTGGCTGATGCTGGAGAGAGCGTCTCCAACCATCTGCACGGCAGTAAGGGGTGTGCCATAGCTGAATGCGGGCACGCTGTCGGAATTTATACCAAAAAGAGCAGGAGCCGGCAGGGAGGGAAGCCCGGTGAAGGATGGCGGGCCGGGGTCGAGGATGGTGACCTTTGGCGGCAACGCCATCACGTTGGAATACGGGCCGGAGGTGTTGTAGCTGGCACTTACTTTCACAGCCTGCGCGGGGCTAAGGCAGCCGAGGCCGAGGGCGCCAAGGAGAGCGCCGGTGCAGCCGAGGCTCACACCCAGGGAGGATAAAAATCGCATGTCACACCATGGGACCAGAATGTCCCATGGTGGCGGACCGGAACCCGATCGTCAATATGGGCGAAGAATGGGGGATCACTCCCGGCCAACCACGCGCCGCGCAGGCGATGGGAGAGGATGGGCAGACGAACGACAAGAATCAATGACTCTCTATCGCATTACCCGGGATGATGGCCAACGTGATGATATCGCGGGGAAATCTTTTGCTTCCTATGATGAGGCCCATGCCGTCCTTGAGCGCTACTACAGCGATCTCTGCTGCTCCGATGAGCGCGAGTACTACCGGATTGTGGCTGAACCGGCCGAAACGACCGATGTGACAGAAACGCGCGTGATTGCTGATCAGCAGCCCTGAGGTTGCCGGCGGCGTACATCCTTTTCGCTACATCCCTAAGCTAAAGCTATTAGGATTAGGCGCCCCCCTCCCTCATGCGCGCCACGAAGGCGTTTTCCTTTTCCTTGCTGGCGAGGGCGCCATCCTCAACGATGATGATGCGGTCGGCGATGTCGAGAATCTTGTTGTCGTGTGTCACGAGGATGATGGTGGTCTGCTGTTCGTCCGCCATGCGCCGCATCAGGTTGACAACCGTGCGGCCGGATTCCTTATCCAGGGCGGCGGTGGGCTCATCCCCGAGCACGATGCGTGGTTGGCTCACCAGGGCGCGGGCGATGGCGACCCGCTGGCACTGGCCACCGGAGAGATTGGCGGGGTAATAATCCAGGCGATCACCCAAACCCAGCGTCGTTAACATCTCAGCGGCGATCTGGTCCATATTCTGCTCAAGATAGCTGTCGTGCAGCTCGAGAGAGAGGCGCACATTGCGGCGGGCATTGAGAAACATCATCAGGTTATGGGCCTGAAAGATGAAGCCCACATTGAGCCGCAAGCTGGCCAGCTGGGCCTTGCTGGCCCCCTTGAGCTCCTGGCCGAGGATGCGCAGGCTGCCATCCATGCAGGAGCGCAACCCCCCAAGCATGGTGAGCAGGGTGGTTTTACCCGATCCCGAGGGGCCCGTGCAGATCACGATCTGGCCGGGCTGGATGTCGAGGCTGATGTCTTTGAGGGCGTGCTTGCGCGTATCCCCGCTGCCGAACCAGTGGTTGACATGGCGCAGGGAAATCACCGGCTCCGCCGCAGGAGAGGGGCTGGCCTTGGGTGGCTCGCAAACCGAGGGAAGGGCAGGTTCGGGAGGCGAAGCAGGTGGTGAATGCGAAGGATCACCCGGGGCGGAGGAGGTCATGACGGAGGGATCAGTAGACGTCAGCCGGATCAAGCTGGACCAGCTTGCGGGTGGCGAGGGAGCCCGAGCCCACACACATCACGAAGGTCAGCAGCAACACCTGCAGAGCGCGGGTGACGGTCATGAACACCGCAAGCTTGGTGATATTGGCCAACAGGGCATAGAGAGCGGCGGAGGCAAGAAATCCGGGAATAAAGCCAACCACCGCAAGGATGGCGCTCTGCTGAATCACGATGGCAATAACGTAGCCATCGGTGTAGCCCATGGCCTTGAGGGTGGCATATTGAGGCAGGGAGTTCATCACATCTGTGAACAGAATCTGATAGACGATGATGCTGCCCACCACGAAACCCACCACCACACCCAGAGTAAAGATAAAGCCCACGGCAGAGTTCTTCTTCCAGTAGCTCACCTCCATGGCGGCAAGCTCAGCGCGGGTGACCACCTTCACATCCTTGGGCATCAGGGGCTGCAGGGCCCGCTGCACCGCCCCGGGATCAACGCCCGGCTTCAGCTGGATCAATCCCAACTCGATCTCGCTGGGGTTCTTATTGGCGAAGAGCAGGAAGAAGGTGTTATCACTAACGATCATATTGGCATCCGCCGCGAAGGTGGCGCCCAGGGAAAAGGTATCGACAATACGCAGCTCTTGCTGGTTCACCTCCACATTCACAAAGGGCTGCTTTGTGAGCTGCTTGGCAATGGGCCCATATTGCTCCTTGGAGTTGCGGTCAAACAGGGCACTGCGCAGGGGCTGGAGGCTGCTGGGATTGGCCTCCAGCTCCGGGAAGGCCAGGGAGGGCCGGGAGAGGCTGACGCCATAGACGAAGATATCAAACATCGCGCGGGTGTCAGGCGTGATCCAGGTGCCGCGGGCAATGTGCAAAGGCGACACACCCGCAACGCCTTCCACACCGAGAGCCTGATAGAGGCGGCTACGTTTGAAGAGCTGCAAGGAGCCGAGGTTGCTGTAGCCGGCGCTCACCATCATCAGCTCCCCCTGCATGCGCAGGATGGGCTGGCACTGGCTGTTATAGATGCTGTCCAGCAAGCCCAGCTGGAAAAACATCAGCAGATTCGAGAAGCTCACACCGGCCACACCAATGGCGAGCTTGACGGGATTGTGGCTCACCTGAAGCCAGGCCACCGGCGTGCGCTTGAGGAACTTGCGCAGCGTCTTGCGCAGGGCCAAGGTCATGGCAGGCGATCCTCTGTTTGCTTGGCATCAAAGACCACATTGACCTGGAGGTTGGAGGCAAAGCGCAGGCGCTTTTCCGCCTTGGGGGTGGGGTGGAGCCGCAGCTTGACCTCATAGACCCGCTGATCCATGTTTTCACCAGGGGTGCCGGCAAAAACGCTCTGTTTCTGCACTTGGGGCAGCACCTTATAGAGGGTGGCCCGGCCGCTGCCGTCAAACCCATCGGCGGTGATCGTGGCCCCCTGGCCAATCGACAACTTGGCGAGATCGGTTTGGTAGACCTCCGCCGTAATCACCATGTTGCTGGTGTCGGCCATTTCCAACAGGCCGTTATCGCCCACCTTGTCGCCGGGCCAGGCGAAGATCTTGAGGATGCGGCCATCCTGGGGAGCGAGAACGGTGGCATCCGTGAGATCCTGCTTGGCCTTGTCGCGGGAGGCCTCCGCCTGGCGCAGTTCGTTCTTGGCGGTGTCCACATCCACCGTGCGGACCTCCTTGATTTTGTTGAGGGTCTGCTTGGCAGCGTCGATGTCGGAAAGGAGGCGTGATTCCGTGCCGGCCTTATCTTCGATCGCTTTCGACAATTCGGCGTTGGAGGTTCGGGCGCGGGTGCGATAGCGATCGCGATCCAGCTCCGAGGAGGCGCCGGAGAGGAAGAGCTTGTCGTAGCGGAGGCTTTCGAGGCGGGCCTCCTCCGCCTTGGCGCGGGCCGAGGCAACCGACTGCTCGCCGGTTCGCTTGGCGGCGGCCAACTCGCGCTGCAGGCTTTCGACCTGGTACTCCTGCGAGCGGATTTCCCCCTGCTTGGCACCGGCCAGCACCTGATTGAGCTTGGCGCGGCTCACCTCCACCGTTTCGTCTGCCTCCTTGAGGGCGGCCTGGAGGGAGCCATAGCTGTTGAGGATGGCCAGGGGCTGGCCCTTCTTGACCTCCTCGTCTTCCTGCACCAGCACTTTCTCGATGCGATCACCACTGACGGAGCTGGCGAGCGAAACGCGGCGGATCTTGGATTCCGGCTCCACCCGGCCCAGGGCCGACACCTGGCGTGGTGCCACCACGGCCGGCTCCTTGGGCTTGGGTCGCTGACAGCCCGCCAGGGGCGAGATCAGCAGGGCCGCCGCGAGCGCGGCGGCGAGGGGCCGAAGCCAGCCTCGGCGGCCCACCTGTGCTGGGACCTCCCCTGCCACCGCCACGGTTGATCAGATCCGGAAACCGTCTTCACCCTAAGGGGACGCCCTGAGGCGTGAGCCCACTGGCACCGAATGACACCTTTGGCTAGCGCGGGCGATCGGCTTCCGCCTCGGCAAAGGCAGCTGCAGGATCGCCGCTGAGGTCTGCGTGGAGAAAGGCGGGTGTTTCCGGTAGCACGAGCTGCAGATGGTTCTCCACATGCAGCTCCACATGCAGGCGGGCTGCCTTCAGCTCCAGCACGTGTCCGCCGTGTTGGCGGTCATCACTGAGCAGGTGCAGGTGATAGCCGGGCACATTGATGGTGCGCGCATAGGAGGGTGTCCAAAACCCAACCAAAGTGCCTGGGATCTGCTGGAGGTCAAAGGTGGCCTGCGCTGCGGTGGCTTGCACCAGACCCACACCGGTTTCGGTTTTGCAGGCCACCCGATAGCGGATGTGATCGAACACACCACGAATGCGAATGGCCACAAACAGGTTGGGCGTGTCACGCAGCCCATCGAGCCGCTCCGTGAGATCAGCCCAGGAGCTGACGTCCTCCAGCTTCTCGCAGAGATCGCTGCAGAACTGCGTGACCACCCAGAAGGGCGTGAGGGCATCGGCGGGCGCCGGCAGCACGCGGCCATCGGCGCGGGCCTGCCAACAGCAGCCATCGAGCAATATGCCCTCACCATCAAGCCCCTCGAAGGTGCCGAGGCCAAAATCTCCATGCTGCACTAGATCAGCCAGCCGCACACAACCGCTGTACACCCCTTGCACCAGGGCCCCGGAGGTGGATACCTGGTAGATGGTGTGATGGTCGAGATCCAATGCCTCAGCCAGGGCGGAGTTGATCACATGCTCCACACTTTCGCCGGTGCGTTGGCAGCGCTCCTGCAGGGCCCGCCAGACCCCACCCCCCAGGCGCAGCTGCAGGCGGTGACGGGCATCAGGATGGCTGACCATGGGCGGGCTCGGCACGCAGGAAGGGCGGAATTGACAATTCGAAGAGAGGCTAATCAGTGTAAGAAATCTTGCTGCACCATTGCGGCCCCTGGCGGCATACAGCGCTGCAACGGCGCGGGGTTGGTCATGGAGTGGAGGCGAACCGCTCAACCGCCGGCCGGTAGCGGAACCAGGCGGCACAGGCCCCCTCGCTCGACACCCTCGGCGCGCCGAGGGGGTGCTCCGGGGTGCAGGTGGTGCAGAAGGCGGGGCATTGGTCGGGGCGGGCGCGGCCCTGGAGCACCAAAGCGGCGATGCAGGGGTTGGGCGGCTCCTGGGCTGCCTGGGCGGCCGGGGCGAACTGGGCGGGATTCTGCGCCGCTGAGAGGCAGAAGCGGCGCTCCGCGTCCAGCTCGGCCCAGGCGGGGGCCAGCGCCAGCCCGCCGCCGGAGATCACCCCCAGGCCGCGCCAGGGCCGGTCGATCACGGTGAACACCTCCGCCAGCAGCGCCCGGGCCGCCGGGTTGCCCTGGGGGCGCACCACCTGCCCGTAGGCGTTCTCCAGCCCCGGTTGGCCGGCCTCGAGACGCCGCACACAGGCCAGCTGGCCGCGCAGCAACTCCTGGGGCTCAAAGCCCGTGACCACCACCGGCAGCGCGCGCCGCTGGGCCAGCTCCTCCAGCTCGCCGGTGCCCATCACGGTGGCCACATGGCCCGCCGCCAGGAAGCCATCGACATGTCCCCCGGCCAGGATCGCCTCCATTGCCGGCACCACCCGCACAAGGGCGCCAAGGATCGAGAGGTTGGCGATCGCCAGGGCCCTGGCCTGCCGGGCCAGCAGGGCGGTGGCCGGCGCGGTGGTTTCAAAGCCCACCGCCAGGAACACCACCTGCCGCTCGGGATGGGCAAGGGCGAGCTCGATCGCCTGGCTCGGCGCGGTGAGCAGCTGCACAGCCCCACCGGCGGCCCGCACCGCCAGCAGGTCTTCGCCGGGCAGGCTGCCGGGCACCCGCAGCATGTCGCCGTAGGAGGCCAGGATCACCTCGGGACGGCGGGCCAGGGCCAGGGCGGCGTCGATGGTGGCGGCGGGCGTGACGCACACCGGACAGCCGGGCCCGTGGAGCAGCTGCAGGCCGGGCGGCAGCAGCTGGTCGAGGCCCCAGCGCACGATCGCGTGGGTCTGGCCGCCGCAGACCTCCATCACCGTCCAGGGGCGGGTGGTGATCGCGGCCAGCTCGGCCACCAGCGCCGCCACCTCCTGCGCCACGCCCGACCCCGCCGCGCCCGGCCCCGCCACGCTCACCACGGCCCCGGTGCGAACGGCGCCTCGGCCGCCGGATACGACTGGATGGCGCGCAGATACTGGGCCCGCTCGTAGCCCTCCGGGTCGGGGCAGCGGCTCTGGGCCATGGAGCCGATCAGCTCCGCCACCGAAGCATGCCCGTGCTCGGCCAGCCAACCCACCAGCTCCTGCTCCAGCCCCTCCAGGCGCCCCGGCCCGTGGCGCAGCAGCGCTCCCACCACCTGCACGCACTGGGCGCCGGCCATGAGCAAACGCACGGCGTCGGTGCCGCGATGTACGCCGCCGCTGCCGGCCAGAGGCACCCCAACCCGGCCGTGCAGCAGGGCGATCCAGCGCAGGGGGAGCCGCAGATCGTGGGGGGTGGAGAGCAGCAGGTTGGGCCGCAGGGTGAGCGATTCGATGTCGATATCGGGCTGGTAGAAGCGGTTGAAGAGCACCAGGCCATCGGCGCCGGCGGCCACCAGCCGTTTGGCCAGGGCCGCGAGGTTTGTGTAAAAGGGCGCCAGCTTCACCGCCAGCGGCAGGGACACCTCGGCGCGCACCTCCCGCACGATCTCCTCCACCTGGGTTTCGATGGCGGCGCTGCTGAGGTCGGGGTCGGTGGGCACGCTGTAGATGTTGAGCTCGATGGCGCTGGCGCCCGCGGCCTCCAGGCGCCGGGCCGCCGCCACCCAGTTGCCGGGCCGGGCGCCGTTGAGGCTAGCGATCACGGGAATGGAAAGCCGCTGGCGCGCTTGTTCGAGGTGGCGCAGGTAGAGATCCTGGCCGCCATGAAAGAGCGACGATTCGGGGAAATAATCAAGCGATTCGGCATAGCTGTGGCTGCCCTGCTGCGACTGCCGCCAGAGGTCGAGCTGCTCGCGCTCGATCTGCTCCTCGAACAGAGAATGCAGCACCACCGCGGCGGCGCCGGCGTGCTCCAGGCGCAACAGGGCGTCGAGGTGCTCGCTCAGGGGGGCGGCGGCGCCCGCCACCAGGGGGGTGCGCAGGGGCAGGCCCAGCCAGGTGGTGGCGAGGTTGGGAGCACTCATGGGGCTGGGGGGGAAGGGGAATCGCTGGCGGGGGGCGCCTCGGCGGCAAGGGCGCGGTAAAGGGCGAGGCGACGGTCGCGTTCGGCCTCGGCCGTGCGCAGCAGCTCGCGGGCGCGTTCGGGTTGGGAGAACGAGAGCATGCGGAAGCGATTTTCGCCCGCCATCCCGTCGGCGAGAGAGCGCGATGGGGCCCGGTGGTCGAGCTGCAGGGGATTCTCGCCGCGGGCGGTGCGGCGCGGATCGAAGCGATAGAGAAACCAGCGGCCACTGGCCACCGCCGCCTTCTGGTGCTCCATGCCCTGGGCCATGTCGATGCCGTGGGCGATGCAGTGGGAATAGGCCAGGATCAACGAGGGCCCCGGATAGCTTTCGGCCTCCAGAAAGGCGCGGATCGTGTGCTCATCGCGCGCGCCCATCGCCACGCTGGCCACATACACACTGCCGTAGGTCATCGCCATCAGGCCCAGATCTTTCTTGGCGGTGGCCTTGCCGCCGGCGGCGAATTTGGCCACGGCCCCGAGCGGCGTGGCCTTCGACATCTGGCCGCCGGTGTTGGAGTACACCTCGGTGTCGAGCACCAGCACGTTGACATTGCGGCCGCTGGCGAGCACGTGATCGAGGCCACCGAAGCCGATGTCGTAGGCCCAGCCGTCGCCACCCACCAACCACACGCTCTTTTTCACCAGCGCATCGGCCACCTCCAGCAGCCGGGCCGCGGGCGAGGCCGGATCGGCGGCCTCGGGGAGGGCCTGCAGCCGGCGCTTGAGCTCCGCCACCCGCTCCCGTTGCTCGGCGATCGCCGCCTCATCGCTCTGGCCGTCGTCAGGGCAGGCAGCCCGAAGCCCCGCCACCAGCGCCTGCGGAAGAGCAACCGCCAGCGCCGGATGCCCCAACAACTCCAGCGCCATGCCCTGCTGCTGGTCGAGGGCTACGCGCATTCCGTAGCCGAATTCGGCGTTGTCTTCGAAGAGGGAATTGCTCCAGGCGGGCCCGCGCCCCTCGCCGTTGACGC
>CAIVPT010000089.1 GCA_903907855.1 uncultured Synechococcaceae cyanobacterium | reverse complement strand
GCGCGACCTGCTGGTCTGCGGCGATGGGCTGGGCATCTACTACCGCTGTGCCCGGGAGCTGCGGGCCCTGCTGCCGAGCCTGCTGCAGCGGCCGATCCCGGAGCCCGGCCGGCGGGTGCGCTACGTGCTCAGTGGTCCCCATCCCCGCTGGCACCGCCCGCCCCTGCCCGCCGCTGCGCTGCCGGAGGCGCGCCGGCGAGAGATCTTCGAGACCCTGGTGGCCAGCCAGCGGGCGGCGGCGGAGCCATGGGTGCAGCTCTGCCTGGAGGCCGCCGACCCCCAGCGGGCCCTGTGGCTCTGCTCGGTCCCGAACCTGGCCCACCAGTTTCCGGGCGCCCGCCTGCCGGCCACGGTGCTTGAGGCCTGGCGGCGCCAGCTGCAGCGCGAGCACGGTTTCGACCCCGCCCGCGACCGGCTGGTGCTGATCGACCATCCCAAGGCTCCCCCCGAGGGCAGCTTCGGGCCGCGTCCGGAGGCCTGGCTGGCGGGGCCACTGCGCACGGGGGTGGGGCTGGAGGTGCTGGTGGCGTGCCTGCAGCGGGCTCGGCCGGATCAGCCGGTGGTGGTGGCCGGCCTCACCTCCGCCCTCTACGGGGTGCGCCGCCTCACCGGTGCCGAGACGGTGTGGCTGGGTCTGGCGCCGCTCTGGTGGGGCAATCCCCAGTACCGACGCCGGCCGCTGGAATTCCTGCACCGCTGGCTGCGGGCGGCTCGCATGGCCTGGATCACCGGGGCGGACCCGCCGCTGGCTCAGTAGCGCACCTGCCAGGGCCAGCGATCGGGGATGCAGAGGAATTCATCGTTGCGGCCGCAGAGCAGGCTCCCGGAGGGCAATAGCCGGCCCTCCAGCCAGTACTGCAGGGTCACGTACAGGGCGGGCAGCACGCACCAGAGGCAGCGGTGGCGCCGCAGCCAGGCCAGGTAGAGGATCAGCAGGAGGAAGCCCACCCCATCGGCCAGCCGGCTGGTGATCTGGGGCAGCCAGAGGTGGGCGATCGACTGCTGCACCCCCACGTAGAGCAGGCCGAACCCCAGCAGCAGCACGGTGATCGGGCAACGCAGCAGGGCGAGGGGCGTCAGTCGCCGCTGCAGGCAGCCCAGCAGCAGCCCGAAGAACAGGGCCCGTTGCAGCCGCCCCACCACCCGCCGCACCGGATAGCGGTTGTAGTAGTCGTCCTGGGCGTAGTCGAGAAAGCGGTTCAGGGCCTCCGGCGCCACCAATAGGAACAGGCACAGGGCGGCGAGCAGCAGCAGCCAGGGGGCGGCGCGCCGCAGCCAGGGAAGGGCCGGTGCCGGGGTGGCGGGGTCGGCGGCCGCGGCGTCGGGGCCGCGAAGACGCGCAGCCAGCTCGGGCACCCGCAGCAGCAGGGGGGAAAGGCTCAGGGGCAGGTTGAGCACGAAGGTGTTGTGGGTGAGGGCGGAGAGCACCACCCCGAGCCCCAGCCATCGCCGCGGCAGGGACAGCAGCCGGGCTGTTTGCAGGAACAAAGGCAGCAGCAGCAGGGACGCCAGCGCCTGGCGCGTGTGGGCGTTCTGCAGGAAACCCCGCAGCATCGGGCTGGTCGTAATCAGCAGCGCCCACCAGCCCGCCCAGGCCGGCACCCCCCACAGCCGGGCCAGCAGGGCGGGAGCGGCGGCGAAGCCGGCGGCCACCAGGCCCTGCACCGCCGCCATGCGGTAGGGCAGCAGCAGGATCAGGGGCCCGAGCAGGCGCCAGAGGGGCTCCGGCGGGGCCAGGGCCGGATCGGTTTGGAGGAAATGGGAAAAGCGGGTGGTGTCGCTGTTACCCCAGCTGGCCAGGGTGAAGAACACCGCCACCAGCGTCAGCAGCATCCCCAGGGCCCCCCACCACAGCCGCCGCCAGCCCCGCACCGCCGCCAGGTGCAGGAGCATCGCCAGCAGCCCTTCGGCCACGAACAGGCCCACCAGCAGTCCCGGCGCCTGGGTGACCTGATCGATCCGGAAGGGGGCGGAGAGGGGAAAGGCCGGAACGGTCATCCTGAGGGGGCGGGGAGGGCCAGGGGAGCGGGAACGGGCAGGGCCAGGGAACGGGTCAGGGAAAGGTCAGGGAAAGGTCAGGGGCCCCTCCCCCAGCGCACCTGCCAGGGCCAGCGATCCGGGGTGCAGAGGAAGGCATCGTCGTGGCCGCAGCGGAGGGTGAGCCCCTCCGGCAGGCGATCGAGCAGCCAGGTGTCGAGGGTCACCAGCAGGGTGGGCAGCACCGCCCAGCGGGCCCGGTACCGCTCCAACCAGGCGAGCCAGGCGATCAGCAGGAACAGGCCGACGGAGTCGGCGAAGCGACTGGTGAGGGCCGGCACCCAGCCCTGGCGCAGGCACTGCTGGATCAGCCCGAACAGCAGCGCGAAGCCGGCGAGCTGGCGGGAGTGGCCGCAGGCGAGCAGCTGGCGCCACCCCAGACGACGGCGCCAGCACACCAGAGCCGCCCCCACCGCCATCGCCAGCTGCAGGCGCACCACAGGCAGCGCCAGGGCGTAGCCGTTGAAGAAACTTTCCTGTTGGGTGTAACTGCGCAGCTTTTCCCACACCATCGGCGCCGCCACCGCCAGCAGGCCCACCAGGGCCCCGGCCAGCAGCGCCCCGGCCAGCCGCCGCCGGTGCCGTCCACCAGGCCCCCGTGGCGCCAGGCCCGCCGGTGCCAACACACGCGACGCCAGGGCCAACAGCGCCGTGCCCGCGAAGCTGGTGTGCACCGTGGCCGCCGCCAGGGTGGCCGCGGCGAGGACCCACCGGCCCACGGTCGCCAGCCGCCCTGCCCAGAGCAGCAATGGCAGGAGCAGCAGGGTCATCAACGCCTGACGGCTGACCCCGTTCTGCAGGAAGTTGCGCAACAGCGGGCTGAAGACCACCAGCAGGGCCCACCAGCCGGCCCAGGCCCGTGCCCCCCACAGGCGCGCCAACAGGATGGGTGCGCTGGCATAGCCGGCCGCCACCAGCCCATGCACCAGGGCCATGCGATAGGGCAGCCGCACGATCAGGGGAGCCGCCAGCTCCCAGAAGGCTTCGCCCCGCACGCGACTGGTGTCGAAGGACAGGTAGTGGCTCAGTTTGGTGACATCGCTGGTGCCCCAGGAGGCCAGGCCAAACAGCACCGTCACCAGGGCGGGCAGCAGCACGGCTCCGGCCCGCCACAGCTGCCGCCGTCCGGTCTGGTCGGCCGCCGTCATCCCCGCTGCGGTTGCCACCAGGGCCAGGCTCAGGGCCGCCATTCCCAGGGGCGCCGCCGTTACCTGGTCGATCCGGAAGGGGGCGCTCTGGGGGAAGGGCAGCATCGCCGACCTCAGGAGCCCGGGGCCCTGGATGCCTGCAGCAGGGTCCGCAGGGCCTCCCCCTGCCGCACCCGCCCAAACCCCCAGTAGGGATCCAGCAGGGTCCGCACGGCCTCGCCGGCGGCAGGGGCACCCAGCGCCAGGGCGTCGCGCAGGGCGGCGCTGAGCCGTTGGCGCTCGGCCCACTCGGCGGCCTCCTCCTGGGCCTTGGTGCCCGCCAGGGCGGAGAGATCCTGCTCGGCCTCCACGGGGATCCAGTGCAGCTGCAGCCCGAGGGCGACGCCGTAGCCCAGGTGGGTGCCGAAGGCGTTGCTGGCCAGTCCGTCGCTGAGCTCGATCAGGGTTCGCATGGCGTCGAGGAACCAGGGGTTGGAGCGGTGGCCGTTGCAGGCCACGATCCACTCCGGGGGCAGCCCGTCGATCTGGGGATCCTTCCAGTGCCGCAGCCAGATCACCGAGCGGTAGCCGCCGGCTCTGGCGGTGGCCGCCACGGTCTCCAGGCAGGCCTGATGGTCCATGCGGCGCTCCACCTGGTCCCAGCTGTGGGCCAGGACCACCAGCAGGGTGGGGCCAAGGCGCTGGCGCAGCTGCTGGATCTCCTCGGCGGTGAGCACCGGCCGGGCGTAGGCGATCCAGGGGCCGATCGCCTCGGCCGGCAGCCCGAAGCGATCCCGCAGCCAGGCGGCCCGCAGCGGGCCCATGCAGAGGTAGCCGCGGGTCCAGGGGCGGGGGCTTTCGAAGGTGGCGGTGCGACTCACCTTGAGGCCGTGCTCCAGCAGCCAGGGCAGGGGCGGGCCGATCAGGGGCAGGCCGGCCTGGCGCTTGAGTTGTACGTCGTGGCCGTAGTGGTGGGAGGAGTTCTCCAGCTCCCGTTGGGCCGGGCTGAAGAACGCCTTGCGGTCGGCGGAGGAGCGGAACGCCCCCCGATCCCAGAGGTCGGCGCAGACCTGGGGCGCCAGGGGACGGGTGGCGAAGGCCTGGTGGACGAGACCCCGGTAGGCGGCCAGGGCCTGCCACTGGTCGCGATCGAGCCGCTCCAGCTGGCCGAGGGGGCCGAGGCGACCGGCCCGCAGGGACCGCTGCAGCCGGCGACGCAGCTGCTCGCGCAGCCCCGGGGAGCGCTCAGCCATTGCGGTCACGCCAGCCCTGGCCAGCGAGGGCGGCCCACTCACCCCGGGCCCGCAGGATTTCCTCCGCCAGGCGGCGTACGGCACCATCGCCGCCGTTGCGGTCGAGCACCCAATCGGCGCGGCGCCGCAGCGGGGCCACGGCATCGGCGGGGCAGAGCAGCAGCCCGATCGCCGGGCGCACCGCCAGATCGTTGAGGTCATCGCCCACGAAGGCGCTCTCGGCGGCGCTCACCCCCAACTGGCCCTGCAGGGTGGCCAGGGCGGCGGGTTTGTCGCCGACCCCGGTGAGCACATGGCGGATGCCGAGGTAGCGGGCCCGCTGCTCGGTGGCGCCGCTCTTGCCCCCGCTCAGCCAGGCCACCTCAAGGCCCGCCTGCTGCAGCAGGCGGATGCCCAGGCCATCGCGCACGTCGAAGCGCTTGATCACCTCGCCCGATTCTGTGGTCCAGAGGCCGCCGTCGGTGAGCACCCCATCGACATCGAGCACCAGCAGCCGCAGCGACCGCAGCCGGGCTCGGCAGCGCCAGCGGGCCGAGGCATGGCGCCAGCGTGTCAGAAGGCCATGGGGCACCGGCAGGCTCAGAGGGTGCTCACCGCGGCGCCCGCGGCGAGGGGAGCGCGGATCGCCATCAGCTGGGTGAGCAGGGCCTCCAGGCGATGCAGCGGCACCATGTTGGGACCGTCGCTGAGGGCGTTCTCCGGATCGGGATGCACCTCCAGGAACAGGCCGTCGACGCCCACGGCCACCGCGGCCCGGGCCAGGGGGGCGACGAATTCCCGCTGCCCGCCGCTGGATGTGCCCCTGCCGCCGGGCTGCTGCACCGAGTGGGTGGCGTCGAAGATCACCGGACAGCCCAGGTCGTGGAGCTGGGGCAGGCTGCGGTAATCCACCACCAACGTGTTGTAGCCGAAGCTGTTGCCCCGCTCGGTGAGCAGCACCTGGCCGGCTCCGGCATCGCGCAATTTGCTCACCACCTGGGCCATGTCCCAGGGGGCGAGGAACTGCCCTTTCTTGACGTTGATCGCCTTGTCGGTGCCGCGGGTGGCTTCGGCCGCGGCCAGCAGCAGATCGCTCTGGCGGCAGAGAAAGGCGGGGATCTGCAGCACATCCACCACTTCGGCCACCGGGGCCGCCTGCTGGCTTTCGTGGATGTCCGTGAGCACGCGCAGGCCGAAGCGGCGCTTCACCTCCGCCAGCACCGCTAAGCCTTCGGCCACCCCCGGCCCGCGGTAGGAGCGGCCGGAACTGCGGTTGGCCTTGTCGAAGCTGGCCTTGAAGATGTAATCGATGCCAAGACGTTGGCAGATGGCCTGCACCTGCTCAGCAATCGTGAAGACCAGCTCCTCGTTTTCGATCACGCAGGGGCCGGCGATCAGCGTGAAGGCGGAGCCGGCGGCTTCCATGTGGATCGGAGGAAAACGTGAGTGCGAGTCTACAGAGCGCCCTTCAAGCCACCGGCGGCTAGCCGTTCACCCCACCAGGCGCCGCTCGAGCGAGGCGAGATCACGGAAGCTTTCGGAGCGTTGCTGCAGCTCTTCAAAGCTTCCCCAGGCCTTGATGCGACCCCGCTCGAATTCATAGATGCGATCACAGCGCATCACCGTAGACAGGCGGTGGGCGATCACCACCGTGGTACAGCGTCGACCGATGACTTCCAGGGATTGGATGATTTCGTTTTCGGTGCGATTGTCGAGGGCACTGGTGGCCTCATCCAGCACCAGAAACTCCGAGCCGCGGTAGAAGGAACGCGCCAACGCCAGCCGCTGGCGCTGGCCGCCGGAGAGCTGCAGGCCGTTCTCACCGATCGGGGTGTGCAGGCCGTAGGGCAGCTCGCCCACAAATTCCGCCAACTGGGCCGCCTCCAGGGCGTTCCAGACCGCATCCTGGTCTATCTCGTGTTCATATTTGCCAAAGGCCACGTTCTCGAGAACGCTGGCATCGAGCAGGTTGATGAACTGGGGCACCTGGGAGCAACAGGCCTGCCAGGCCGGCACATCCTGCTCTGAAACGGCGATGCCATCGAGGGTGAGGGCGCCCTTGCCCGGTTCGAGCAGGGACAACAGGATCTGGGCGGTGGTGGTCTTGCCGCTGCCGGTGGTGCCCACGAAGGCCACGCGCGATCCCACCGGGATCGTCAGGTCGATGCCCTGCAGCACCCAGTCGCTGGCGCCGGGGTAGGCATACCAAACGTCCTGCAGGCCGATCGTGCGCTTGGGAAACACCCCCTGGGGGCTGGGCACGCCGGGGTCGCCGAGCGCCGGGCCACCGGGGGGGAGCCGCAGGTATTCGAGGGTGTTCTCGATCACCGGCAGGCCGCCGCGCAGCTGGTTCATCGAGGCGAAGAACTCCTGCAGGGGGGGTGTGAGCCGCAGGGCGGCCACCGCCAGCGAGGCGAGGAAGGGAAGGATCGAGCGGATGTCGGAGCGATCGCCGCTGAGCAGGGCCGGTACGGCGCCGACCGCAAAGATCAGGGTGATGCCGAGCGGTTCGATCAGCAGCCGGGGGATGGTGGGCAACAGCTCGGTGGTCCAGGCGAGGCTTTTGGCCTTCTCGCCGGTGCGTACGAAGGCCTGCCGGAAGTGATCCTCCGAGCCGGTGAGCTTGATGTCGCGGATGGATCCGAGCGATTCCAGCAGAATATGGGTGGTGCGTGACTCCAAGCGCATCTTCTGCTTGGAGGCATGGCGCAAATAGGGGGTGATCAACTGGGAGATCACCAGATAGGAGCCAACCAACGCCGCGATCAGAAGCACCGCTGACCAGCGGCCGATCACGAGAATGCCGATTGAGAGCAGGGCGATCGAGAAGATGCTGCCCACCATCTTCAGCAGCGGATTCACCACCGAGTTGGATGTTTTCTTGATGTGGCTGAGCACCATCGTGGAGAGCTTGGCGGTGCTCTTCGAGAGGTGGTATTCGTAGCCCTGCGCCAAAACGCGCGCATGGATCATGTTGGAGAGATCAATCCAGATCCGGGCCGTCAGCCGCTGCTGCAGAAATTGCAGGCCAAACTTACCAAAAGAAGCGATCCAGGAAAGGATCACGAAAATCAGAATCAGCCAGAGGCTCTGGTCGGCCGCGTTGCCGCCGAACACCTTCACGCCCGGCAGGCGATCCTCCAGATCGGAGCCCACCAGCGAACCCATCAGCCGGGCGATCACGGCCACCGAGGCCAGATCGATGATGCCCGGTATCAAGGAGAAGGCCACCACGCGCCGCAGCTGCTGGATCCGCTCGGGCGGCAGATGGGCCAGGAGTGCCCGCAGCTGGCGCGCGGTGCGGCTCCGGGGAAGGATCCAGGAGAGGGGTCGGAGTACGGCTGGTCGTGCACCCATGGGCTCACGCTATGGGAAACCGCCGCCGCTTCATCCCCGGGCCAGACAGCGCCTGAGCCGCCCCCGCAGCGGGGCGGTGCGCAGCCACCACAACGGGGCGCTGCGCAGCGCCGGTTCGCCGCTGCGCCGCTGGCGCCAGTGGTCGTCGATCGCCTGCAGGGCCCCGCGCCAGCGCTCCTGCAGCACCGGCTCCGCGCAGGCCTCCAGCAAGGGGGTGAGCCGCTCCGGCGGAGCGCGCCAGGCGCCGGGATCGGCCACGGCGGCGCGGATCCGTTGCACGTCGCCCGCCAGGGTGCCGCAACCGATCTGGTGGCCCACCAGGCCGGGATCGAGGCTGTCGGCCAGGGCGTGGTTGAGGCTGCTGAACACCACACAGCCGCAGGCCAGGGCCTCCAGGGGCGGCAGCCCGAAGCCCTCGCTCACGCCCCGGCCCCGCCAGTAGTCGGCCGAGTCGTAGAGCACCACCGTGGCGCTGTTGAACAGGTCCACCAGGTCGTCGACCCAGCCGCTCTGCACCTCCACCCGCAGGCCGGCGCGGCGCAGCTCCGGCACGAGGCGCTCGAGCACGTAGCGGCTGCTCTTGCGCTTCTGCACGAGCACATCGATCGGCCGGCGTGGGCCGGCGGCTGTGACGCCCGCACCGCGATCGCCCCGCTCCAGCCACATCGGCTCCAGGGCATTGGGTACGAGGAACAGGGGGTTGCGGGGGGCCCGATCCCCCCAGTAGCCGAGGGTGTTGCGGCTCACCGCCAGCACGGGCACGCCGGCGGGCAGGTCGAAGCCGTAGCCGCTGCTGTGGGCGTGATAGGCCACCGGCCGACCCCGCAGGCGGCGCAGCAGCGGCGGCACATCGAAGCCCCAGCTCACCACCCAGAGGGCCTCGCCCGGGGCGGGCTCGCGCCGCAGCAGATCGGCCAGAAAGGGGGTGCCCGGCTCCCGCTGGCGGTAGGTCACCACCTCGCTGGAGCGAAGCTGGCCCACCAGCCGTGCGGTCTGCAGCTCCACCAGCAATCCGCCGCAGCGGAAGCGGCCGCTGGTGCCCGGCACCAGGAAGCGAACGGGGCTGAGGCCTGGGGAACTCAGGGGCTCAGGCGGCGACGGTTTCGGTGCTGCCGGTGCGCTGGCGGCGGGTGAGGAAGCCGAAGAGCACCTTGCCGATGGCGGCCACCAGGTTGCCCTCCAGCTCCTGGAACATCTTCATGTTGCAGTGGAAGGCCTGGTTGGCCTCCTCCACGATCCGGTCGGCGGTGGCCTGGTCGATCGGCAGGGCGTCGAGGGTGGCGCGGTAGTTGGTCTTGAAGCCCTTTTCGTCGGGGATGGTGTCGAACTCGTAGAAGCGCAGGCCGTCGTGCTCGCCCAGGTTCATCGCCTTCTGGGCGATGTTCTTGAGGATCTGGCCGCCGGAGAGGTCGCCGATGTAGCGGGTGTAGTGGTGGCCCACCAGCAGCTCGGGGGCCTCCTGGGCCACCTGGCGGATGCGTGCGACGTAGTCGCGGGCGCCGGGGGTGGCGCTGGCCTGGGCGCGCCAGTCGGCCCCGAAGTAGAAGGCCAGATCCTGCTCCAGGGATTCACGCCGGTTGAGCTCGGGGAAGGCGATCGGCCCCACCACCGGGTGGTCGGCCAGGCGGCCGATCTCCTCTTCCATGGCGCTGTAGACGTGCCAGAGGTCGGCCACCAAGGTGCGGTAACTCACCTTGTCGACCACCCCCTTGAGGAAGCAGCTCACGAAACCGGTGTTCTCGGCCATGGTGTGGGCCTTCTTGGTTCCCTCACGCAGCTGGGAGGCGAGAGCGACGGGCATCGGTCCTGGGGTGGGCACGGGCTGAGGGATCAAGGTAAGGGCCCCCTTCCCGCCTGTGCCGTCAAGGTTGCGAAGGGTTACGCAGCCCGCTCCTCTCCGTTGGCCGGAGGATCCAGCGGCGGGCGTGCCTCGCCGCGGAAGAGGGCGAACAGCTCGCGGCAGAACCCCTGCAGCTGCTCGGCCACCTCCGGATGCGGCAGGTGGCTGCCGGAGGGTTGCCAGTCGCCCACGGTGGCCAGCCGCCAGCGCTCCGAGGCCGATTCGTAGGTGAGGCCGCGGATCAGCACCCCCAGCAACCGGGGCGGGCCGCCCCCAGCTCCTGCGCCGACCGGGGGCCGCTCCAGCCGCAGCTGCACGAGCAGGGAGCGGCACTGCAGGCGGGGGCTCCAGCCCGGGAAGTGGAAGGAGAGATCCAGCAACTCGCGCTCGTCGAAGGCGCGGGTGAGCGGATCGTCGCGCCAGGGGGTGAGGTTGGCGCGGGAGGCGGGGAAGCGCCCGCGGAACAACGTCACGGCCGTGGCGATGGCCTGGGCCAGCTCAACGCTGTGGGCCTGGTCGGCGGCGTTCATGCCCCCATCCTGCTGATGGAATCGGAGGCGGCAAGCCAAGGTGGGCGGATGCCAGCGAACCCCGCCCGACCCCAGCACAGACCCGCCCGACCCCAGCACATCGAGGGGCCTGGCCGCTGATCCCGGCAAACCTTCCGAGACCCGCCGCAGGCCTAGCCTTCGCCCCACGCAAGCCCGATGCCCCAGGGCCGCCCCCGATTCCATGGCCACCTACGAGAAGCTCACCGCCCCCAGCCAAGGGACCCCGATCCGCTTCGAGGGCGGCCAGCCGGTGGTGCCCAACGACCCGATCATCCCCTTCATCCGCGGCGATGGCACCGGCGTCGACATCTGGCCCGCCACCCAGCGGGTGCTCGATGCGGCGGTGGCGAAGGCCTACGGGGGCGAGCGGCGCATCGAGTGGTTCAAGGTGTTCGCCGGCGATGAGGCCTGCGAGCTCTACGGCACCTATCAATACCTGCCGGAGGACACCCTCACGGCGATCCGCGAGTACGGCGTGGCGATCAAGGGGCCCCTCACCACCCCGGTGGGTGGCGGCATCCGCTCCCTGAATGTGGCCCTGCGCCAGATCTTCGATCTGTACTGCTGCGTGCGCCCCTGCCGCTACTACGAAGGCACCCCCAGCCCCCACAAGCGGCCGCAGGATCTTGATGTGATCGTGTATCGCGAGAACACCGAAGATATTTATATGGGCATCGAGTGGGAGGCCAACGATCCGGTGTGCCTGGAGCTGATCCGCCACCTCAACGAAACGGTGATCCCGGCCAACGGCAAGCTCGGCAACCGCCAGATCCCGGCCGGCTCGGGCATCGGCATCAAGCCGGTGAGCAAGCACGGCAGCCAGCGACATATCCGCAAGGCGATCCAGCACGCCCTGCGCCTCGAGGGGGCCAAGCGCCACGTGACGCTGGTGCACAAGGGCAACATCATGAAGTTCACCGAAGGCGCCTTCCGCGACTGGGGCTATGAGCTCGCCACCAGCGAATTCCGCGATGTGTGCGTCACCGAGCGTGAGAGCTGGATCCTCGACAACCTCGATCGCGATCCGGCCCTGAGCATTGAGGCCAACGCCCGCCAGATCGACCCCGGCTACGACAGCCTCACCCCAGAAAAGCAGGCGGCGGTGTGCAACGAGGTGCGCGAGGTGCTCGATGCGATCGGTGCCAGCCACGGCAACGGCCAGTGGAAGCAGATGGTGATGGTCGATGACCGCATCGCCGACAGCATCTTCCAGCAGGTTCAGACCCGCCCGGCCGATTATTCGATCCTCGCCACCCTCAACCTCAACGGCGATTACATCTCCGATGCCGCCGCCGCCGTCGTGGGCGGCCTTGGCATGGCCCCCGGCGCCAACATCGGCGACAGCGCCGCCATCTTCGAGGCCACCCACGGCACCGCCCCGAAGCACGCCGGCCTCGATCGCATCAACCCCGGCTCGGTGATCCTCAGCGGCGTGATGATGCTCGAGTACATGGGCTGGCAGGAAGCCGCCGACCTGATCACCGCCGGCCTCAGCGCCGCCATCGCCAACCAGGAGGTCACCTACGACCTGGCCCGCCTGATGGAGCCGCCGGTGGAGCCGGTGAGCTGCAGCGGCTTCGCCGAAGCGGTGGTGCGCCATTTCGGGGGGTGAGCCGGTTGGCTCAGTCAGGTCCCGCGGCCCCTTGATGCGGCCCAGCTTGCGCGCGATCGGCCTGGGCCTGGTTTTGGCAGTTTTTCTTGCCGCTGCGGCCACCCATTGGCTCTGGAGTGTCGCTGGCCCCGATGCGCTGGTGGGTGGCGATCTCTACAACGTGTGGGAAGAGGGCCAACGGGTGGCGCAGGGCCATAGCCCCTACGCGCGCATCGTTGGCCAGTCATTGCGGGAGAACCAGAACTACCCCACCTATCTGCCCCTGAGTTATCTGCTGGTGGCGTTTCTCGATCGTCTCGGCTTCGAGAGCTTCCCCCAGTTTCTGCCGGTGTGGCGGCTGATCACCCTCGCTTGCCACCTTGCCCTTGGTCTGCTGATTCTGGTGGTCTATCGCCGGCATAGCAGGCCCGTCGCTGGCCTGGTGGCGCTCACGCTGGTGCTGCTCGGCCGCTGGAGTGCATACATCATCGAGGTGCAGCAGCTCGATTTTGCGGCGATCCTGCCCCTGCTTCTTGCAGGTCTGCTGCTCCGCCGTCGGCCTGTTGTCTCAGCCCTGCTGTTCGGCCTGTCGCTGAGTCTTAAACACCTGGGCATTCTGCTGCTGCCCTGTTTCCTGATCGAGCTGGCCCGACTCAGCGCCAGCGCCGCCCCGACCGAACGGCGGCCTATGGGCAGCCTGCTGCGCTACAGCCTTCTGGCCCTGGGCCTGCCGGCACTCCTCTCGATGCCATTCCTGTTTCAGGCGGCCGATGGCTTCCTGCTCAGCATGGTGTTCTCCCTGAGCCGCGAAGCAGCTGATCACGGGGTCGCGACCGGCAGTCCGCTGCTCCTTGCTAGCGCCGATGGCAGCAGGGTGCTGTTGCTGGCCCTGTTGCTGTTCACCCTGCTGGCCCAGGCCAAGGAGCGGCTCGGCTTCTGGACGGCGGCTGTGATGGTTCTGCTTCTATTTGTGCAGTTCAGTCCGGTCGTGTTCGGCCAATATTTCATCTGGGTCCTCAGCGTGGGCCTGATCGCTGTGGTAACTCATGGCGGGACTTCCCATCAACACCGCAGGGATTCTGAGTAGTCAAGCCGGCGGGGCAGAAAAGCCACCAGCCTGGCCAGGCTGCTCACCTGCGCGAACCCCCACACATCTGAGCTGGCCTGGGTCCACCCCTGTACCGGGGCTCCTACCGATGAGTAAGCGACGCACCCACAGTCCCAAGTTCAAGGCCAGAGTCGCAATGGAGGCGATCAGTGGCTGCAAGGCGATCCAGCTGAGCCAGTGGAAGCCCGGTAGCTCCTTGATGGTGCCAGAAAGCTGTTCACCAGGAGTATCATGGTCAAGAATAATGCTGACGGGAAGGCCAAGGATATGGAGCTGTTCCAGCAGATCGGGTCTGATGCTCGTGGCCTTCGCAAGCCGGTCGTCACGACCTCCCCTAGCTCAGCGTCAGCCGCCAATGTGCGCTGCTGAGTCTCCTTCGAGGCACTCTGTAGTACCCACTACACACCGGTGCGGAGGTCGACGCTGCAGATTATGGCCAGGATCGATGTTCTGTACTTGGAAGATTCTCGCTGAGGGAGTTGCCGGATGGTAGCCAACCAGGCTAATGATGGGATCTCGATCAGCCTTGAGCGCGTGTGAAACTTTATGCTCTGTTGAGCAGGTGTGGGCTACTTGTAGTGTCTACTTTCCGCTATCAAAGGGTTTTTTATTCTGGTGGTGATCGTGGATCCTCTCATCTCGCACGTGCTTAGCTGGAAGCGCGACAATAGCCTTGACATGGTCAAGTACGAGGAGGTCTATCTACGCGCCTATAGCGATGGCTGGGAGGCAGAACTCCCCATGAGGTCTATACTGATATCGAACCATGTTCCTCTCGCCCGAGGTTAACGATGTCAGGGGCTGAAACTGTCCAGTAAAAGGCACCCACCTCAGTTTTCGATGTCGGCTGACAGCCTCCACCAGATCGCTCTGGGACGAATCCCTTGACAGGTCATCCCTCACCATGCAAGGTGAATAAACGAGGCGACTCCTCACCTCGGGAATGACAGCTCGTCATTCCACCCTGTTCACTCTCTGATCAGGGCAGTCGGGCCTCCGGATTTACACCACGCAAAGGGACGCGGCCCTGGTGCAGGCCTTTCGGCGCTGAAGATCCATTGGTGGCACAAACTTCTCGTGATCAGCGAGCTGCACCGCCAACAGAGCATTCTGATGTACGCCAAGACGCGCAGCATGCCCAATCGGATCCTCAACTTGGTTCAGAAGCACATTCGTCCCACCGTTCGTGGCAAGGCGAGAGCTGCTGTGGAGTTTGGGGCCAAGATTAGTGTGTCCGTGCGCAATGGGTTTGTTTCTGCACAGGATCAGCTGGGACCCCTACAATGAATCCGAGGATCTGATCGCGCAAGCAAAGAAGTATAAGCTAGAGCATGGGTGCTATCCAGGGCGAATCTGCGCCGACTGCATTTACATCAACGCTACCAATCGACACTTCTGCACGAGGAACAACATCCGCCTATCCGGCAAGCGGCTGGGCAGGCCGCCGCGAGATCCAGAGGTTAGTGCCGCTCATAAGAAGCAACTCCGTGCCGACCTGCGCAGACGAAATGAAGTGGAAGGCTGCATTGGTTCAGGGAAACGGAAGTATTCTTTCCGTTGATGATGGCTCGTCTGGCGAAGGGAGCCGAGACGACGACCTCAATGGCGTTTTTGGTGATGTGCGCCGACAAGATTCCGAGGCTCCTCCGCCTCTTTTTTGTCACTATTCTGTTCTGGTCTAATGCTGGACATGGTCGGGTGAGCCTCTGGATGGCGCTCAAGGAGATCTTCGGGCTTGAATCAGCTGAATTGCTGCTTTGTGGATGACCGTGGTGATGAGCCACCTACCCTGTGATTTCGGCATGCAATCGTCCGTGGTTGGCTCGTCGCTTTTTCAGGAGTCCCCAGTTCTCCCTTGACGTTGCTGGCTCTGTCGTCAATGTGGAGCAGGTAGACACTGTCTGCCAAGGTGGCTGAGGTTGGAGTGGATCCGGTCTCCTGCCATGACTACCCCCCCGTCAGAGCTGGAACCTGCGGGTTTCTCCTGAAGATCAGGACTTGATCGATCGCGCCGTCAGCGCCTCCGGTCTCACCCGCACCGACTTCGTGCTGCAGGCCGCCCGTGTTGCGGCCCAGGAGCTGCTGGTGGAACAGGTCTGGTGCAGCGTGGCTTCCGAGCCGTACGAGGCGTTTCGCCGCCTGCTCGATGCCCCCCCCAATCCCAGCTCGCGCCTCCAGAGCACCATGGCCTCTCCCAGTCCCTCGCCGCTCACCATGCCAACGGCGACTTTGATTGCGGCGACGTCAGCCTCAACCACTGGCTCCAGCGCCGTTCCCTGAGCCATCAGCGGAGCGGGGCAACACGCACCTTTGGGGTGGCCTCCACCCCCGGCCGCTTTCGGCGCAACATGCCCGATCCGATCCCGGTGATCGTGCTGGCTCGTCTGGCTGTGTGCCGCACCGTTCAGGGCCAGGGCGTTGGCCGTGCGCTGCTGGCTGATGCCTTTGAGCGGGTGCTTCAGGCCAGCCAACAGATCGGCGTGGGCGGGATTGTGGTCCACGCCGCCTCTGCCTACGCCCGAGAGTTCTACCTTCATCTGGGCTTTGAGCCCTCGCCCCTGGATGCCAACACCTTGGTGGTGCGGCTCTCGGATGTGGCGGCAAGTCTTCCGTCCCCATCTTGATCAGGGAGGGCTGTGACGCACGAGGGCCAAGGGTGGAACTGATGGAGAGGAGTCTCCGCTCTCCGTCGACGCCCCACACCCTTGCCCCCATCCCCCACGGCCGCCGGGCCGCCACCCGGCAGCGAGGAGCCGTCGGCTCCGCCAGAATTGCCTTCAACATCCATCCCCTGGCCAGGCCTTGATCCCCTGGGCGTGCTCCAGGCCATCGCCGGCCTCATCCTCGGTCTGATTGCCCTGTTCTCCTCCTATGACCACATCGCCATCGCCGGTCGCCCCATCCCAATCCCCCAGCAGTGGGGAATTCCTCTCATCGCTGCCTCGGTGGCGACAGTTTTTGTCGATGCTCAATTGGCGTCGCGATCCCGGCTACGAGCAGCGCAAGATGCAGCACGAGCTGCGGATGAAGCAGCTCAAGAGCGAGATCGAGCAGATCAAGAGCGAAACCGAGCAGCTGAGGCGCGAGAACGCCAGGCTCGCGACGCTCAACGCCAAAACGAAGACCTTGCTCTCCTCCATCGATCAGCACTGCTTTCCGGACGCGTCCAACTCGACCCCACTCCCACCAACCGAGCCCGGTTCCAGTTCTTCCTGACCCTGCTGGCTGAGTCGTCGATCTGATCAGCCCGGCTCGGCGGGTTGCCGCCATCCCAGGCAGACTCTCCCCCATGAGCGCCACCAGCCCGCAGCCAGCCCAAGCCATCCAGGCCGCCGACCCCTGCGTGCACTGCGGTTTCTGTCTGCCCACCTGCGCCAGCTACCGCGTGCTGGCCAGTGAGATGGATTCGCCCCGGGGCCGCATCCACACCCTCAAGGCGATCGAGGCCGGCGAACTGGTGCTCGACGCCACCGTGGCGAAGCACTTCGATTCCTGCCTCGGCTGCTTCGCCTGCGTCACCGCCTGCCCCTCCGGCGTGCGCTATGACACGCTCCTGGAGGCCACTCGCCCCAAGCTCAACGCCCCTGAGCTGCGCAGCCCCGCCCAGCGCGCCTTCCGTCGCCTGCTGTTCGCCCTGCTGCCCTATCCGCAACGGCTGCGGGCGCTGCTGCAGCCGTTGCGCGCCTACGCCGGCACCCCCCTGCAGGCCCTGGCCCGCCGCAGCGGCTTCACCCGCCTGTTCGGGCCCCAGATCGAAGCGATGGAGCGGCTGCTGCCTCCGCTGGCGCCGGAGGCCTTCCGCGACGACCTGCCTGTGGTGGTGCCCGCCCAGGGGGAGCGGCGCCAGCGGGTGGGCCTGGTGCTGGGCTGCGTGCAGCGCCTCTTTGATCCGGCGGTGAACGAGGCGGCGCTGCGGGTGCTCAGCGCCAACGGCATCGAGGTGGTGATCCCGCCCGCCCAGGGCTGCTGCGGCGCCGTCACCCACCACCAGGGAGAGGAGGAGCAGACGCGCGAGCTGGCCCGATCCCTGATCGCCAGCTTCGCCGCCGTGGTGGGCCCGGGTCGCCCCGCTGGCCCCGAACCGCTCGACGCGATCGTGGTGGCCGCCTCCGGCTGCGGCCACACCCTCAAGGCCTACAGCCACCTGCTGGAGCAGGAGCCCGAGGCCCGCCGCTTCGCCGCCTCCGTGGCCGACATCCAGGAGTATCTGGAGCGGGTGGGGCTCAGCGAATCCTTTGCCCGGGCCCTGCGGCCCCTGCCCCACGCCGATGGCACCCCCGCCACCGCCGAGCGGCCGCTGCGCCTGGCCTACCACGACGCCTGCCACATGCTGCACGGCCAGGGCATCCGCGAGCAGCCCCGGGCCCTGCTGCGCCGCATCCCCCACGTGCAGATCCGCGAGGCCACCGAGGCGGGGGTGTGCTGCGGCAGTGCGGGGATCTACAACCTGGTGCAGCCCGAGGAGGCCGCCGAGCTGGGCCGCCTCAAGGCCGCGGATCTGAGCGGCACCGGCGCCGATCTGGCCGTCAGCGCCAACATCGGCTGCACCCTCCAGATCCGCCAGCACATGGAGCAGGAGCCCCGCCCGATCCCGGTGCGCCATCCGGTGCAGCTCCTCGCCGACAGCCTCGGCGATCCCCTCCCGGCCGCTGCGCACCCGGACCCTGGGTGAAAACGGCCCTTCGCCGCCGCAGTCCCCGCCCCTTGCGTCTGGCGAACGTTCTGGTGCTCGCCACCAGCCTGCAGCTCACCCTGCTGGCCCTGGGCATCGGCGCGATCTCCACCCTCAACAACCGCCGCAGCCTCGATGCCCTGGCCGGAGCCCTCGGCCAGTCGATCAGCGAAAAGGTGCGCCGCGAGCTCGATCGCCTGGTGGAGGCGCCGCGGCTGATCAACCAACTCAACGGCGAGGCGATCGAGAACGGTCAGCTCGATCCGGAAAACTTCCCCCAGCTGCGGCGCACCTTCCAGAGCCAGATGGGGCTGTTCCCTGTGGGATACATCAACTACGGCAACGAGCAGGGCGAGTATCTCGGCATCGAACGCCTCGACCACGGCAGCCTGCAGCTCAACCTGATGGAGCGGTCGCTCGGGCCCCGTCGCCAGCTGGTGTTCGACCTGGGCCCCGCCGGCCCCGGACCCCGGCCGGTGCAGGTGTACGAGGACATCGGCAGCGCCCGCGAGGAGGCCTGGTACCGCGAGACGGTGCAGCGGGACCGTCCCACCTGGAGCTCGATCTACCAGTGGGACGACAAACCCAACGTGCTCTCGATCTCCCACAACCAGCCGGTGCGGGACCGTCTCGGTCGCCTGCGGGGGGTCATCGGCGTGGATCTGATCCTCAGCCAGCTCAACACCAAGCTGCGGGCCATCTGGGGACAACGGCCGGGGGTGCTGCTGATCGTGGAGCGCGACGGGCTGTTGGTGGCCAGCTCCGACGGCCACACCCTGGCCCCGGGCCCGGCGGGCCAGCCGCCCCGTCGCCTGCGCCTCGACCAGAGCCCCGATCCGCGGGTGAAGAGTGCCGGTGCGCTGCTGCTCGCCCAGGCCGGTGGCGGCCGCCTGCCCGCGCGCCCCCAGCGCCTCACCCATGCCGGCACCTACCTGGAGGTGATCCCCTGGGCTGACCGCTACGGCCTCGACTGGCTCGTGCTGGTGCTGCTCCCCCAGGCGGCCCTGGCGGATGCCCTCCAGCCCCACGGTTGGCTGCCGCTGCTGCTGTACCTGCTCGCCCTCAGCCTGGCGATTCTCGTCAGCGCCCGCCTCACCCGCTGGATCCTGCGGCCCCTTCGCCGTGTCTCCGACGCCGCCACCCAGCTGGCGGATACGGTGCGGCGCTCCCCTGGGGAAACGCTCTCCTTCCAGGCGACGGCGCCGCCCGGAAGCGCCCTGGAGCTCCAGAGCCTCGGAAGCGCCATCACCACCCTGGTGAACACCCTCAATGGGCTGGTGACGGCCCAGCGCCGCTCCGGCCAGAGGCTCCTGCGGGAGGTGCAGCAGAAGGAGCGGGCCCTGGAGCTCTCGCGCCAGAGCCAGCAGCGGTCCGAGGCCAGCAGCGAGGCGCGCCAGAGCTATCTGGCCCATCTCCACCAGGAAATTCTCGCTCCGCTGAGCTCCGTGCAGGGCGCCACGCTCCTGGCCCTCGCCGAAGCGGGTTCCGAGCCGGTTCATCGCCACCTGCGGGCGATCGAGGGGGCCACCAGCGAGTTGCTGGAGCTGCTCACGCTTCTCGAAGACTCCATCGACCCTGCGCTCCTCCCGGGCGTTGACCCGGAGCTGGAGGAGGAGCCCTTTTCGCTGGAACAGCTGCTGCAGGAGGTCTCGGATCTGGTGGCCCCCCAGGCCCAGCTGCGGGATCGAGCCCTTACCTTCACCATCGCCCCGGGCACGGTGGATCTCCTGGTGGGCGACGGGCGGCGGCTGCGCCAGGTGCTGCTGCAGGTTCTTTCCGCCGCCATCCGCCCGGGCGGGACCGGGGAGATCGCCCTGACCGCCGCTACGGAGACCGCCGCAGAGAAGGAGCGGGGCGGCGACGATCGCCGCCTAAGGCTGCGGCTGACCCTGCGCAATCCCGCTCCGGCCGGCGAGCCAGGCGGGGGGCTGGCCCTGGCGATCAGCCGGGGGTTGCTGGAGGGCATGGGGGGCCGCCTGGAGGTGGATGCCGCCAGCGATGGCGCCGCCGCCATCCGCTGCCGGCTGCCGGTGCGGGCCGCCGCGCCGCCACGGCCGAGCGCCCCCTCCGTCCCGTCCGGCGCCGTGCAGCTGGTGGGAGTTATCGCCCGTGGGGAAGGGCCACGGCTCGCCCTTCTGCTGGCCCCCTTGGGTCTGGTGCCCGAGGCGCGGCCTGGGGCGGGGGGCTGGGCGTTGGTGGTGGCGGAGGCCGCGTCCGAGCCCCGGGCCAGCCGTGCCCGAGTGGACGAATTGCGCCGGGAGTCGGGGGGGCGGGTGCCGATCGCCTTGCTCGTGCGCCGGATCGATCGGGAGGCCCATGCGGCTGAGCCCCAGCCCCCCTGGGATGTGCTGCTGGAGCTGCCCTTGCATGGCCCCCGGGTTCGGGAGGTCCTCGCTCCGCTGGTGGGTCTGCTGGACGGCTGATGCGCCGGTGGCGGCGGGTGGCGCCCGGGTCATGCTGCGTCCATCCGTCGCCACGTCTCCACCAGGGTGCCCGCCTCCCCCAGGTTGCCCGGCAGCGTGAGCACCGGCAGTCCCGCTGCGCCGGGCACCCCGCCGTGCCGCGCCAGGACCAGCGACAGCCCCGGCAGCAGCTGGCCCTGCAGCTCCACCTGCGCCAGGCCCAGGCCTTCCGCCAGCAGCGTCTGGCTGGTGATTCCCCCCTTGCTGATCACATAGCCCAGGCGCGGGGCCAGCAGGCCCGCCAGGCGCCCCATGGCCCCAGCGAGGGCTTCCCCCAGGGCTCGCCGCTCCGCTGCGTGGCGGCAGCGCTGCTCGCCCCGGCTGGTGTGGAGCACGGGGGTGAGGCCCGCCGCCAGCCGACCCTCCAACGCCTCCAGCCATTCGGCCTCCAGGGAGGCCAGCAGCCGATCCGGAAGGGGTCCCTCCAGCACCCGCTGCACCCGCCCCACGGGCACCTCCACCCCGCCGCAGCCGGGTTCGGCCAGCAGCCGCTCCAGCTGGGCGTCGGCCAGGGGCACATGGGATCCCACCAGCACGAGCCCCGGCGCGCCGGCGCCAGCCACCCGCCGCCGCAGGCCGGCCAGGCCCGCGGCGTCCCGCGGCGGTGGGGGCAGGTCCGCCAGGCCGTTGAGCAGCGAGGCCGCGCTCTGGAACAGGAAGCGCCGCGGCCCGCCCCAACGCTCCCCGGCCTGCGGGTCCCCCAGCTCGCGCACCGCCGACCCCAGGGCGGAAAGGTGCCCCGGCCGTTCCGCATCCACCGCCACGGTCACGTTGCCGCCTAGCCCCGCCAGCCGCCGCCGCAGCGCCTCTCCCCCCGCCTCCAGCTCCGCCCGATCGATCCGCTGCACCGCCGCCGCCGGGATGCGGCCGTCGCTTTTCTCCGCCACCCAATCGGGCAGATGGCTGGTGCTGTAGCCGAAGAGGCGGTCGCGGGCGAACTCGCTCTCGTGCACGGGTCGGCCGTGCAGCCGATGCACCCCATCGACGGTGGTGCGGCCCCCCTCCAGGAAGGCGGGCACGAGCAGGGTGGCGTCGAACGGCCCGAGCTCTGCGGCGATCGCCTCCACCTCCAGCGGATAGTGGCCGCGCAGGGTGGAATCCCCCCGGCTCACCACCAGCCACGGCGCCCCCCGGGCCGCCAGGGCGGGCCGCAGCACCCGGCAGATCTCCTGCACCCGCTCCCGCGCCTGTGGGGGCGCCAGGGCGCGGGTGTTGGCCAGCAGGAACAGCAGGGGTGAGGGGTGCGCCAGGCCCTCCGCGAGGGTGTCCGGGTCCCAGCGCAGCAGCAGGGGGCAGCTGTGCACGGTCTGGGAGCCGGTGGGATCGTCATCGATCACGACGATCTTCAGGCCTTCCGCCATCGGCCGATCCCCCTGCGCCATGGCACCATCGTGCCGTGATGCGACCCGAAGCCCACGAGTTGCCGGAGCTGGTGCGGGAACTGCACCGGCAGGGAAGCGCCTGGCTGCCGGCGGGGCTGGGCAGCCGGATCGCCTGGGGGCCGCCCGTGCGTGAACCCTGCCCCCTGGTCAGCTGCGCCCGTCTTGACCGGATCGTGGAGCACACGCCGGGCGATTTCACCCTCACGGTGGAGGCGGGGGCTCCCCTGGCGGCGGTGCAGGAGGCCCTGGCCCCCCATCGCCAGTGGCTGGCCCTGGATCCGCCCTGGGGCGAGGCGGAGGGAAGCGTCGGCGGCCTGGTGGCCCGCGGCCTGGCCGGCGGCTACCGCCAGCGTTACCTCGGCGTGCGCGACCAGCTGATCGGCGTGCGCCTGCTGCGGGCCGATGGGGTGGCGGCCCGGGCCGGCGGCCGGGTGGTGAAGAACGTGGCCGGCTACGACCTGATGCGGCTGCTCACCGGCAGCTGGGGTTCCTTGGGCCTGATCACCGAGCTCACCCTGCGCACCCTGCCGCTGCCTCCCCACCGCTCGGGCCTGCTGGTGCAGGGTCCGCCCGAGGCCCTGGCCCCCCTGGCCCGCTGGCTGCTCGGCTCCAGCCTCACCCCCGAGCGCGTCGACCTCTGGAGCGCTCCGCTGGCTGCGGCGGCCGGCCTGGCCCCGGAGCCGTTGTTGCTGATCGCCCTGGCCAGCGTGGCCGCCGCCAGTCTTGAGGAGCAGGCCGCCGCCATCGCCGAGCGCAGTGCGTTGCCGCTTCGCCCGCTGCCCGCCGAGGCCCTGGCGCCGTTGCTGGCCACCGCCCGCGGCGTTGGTCCCGCCGGCTGGTTGCTGCGGCTGGGGGTCCGCCCCGACGCGGCCTTCGGCCTGCTCGAGGCCCCCGAACTTGCCGGCCTGCCGGTGGATCTGGCAGCTGGCAGCGGCCTGGGCACCGCCTGGGCCCCGGCCGCCGCCCTGGGGATGAGCCGGGTGCAGGAGCTGCGGAGGCGCTGTCAGGAGCTGGGGGGCTGGCTCACCGTGCTGCTCCAGCCCCCTGGCGCCGCCCTGCCCGCCTGGATCGATGCGCCAGCCCGGCCGATGATCGAAGCCCTCAAGCACCGCTTCGATCCGCTCGGGCAACTCGCGCCCGGCCGACTCCCCGGGGTGGCCGCGCCCACAGCGGCCCCCGCCGCCCCCGCTTAGAGCGCCTCCACGCTGTAGCGGGCCTGCAGCTCCCGATGCTCACCGGGCGCCAGCTCGAGCCGGCGATCGCCGCTGATCAGGGCACCGCGCGGGCCGCTCCACGGCTCCAGGCAGACCATCGGCCGGGGCGGTTCCGTCCAGATCACCACCAGATCAAACGGGGCTGTGGTTTCCAGCTGGATCGCCCGACCGCTGGCCGGATCCAGCAGGCGCACCGGCCCGGCCGCCTGGCAGAGCAGATCCACGCCCGCCCCGAGGCGCTCGAGCAGGGGATCGGTCGCGGCTGGCTGCAGGGTGGTGTGGTCGAGGCAGCGGGGAGGCAGCCCTTCGATCGCCACGGCGGCCGGATCGCTCACCGCCAGGTAGGGATGCAGGCCAAGGCTGAAGGGCATCGCGGGCTCTCCGGCCGCCCCTTCGTGATGCACCCGCGCCGTGATCGCCAGGGCGCCGGGCTCCAGCCGGTACTCGAGTTCCAGGCGGAAGGGAAAGGGGAAGTGAACGTGGCTGCTGGCGTCGTCGCGCAGCGTCAGCCGCACGCCATCAGCTCCTGCGAGCTCCTCGAGGGCCCAGGGCATCGTGCGGGCGAAGCCGTGCTGGGGCAGGGGGAAGGTGCCCTGGGGCAGCGGCAGGCGGTTGTCGGGCAGGTTGCCGCAGATCGGGAACAGCACCGGCACCCCGCCCCGCACCGAGAGGGTGGGATCGGCAAAACGCTGGGCGTCGAAGTACAGAATCTCCCGACCGCCGCAGCGCCAGCCACAGAGCAGGCCGCCCCGTTCCGGGGCCAGCACCAGGCTGTCGCCGCGATCATCGGTGAACCGCCAGGAGCCGGGAAGCTCAGGGGCGCGGGCCAGCGGCATGGGCGGGTGCGGTCTCCGGGTCGACCTTAGCCGCCCCGTCCGGCAGTGCCGCCAGCCACTCCAGCAGGGCGGCGTTCACCGGGCCGGGCACCTCGTCGTGGGGGCAGTGGCCCGCCTCGAGCACCACCTCCCGGGTGTTAGCGGGGGCATGGCGCTGGAAGCTGGCCCGGCGGCCGGCGGCGTTGATCCAGGGATCGCGGATGCCCCACAGGAGCAGCAGCGGGGCCCGCAGGCTGGCGAACAGCTCATCGAGGGGCTGGCCGCTTGGGATGTCGAAGACGGTGCGGAACACCCCGAACGCCCCCGGGTCCAGCGAGGGTCGGCGGATTGCCTCCACCAGCGCCTCGTCGACGTTGGTGTGGTCGAGATACACCTGCCGCAGGGTGCGGCGGATAGTGGCGGGTCGCCGCAGGTTTTCGAACAGAAGCCGCTGCAGCACCGGACTGCGCAGCAGCGCCGCCCCGATCGTGCGGCGGGCGATCGCCCCCCAGCCCTGGGCCGTGGCCTGCTGCTCGTCGCGGAAGGGGCCTGCGGCGTTGATCAGCACCACCCCGGCCGCCTCCGGCCCGAGGGCGGCACCCGCCGCCAGGGCCGCGTAGCCCCCGAGGGAATTGCCCACCAGCACGGTGGGTCGGCCGATGCGCTCGCGCACGTAGGTCGTCAGCTGGTCGCGCCAGAGGGCACCGCCGTAGGCCGGACCCTCGGGCTTGGCGCTGCGTCCGAAGCCCAGGAGGTCGATGGCGTGCACCTCATGGCGGCGGGCCAGTGCCGGGATGTTGTGGCGCCAGTGGTCGGTGGAGGCGCCGAAGCCATGGACCAGCAGCACGGCCGGGCCCTCGGGGTTCTCCGGGGCGGCCCGCAGGCCATGCACCGCGTGCCCCTGGAATCGCCACCAGGGCGCAGGCGATTCGGGGAGCGGGGACATCGGCGGGGGCCGGTGGCGGCAGGAAGGTTGCGGGATGCTAGGGAACCAGCCCGGCGCGCCGATGCCCCTCTCCCTCGCCGACCTCATGCCCCTGCTGCCGGGCATCGCCCTGTGGGCCCTGGCCCTCGCCCTGCCCCTCACGGCCCTGCTCACGCCGATGGAGCGTGGCCTGGACGCCGGAGCCCTGGCGCCGGCCACCCAGCAGCTGCTGCTCGTGGCGGCGGGCGTGGCGCTGGCCCTGGCGGTGGGCCTGGGGTGTGAGGTCGTTCTGAGCTGGGTGCTGGGGCCGGGCTGGGCCTCCAGCCTGGGGCTGATCGCGGTGCTGGCGGGGCTGTTCTGGAGCGTGGCTGGCCGCGACGACGATCCGCCCGCCTGATACAGCGGCGCTCAAGCGCGCCAGTCGAGCCAGGGGAGCCCAGGCACGATGGCGGCGGTGCCGGCCCGGTAGGCCCCGTAGTCGGGATGGAGGCGCTCCAGGCTGCGCTCTTCCCGCCGTGCCTTGCCCCCCAGCACCCCCGCCAACGCCAGGAGCAGGGTGAGGTGCAGCAGGCTGCCCCGCAGCAGGACCACCCCCAGCGCGCACACCAGGATCGCCTGGTAGAGGGGATGGCGGCAGCGCCGGTAGAGGCCCTCGCGCATCAAGGGCGCGCCGGCCATCGGCTCCGGCAGGGGCGTCAGGCTCGGCCCGAGGCCGACCAGAGCCAGGAGCGCCTCCGCCAGGCCCGCCGCCAGAAGCAGGCCCCCGCCAACGCGGGCGGCCAGCGGCCAGGCCACCCCGAGGGAGCCTGGCGAGGGAAGCGCAGGCACAAGAACCACGGCGGCGATCAGGGCGACCTGGGTGGCGAGCCACCATTCGCCCCGGCGGTTGTCGAGCCAGCCGGCCCGGCTGAAACCCCAGCGCGCCAGGAGTGACGGTTCAGGCGGTGGGGTCGGCAACGGTGCGTTCGCGGCTGGAGAGCAGCAGTCTGAGCAGCAGGGGCGCCAGGAAGGTGGTGCCGATCACCATCAACAGGATCGCCGCCTCCAGGGAGGGCGTCAGAAGGCCGGCCTGGGTGCCAAGGCCCAGGAAGATCAGGCCCACCTCGCCGCGGGGCAGCATCCCGAGCCCCACCAGCAGGCGGTCGGTGGGCTGGCTGCTGAGGTATCCCCAGCCCGCGGCCACCTTGCCGACGATGGCCACCACCAAGAGGAAGAGGGCCACCACCAGCCCTTCACGGTTGGCCGGATCCAGCGGATTGAGCACCGAGAGATCCATGCCGGTGCCGATCAGCACGAAAAAGACGGTGGCGAAGAGGGCCACCAGCGGTTTGACGGTTTCCTGGATCGCCTCGGTGTGGCGGGAGGCGCTGAGGATCAGGCCGGCGGCGAAGGCCCCCAGGGCGGCCTCCAGGCCGATCGCCTGGGCAGCGAAGCAGCAGAGGCTGAGCACCACGAAAGCGGCCACCGGTACCTCGCCGGGCGCCCGCAGGTTGTCGATGACCCAGTCGAAGGCGGGGGCGGCGGTGCGGCTGAGGAACAGGGCCACCGCCACGAACACCACCGCGGCCCCCAGCAGCCGCAGGATCGGCCCGGCGGAGAGGCCATCGCCGCCGGCGAGGGCTACCACCACCGCCAGGATCACGATGCCGAGGATGTCATCGAGCACCGCGGCGCCGATCACGATCTGGCCCTCCCGGGTCTTGAGGTAGCCCAGTTCCCCGAACACGCTGGCGGTGATGCCAATGCTGGTGGCGGTCATGGCGGCGCCGGCGAAGATCGCCAGGAACAGCGGCAGGTGAAAGAGGTAGTAGAGGCCGAGGGTGCCAAGGGCGAAGGGCAGTACCACGCCGGTCACCGCCACGGTGGTGGCCTGCAGGCCCACCGCCATCAGTTCATCGATCTCGCTCTCCAGCCCGGTGAGGAAGAGCAGGGCGTAGAGGCCCAGCAGGGAGACCTGCTGCAGCCCCGAGAAGTTCTCGTTGTAGAGGTCCTGCACCTGGGCGGGGGGGACGCCGGAGAGGGAGCCCACCAGGGCCAGCAGGCGGTGGTTGATCTCGGCACCGGTTTCTGGAGGGAGCAGAAAGTGCAAGCCGCTCACGCCGATCAGCACCCCGGCCAGCAGTTCCCCGAGGATCGTGGGTAGGGAGAGGCGCACCATCAGCTCGGCCATCAGGCGGGCGGCGATGAACAGCACCAGGAAGCGCCCCACCTGGATCAGGACTTCCGCCACCTCCACGGAATGGTTGCCGATCTCAAGGAGCAGGGGGGGAAACATGGCCACGGGCGCGTAGGGGCGAACCTAGGCCCCCTCCGCTGTGGTGACCGTTCCCTGAGGACGGGTCTGGGCGGCTGCGCATCCCTGGCTACCGTTCCAGCGGAGGGCTGTTCCCCTCCCCCGAGCCGTGCGCCCCCGCCATGACCGACCATCCCCCGCTCAACCTGCGGCTCCCCACCCCTGGCTGTTACGCGGATGCGGACCGCAGCGGTCTGCAGGCGGCCGATGTGTTCGACGGCATGACCGAACACCTCTTCTATACCCTCGGCAAGCTCGCCCCCACCGCCAGCCGCCACGACCTGTACATGGCGCTGAGCTATGCGGTGCGTGACCGGCTGATGACCCGCTACCTGGCGGGAATCGAGGCGATCAATGCCACCCCCACCCGGGTGGTGGCCTACCTGTCGGCTGAGTTCCTGATCGGCCCGCAGCTGAACAACAACCTGCTGATGCTCGGGATCCAGGAGGAGGCCGCCGAGGCGCTGCGGCGCTTCGGCATCAACGACATCGACGAGATCCTCGATGTGGAGGAGGAGCCGGGGCTGGGCAACGGTGGTCTGGGCAGGTTGGCGGCCTGCTACCTGGAATCGCTGGCGTCGCTGCAGATCCCAGCCACCGGCTATGGCATCCGCTATGAATTCGGCATCTTCGATCAGCTGATCCGCGACGGCTGGCAGGTGGAGATCACCGACAAATGGCTGAAGTCGGGTTGGCCCTGGGAGATCCCCCATCCCGACCAGGCCTGTTTCGTGGGTTTCGGCGGCCGCACCGAGAGCTACCGCGATGACAACGGCCGCTACCGGGTGCGCTGGATTCCCGCGGAGCATGCCATCGGCGTTCCCCATGACGTGCCCGTGCTCGGGTATCGGGTGAATACCTGTGATCGGCTGCGGCTGTGGCGGGCCGATGCCACCGAATCATTCGACTTCTACGCCTTCAATATCGGCGATTACTACGGCGCCGTGGAGGAGAAGGTGGGGAGCGAAACCCTGTCGAAAGTGCTCTATCCAAATGATGGCACCGATGAGGGTAGGCGGCTGCGTCTGAAGCAACAGCATTTCTTTGTTTCCTGCTCGCTGCAAGACATGCTGCGCAGCCTGGATCTGCGCGGTATTCCGGTGCAGGATTTCCCGGATCACTGGGCGGTGCAGCTCAACGACACCCACCCCTCGATTGCGGTGGCTGAGCTGATGCGCCTGCTGCTCGACGACAAGAACCTGGATTGGGAGCAGGCCTGGGACATCACAACCCGTTCACTCGCCTACACCAACCGCACCCTGTTGCCGGAGGCGCTGGAGAAGTGGGGGCTCGATCTGTTTGGCAACCTGCTGCCACGCCACCTGGAGATTATCTACGAGATCAATCGCCGCTTTCTGCAGCAGGTGCGCATTCGCTACCCGGGCAATGAGCAGATCCTGCGAAAGGTATCGATTATCGATGAGGATGGCTCCCGCGCCGTTCGCATGGCCCATCTCGCCACCGTGGCCTCCCACCATGTCAACGGGGTGGCGGCGCTGCACAGCGCCTTGGTGCGCACCGATCTCTTCCCTGAGTTTGCCGCCCTCTGGCCGGAGAAGTTCACCAACGTCACCAATGGCGTCACACCGCGCCGCTGGGTGGCCCTGGCCAACCCCAAGCTTGCCCAGCTGCTGGGGGAAACGATTGGCGATGGCTGGGTGCGCGACCTCGACCAGCTGCGCAAGCTGGAGCAATTCGCCGATGACAACGCCTTCCTGGAGCGCTGGGGCGAGATGAAGCTGGCGGTCAAGCGCCACCTCACCAGTTACATCCATCGCCACACCGGCGTGCTGGTGGATCCCGCCTCGTTGTTTGACATCCAGGTGAAGCGGATCCATGAGTACAAGCGCCAGCACCTCAATGCCCTGCAGGTGGTGGCCCAGTACCTGCGGATCAAGAACGGCCTCACCGAGGGCATGGCACCCCGGACTGTGATCTTCGGCGGTAAGGCGGCGCCCGGTTACATGATGGCCAAGCTGATCATCCGCTTCATCAACGGCATCGCGGAAACCGTGAATGCCGACCCCGATATGGAGGGGCTGCTGCGGGTGGTGTTCCTGCCGGATTACAACGTCAAGCTTGGCGAGCGCGTGTACCCGGCGGCCGATCTCTCCGAGCAGATTTCCACCGCGGGCAAGGAGGCCTCCGGCACGGGCAACATGAAGTTCGCCATGAATGGCGCGCTCACCATTGGCACCCTGGATGGGGCCAATGTGGAGATCCGTGAGCAGGTGGGTGCCGAAAACTTCTTCCTGTTCGGCAAGACCACCGAGGAGATTGTTGCCCTGCATCACGAGGGCTACCGGCCCTGGGAGCTCATCCACACCATCCCCGAGTTGCCCGAAGTGCTGCGGCTGATCGAGCAGGGGCACTTCAGCAATGGCGACACCGATATCTTCCGGCCGCTGCTCCAGAACCTAACCGGCAACGACCCCTTCTTCGTGCTCGCTGACTTCCACGACTACCTGCGCGCCCAGGACGACGTGTCCAGGGCCTGGGCCGACCGTCGGGGCTGGAACCGCATGTCGCTGCTCAACACAGCTCGCACCGGCTTCTTCTCCTCCGACCGCTCTATCCACGAGTACGCCCAGAGGATCTGGAAGGCCGAGGAGTTCCCCGTCACCATCACCTGCGAGCTCGACTGAGGGCCCCCGAGGCCCCCGATTCAGCTGCGATCCGGCAGGTCGGGGGTCTGGTGCAGGAGGCGGTTGAGACGGAGCCGATCGGCGTTGAGGGGATCCGGAGCGAGCTCGCCGGCCACCTCCCGGAACTTCTGCTCCACCTCCTCGGGCACCCGCACGTCAAAGATGCGCTCCATGAGCGCCTCGATGGAGAACAGGTGGGCGTTGATGTTTTCCAGATCAGACATCGCCTGCTGGATCGCATCCGATTCCGCAGCTGGTGCCGGGGCTGAGGTCGGGCTCGGGGCGGGGGCCTTCCCACCGACCTCGGCCAGGGGAGGCGGTGAGTCGCCGTCGCCGTACTGCTTCTGCAGTTCTTCAAGAACGCGGCCGGCGAGGGTGCGGAACGACTGCAGCGCAGCCCAGTTCAGCTCCTGCTGGTGGCGCAGGCTCGGATTCTCGCGGATCAATCGGTCGTGTTCCCGATAGAAACGCTGGCAATCAGGGCATTGACAGGGCTCTTCGGGCACCGCAGTCCCTTGGTCGTTTGCAGCCATCATGGCACCAGACGCCGCAGCGGGGGAGTGGGGGTCGGCCGGGGCCTCGACCGGGGCCGGGCCAGGGGGCTCAGGCGGCCCGGGGGCCCCAGTCGCCGGCGGGGTCGTGCGGATCGCCATCGGAGGATTCGGGGCCGTCCAGCGCCGCCGGCAGGGGGATCTCGATCGAGCTGACCACCTGGATCACATCCCGGAGCCGCATTGAATCGGCAAACCAGCCCATGGCCTGCTCCACGTCGCCCCGGCGTTCCGCGTCCGTAGCCTGCTCCTCGTGGGCTTCGGCCAGCAGGGCGAGCCAGCAGAGGCAGCGGGCCTGAACCACGGAGAGATCGAGCTCGTCGGGCTGGCTGTCGGCGATCCGCTCGCTCTCCTGCTGCACCAGCAGGCGGAGGCGCAGGTCGTGAAGCTGGGTCATCCGGATGGCGACGACTGCCGCCACGCTAGCGGCGGTGGCCCGGATCGGAAGCACCCCATTGGTAGCGTTGGCTACGGTCATGCCGGGGCATTGGGGGAGCTCCCTGCGGATGGGGTCACGGGGCTGGCGGGACTCGAACCCACGACCTGCGGTTTAGGAAACCGCCGCTCTATCCGGCTGAGCTACAGCCCCCGAAGCGCCCCCTGCCTCAACGGGGAGTCAAAGTCATTGTTTCATGCCAGCTCGCGGATTCTTTGCCCGCCAACGAGGACAAAGCCAGACCGGCTGCCCAGGTAGGCAGGATTGGCACTAAAACACGCCCACCCACCCCCGTCTGGCCACAATGGAGTCCAGCATCAATCGCCACGAAGCCGCCAAGATTCTGCTGTGGTCAGGCATATCCCTGATTCTTGTCTTCGTTTTTAGCGTGCTTTTCGCCATCTTTCCGCTGGCCCTGGCCAACCCCCAATGGCGATTTGAGCTCTGCGGCCAACTGCGCGGCGGGGCCAGCTTCCCGCTGGTGGGCGCCTTGATGATGCTGATCGCCCTACAGCTCGACAGCGAGCTGCCGCCGCTGGCCCAATGGCTGCGCTTGTTCCGGCGCCTCTGCCTGCTGGCGGCGCTCGGTTACCTGTGGCTGATCCCGCTGCAAACCCAGGCCGCCCTTGGGGTGGCCCGCAGTGCCACCAGCCAGGAGCGCCTCGCCCTGCAGTCCATCACCCGCACCATTCAGTCCGTCCGCAATGCGGACACGGAGGAGAAGCTGCGCCAGGCCATCAGCGCCCTGCCAGGAGCTCCCTCGATGCGCGAACGCAGCTTCGGGGACCGCTTCCCGGTGGTGCGCACCCGCCTGCTGGAGCAGCTGGAACCCCAGCTCCGCAGGATCGAGGCCGGCATCGCCGAGCGCAACCGGGTCCGCATCCTCGAGGGCGTGCCGAGCTGGATCCGCGATGGTCTGATCAGCGCCTGCTACGCCTTCGGTTTTGCCGGCCTGGGCAAGGCGGGGGATAAAGAACTCTCCCTCCTCGATCGAATTGTTCGCTACTGAGGTCGCCTCGGCCCCCGCGGCGCTGTGGTCCCTCCCTGACGGAGGCTCCCCAGCGCAGGCCTGATCTCATTTGGTCACTATCTCGCAAAAGAAGAGGCCGGTAGCGGCGATGCCTTGCGAAGCATCGCCGCTTTTTTATTGGTGAGATTCTGTTCACCACTGGATTCTGCTGCTCCGAAGGGATGAAAGCACATCTAAAAAGAATTAACGAAGCAAGTCGAATACTGCTGCAATAATTCGCCAAGCCATGCCTTTCCCTCCCTGGGGGACTAATCGCATGCCGTGTGGGGCGGCTAGAAAGTGCATGGATCAATTCCTCTCTGAGTTTCACCGAACGCCCCGTGAAAAGAGCCACCCTCGCCGCACTCCTCGCTTCGAGCGCCCTCGGCTTGGGCGCCTCTTGGGCGGCCCCTGAGGCCAAGGCCCTCTGCTTGCCAGGAGGAGCCCCTACCCCCTGCACGCTCTTCAGCCCGAGCAGCGATTCCCAGGTTATTCGCCAACTTTCTCTGGATAATCCCAGCCAGTTGAAGTTCATGCAGGCCGCGGCAACCTCCAGCAATGCGCAGCCGCAGACAATCACCTCGATCGCCTACTCGAAAACCAATCCCGGCACCAACTTCAACGCCGCCAGCTTCATCCCGATGGATGCGCAGCTGTTCACCAATACCTCACCCGCCTACAACCCAGGCAGCGTGGTGCAAGTGACCGCTCCCGTGGGCGCCTCGATCTGGATCCGCTACCAGATCGATGCCTCTCCCAGCAACACCTTGGTGGATGGGGATGGCGTTCAGCTCGCCTTCATCGGCAACAACAACGGCGACAAGCAGGGCACCGAATACCTCTCCAGCGACGGCCGGAACTTCTACTTCGCCTCCACCTTCCAGAACCTGGCCTTCGATCCGAAGCCCAGTGAGGTGCCCGCACCCCTGCCACTGTTGGGCGCCGGTGCCGCCTTCGGTTTCTCCCGCAGGCTGCGCCGCCGGGCCCAGGCCAGGGCCTGATTCGCTTCCCACCTGGCGCCAGCGCCGTTCTTTTGCCCCCTGGATGGGGGCTTTTTGCTGGCTGCGGCCTTGGGCCGACTTGCTTGTCCTGGCCGCCAGGCCCGCCATCAAGCCGCCCCGTAGATTGGACGTGGAAAGTGGGCGAGGTGGTCGCGACCGCGCCAGGGACGGGCTCAGGTCCGCTCAGGGCTACCGGTTGAGGAAAGTCCGGGCTCCCGAACGGCCAGGCCTGCTGGGTAACGCCCAGTGCGGGTGACCGTGAGGACAGTGCCACAGAAACACACCGCCGATGGCCGTGGGCTCTGCCCACCGCACAGGCAAGGGTGCAAGGGTGCGGTAAGAGCGCACCAGCGGCATCGAGAGGTGCCGGCTCGGTAAACCCCGGCTGGGAGCAAGGCCACGGATTCAGGGAGGGGCACGGGTTGGCCGAATTCCCGCCCCACCCCCGTAGAGAGCCGCTTGAGGCCGTCGGAGACGGCGGTCCCAGACAGATGACCACCCCCCCCGTCGCCCCTGGGCGCTCCGGGCGGGAACAGAACCCGGCTTACGTCCCGCTTTCCCCCTCTTCCCCCTTCGCGTCCCGCGCCCGATGCAGGCCCGGCGTCTCACCCAACTGACCGTCTTCCTGGAGCGCTGTGCCCTGCTGCCCGGCGTCCCCTGGGATGCGGCCCGGCTGGCGCCGCTGGATGAGGCCCTCACCCATACCTCCGCAGGCCGTCGCCGCGATCACGAGCGGCTCGAGTTTCTCGGCGACGCGGTGCTGCGCCTGGCGGCCTCGGAGTTTCTGCGCCGCCGTGAGCCCGACCTGCCCGTGGGCCGCTGGTCGGCCGTGCGGGCCCAACTGGTGAGTGATCGCTGGCTGGCGGCCCTGGCCGAGCGGCTCGATCTGGCTGCTGTGTTGCGGCATGGACCGATGGCCCTGGTGGAGGGCAGCGGCCGCGCCACCGTGCTGGCGGAATGTTGCGAGGCCCTGATCGGCGCTGTCTACGACATCGGCGGCGGGGCGGCGGGGGGCCTGGAGGCGGTGCTGGCCTGGCTCGAACCCCATTGGTTGCGGGATCTTCCCCCCCTGCTCGCCGATCCCCACGCCCACAACTGGAAATCGGCGCTGCAGGAATGGAGCCAGGGCCGGGGCCTGGGCCTGCCCCGCTATGACACCGAAGAACGCAGCCGCCTCCATGGCGATCCCCGCCGCTTCCACTGTCGGGTGAACGTGGCAGACAGATCCATTGGGGAGGGCTGGGGGGGGGCACGCCGGGAGGCGGAGCAGCAGGCCGCTCGCGCTGCCCTTCAAACCCTGGGGCCGGAGACGATCAGCGCGACTCCAGGGTCCGCAGCGGCAGGGTGACCAGCTTGTCCCAGTTGCCCCCTTCAAACAGGACGGCGGCCATCGAACCGCTGATGCGCTGCACAAAGCCGCGATAGCCGTTGTAGATGGAGCGGGCGTCGCGCACCACCACGGTGGAGCCGGGCAGGATCGGAGGGGTGGCCATCGCGCGGCAGCCGCAAGGGTCAATGGAAATCCATTATCCCGGCTGGGGAACGCCGCTGGGGCCCTGGGATCCCCTGGGAGCGGCACCCCTAGCCTGGGCCGATGCACCCCGATTCCTCCTCCGGTCCCCCACCCACCCCCGCCGACCTGCTGGTGGTAGGGCGGCTGGTGGCCCCCCAGGGCCTGCGCGGCGAACTGCGCCTGCTGCCCTTGAGCGACTTCCCCGACCGCTTCACCCAGGCGGGCTGGCGCTGGCTCCGGTCGCGGGGGGGAGATGCCCAGCCCGTGCGCCTGCTGCGGGGCAGGCCCCTCCCGGGGAAGGATCTCTACGTGCTCGATCTGGAGGGAGTGGACGACCGGAGCGCTGCCGAGGCACTGGTGAACCACGAGCTGCTCGTCGACGCCGCCGACCGTCCGTCGCTCGAGCCGGGGCAGTTCCACTGGCTGGATCTCCAGGGGCTGGAGGTGCGGCTCTTGGGCGGTGACCAGGCCATTGGCCGCGTCACGGACCTGATCCATGCCGGCAACGACCTGCTGGAGGTGGAGCTGCTGGACCCCCCGGGTCGACGGCTGCTGATCCCCTTCGTGCCCGCGATCGTGCCGGAGGTGCGGCCGGCGGAGGGGTGGCTGGGCCTCACACCCCCGCCCGGGCTGCTGGATCTCTGAGGTCCCCTATTCCACCGTGACGCTCTTCGCCAGGTTGCGGGGTTGATCCACATCGAGACCGCGGTGGGCCGCGATGTGATAGCTGAGCAGCTGCATCGGGATCACGGTGAGCAGGGGGCTGAGCAGTTCGTCCACCTCCGGCAGGGGCAGCAGCATGTCGAACAGCTCGGTGTCCGGGCAGGCGGGGGCGACGCCGAGCAGGCGGGCATCGCGGGCTTTGGCCTCCTGGGCGTTGGAGAGCACCTTGTCGAAGACGCTGCCGGGCACCGCGATCGACACCACCGGCACCCGCGCGTCGAGCAGGGCGATTGGACCATGCTTCATCTCTCCCGCCGGGTAGCCCTCGGCATGGATGTAGCTGATCTCCTTGAGCTTCAGCGCCCCCTCCATGGCGATCGGGTAGTTGATGCCCCGTCCGAGGAAAATCACATCCTGGGTATCGGCGAACAGGTGGGCCAGCTCGGCGCAGCGTTCGTCGTGGTCTTCGACCAGGCGCTGCAGCAGGCCCGGCAGCTGGCGCAGCTCCTCGGCCAGCTGGCGCAGGCGCGCCGGGCTGGGGGCGCCCGGCCGGCCGGCGGCGGCGCGGCGCTCGGCGAAGGCCAGGGTGAGGCCGTAGAAGGCCAGCAGTTGGCCGAGAAAGGTTTTGGTGGCGGCCACGCCCACCTCGATGCCGGCACCGATGTCGAGGATGTGGGGCACCAGGCGTCCGAGCGAACTCTCCGGCCGGTTGGTGATCCCCAGCAACCGCGGCGCCTGGGCCGGATCGGCGAGGCTGCGGCGGCGTTCCTGCTCCATCGCCAGGGCCGCCAGGGTGTCGGCCGTCTCCCCTGACTGGGTGACACCGATGGTGAGGGTGTGGGGCACCAGGGGCGGCGGGGCGTAGCGGAATTCACTGGCGTAGTGCACCGTCGTGGGGAGGCCCGCCAGCTGCTCCAGCAGGTAGGCGCCCACCTGGGCTGCGTGGCGGCTGGTGCCGCAGGCCAGGATCTCGATGCGCTCGATCCCCTCGTACACCGCGTCGTCGAGGGGCAGGGCCACCAGGGCCTCCTCCGGCAGATGGCGCGCCACCCACAGGGCCGCCGTTTCCGGCTGCTCGTGGATCTCCTTGAGCATGAAGTGGCGGAAGCTGCGCTTATCGGCCACGTGTTCGGTGCCGCTCAGCAGGCTGGGGGTGCGCTGCACCCGGGCGCCATCGCGGTCGTAGAGCTCGATGCCCAGGGGTGTGAGCAGCGCGATCTCGCCGTCTTCCAGGGGCAGGATTGTGCGCGTGAAGCCGGCCAGGGCGGGAGTGTCGCTGGCGCAGAGGAATTCCCCTTCCCCCAGGCCGATCAACAACGGCGCCTGCCGGCGGGCGACCACCAGCGCCCCCGGAGCCTTGGCCCAGATCAGCGCCAGGGCGTAGGCCCCATGCAGGCGGGGCAGCACGTCTTGCACGGCCCGCAGCAGCAGGGATGCATCGGGCCGGGCGCCGCCGGCCTCCAGCTCCGCCAGCCGCGCGGCCACCAGGTGGGGGATCACCTCGGTGTCGGTGTCCGAGAGGAAGGTGACGCCCGCCGCCTGCAGCTCCTCCCGCAGGATGCGATGGTTCTCGATGATGCCGTTCTGCACCACCGCCAGCTGGCGGCTGCCATCGAGATGGGGGTGGGCGTTGCGCTCCTCGGGCTTGCCGTGGGTGGCCCAGCGGGTGTGGCCGATGCCGCAGTGGCCGGGGGCGCCGCGCTCCTCGAAGCGCTGGCTCAGGTTCACCAGCTTGCCTTCGGCCCGCAGGCAATGGAGGGTGCCGGCGCTGCCCGGAGCGGCGTCAGCCGCCACCTCCACGGTGGCGATGCCGGCGGAGTCGTAGCCGCGGTACTCCAGCTGGCGTAGGCCCTCCAGCAGCTGGGGTGCGGCCTCGCGGGATCCGATCAGGGCAACGATGCCGCACATGGGGGTGCTGGGGGAGGAGGAAGCCCGGGGTGGGCTCGGAAACAAAAAAAGCCCGGCAGGGCCGGGCCATGAGCTTATGGGCTATCGCGGCCTGTGGAACAGCCCCGGAACCCTCCGGAGTGGCTCAGTAGGCCAGACCCATCGAGCGGGAGGTTTCGTCGCCCAGGTACACGCGGATGCTGAGGAAATCGGTGGGGCAGGCTGTTTCGCAGCGCTTGCAGCCCACGCAGTCTTCGGTGCGGGGGGACGAGGCGATCTGGCCGGCTTTGCAGCCGTCCCAGGGCACCATCTCCAGGACGTCGAGGGGGCAGGCGCGCACGCACTGGGTGCAGCCGATGCAGGTGTCGTAGATCTTGACGGCGTGGGACATGGAAGAACGCTGCGGTCGGACCCGGCGCCAGGAGCCGGCGTTTCGTCAAGGTACCCAAGGCCTCCCGGAGCCCGGCCGTCCGAGGCAGCGGCCGTCACGCTTGTTCATAGGAAGCGGGGGCGGCGCAGGGGGTGTCGGGGCGGACCCGTAGGATGCGCCCCACCCTCACAGCGGCCATGTCCCAGGAAGCGATCTTCGAGAAAGTCCGCTCGATCTGTGCCGAGCAGCTCAGCGTGGAACCCGCAGAGGTGAAGCCGGAATCCAACTTCCAGAACGACCTCGGCGCCGACTCGCTCGACACCGTTGAGCTCGTGATGGCCCTTGAGGAGGCGTTCGACATCGAGATCCCCGATGAGGCCGCCGAGGGCATCGCCACCGTCGGGGACGCCGTCAAGTACATCCACGAAAAGCAGGCCTGAGGCGTCCATGGTGGAGGGTCTCCGCCGCGTCGTCGTCACGGGCCTTGGCGCGGTCACACCGATCGGGAACGACGTCGCCCAGTACTGGGAGGGTTTGTGCAGCGGCCGCAACGGCGTCGCCGCCATCACCTTGTTCGATGCGTCCCGCCACGCCTGCCGCTTCGCCGCCGAGGTGAAGGGCTTCGATCCTTCCGGCTCCCTCGAGCCGAAGGAGGCCAAGCGCTGGGATCGCTTCTGTCAGTTCGGAGTCGTGGCGGCCAAGCAGGCCGTGGCCGACGCCGGCCTGGTGATCGACGATCGCAACACCCACCGGGTGGGCGTCTCGATCGGCTCCGGGGTCGGTGGTCTTTTGATGATGGAAACCCAGGCCCACGTGCTGGCCGATCGCGGGCCGGATCGCGTCAGTCCGTTCTGCGTGCCGATGATGATCCCCAACATGGCCACCGGCCTGGCGGCGATCGCCCTCGGCGCCCGGGGGCCGAGCAGTGCCGTGGCCACCGCCTGCGCCGCCGGCTCCAACGCCATCGGCGATGCCTTCCGCACCATCCAGCTTGGCCTGGCTGATGCCATGGTCTGCGGCGGAGCCGAATCGGCCATCACCCCCCTCGGGGTGGCGGGATTCGCCAGCGCCAAGGCCCTCTCCTTCCGCAACGACGATCCGGCCACCGCCAGCCGTCCGTTTGATCTTGAGCGCAACGGCTTTGTGATCGGCGAAGGCTCCGGTGTCCTGGTGCTCGAGGCCCTGGAGCACGCCCAGGCCCGCGGCGCCCGCATCCTGGCGGAGGTGGTGGGCTACGGCACCACCTGCGATGCCCACCACATCACGGCCCCCTCCCCCGGGGGCGTGGGTGGCGCCGAGGCGATGCGGTTGGCCCTCGCCGATGCCCGCCTGGAGCCGGAAGCCGTCGACTACGTCAATGCCCACGGCACCAGCACCCAGGCCAACGACAGCAACGAGACGGCCGCCATCAAGGCCGCCCTCGGTGAGCACGCCCGGCGCATCCCGGTCAGCTCCACCAAGTCGATGACCGGTCACCTCCTCGGTGGCAGCGGTGGCATTGAGGCGGTCGCCTCCATTCTGGCGATCGGCCACAACCTCGTACCCCCTACGATCAACTACCACACCCCTGATCCCGCCTGTGATCTGGATGTGGTTCCCAATCAGGCCCGTGAGCACGCCGTTCAGGTTGTGCTCTCCAACTCCTTCGGGTTCGGCGGTCATAACGTCTGCCTTGCCTTCCGCCGCATGACCTGAGCGTGGCGGCCCCGCCGGCCCCCGGCCCCGCCTCCGCAGTCAGCCCCCCTTACCCCCTAGTTCCACCTCCCGGTCTCGCCATGGTCGTCGCCCCCAGCACCTCGGTCGAAAGTCTGTGCATCAACAGCATCCGCTTCCTGGCGGTCGACGCGATCAATAAGTCCAACTCCGGCCACCCAGGCCTGCCGATGGGCTGCGCCCCCATGGCCTTCGCCCTGTGGGACAAGCTGCTGCGGCACAACCCCAAGAACCCCCGGTGGTTCAACCGCGATCGTTTCGTGCTGTCGGCCGGCCACGGCTGCATGCTGCTCTACGCCCTGCTGCACCTCACCGGTTACGACAGCGTCAGCCTCGACGACATCAAGCAGTTCCGCCAGTGGGGTTCCCGCACGCCGGGCCATCCGGAAACCTTTGAAACCCCCGGTGTCGAGGTGACCACCGGCCCCCTCGGCCAGGGCATCTCCAACGCCGTGGGTCTGGCGATCGCCGAAGCCCACCTGGCCGCGAAGTTCAACAAGCCTGGGGCCACGCTGGTCGACCATTACACCTACGTGCTGATGGGCGACGGCTGCAACCAGGAAGGCGTGGCCTCCGAAGCCGCCTCCCTCGCCGGTCACCTGGGCCTGGGCAAGCTGATCGCCCTTTACGACGACAACCACATCACCATCGACGGCAACACCGCCGTCTCCTTCACCGAAGACGTTCTTAAGCGCTACGAGGCCTACGGCTGGCACGTGCAGCACGTGAGCGACGGCAACACCGACGTGGCTGCCATCGCCAAGGCCCTGGAGGCCGCCAAGGCCGTCACCGATCGCCCCAGCCTGATCAAGGTGACCACCACGATCGGCTATGGCTCCCCCAACAAGGCCAACACCGCTGGGGTGCACGGCGCGGCCCTGGGGGCCGACGAAGCCGAGCTCACCCGCAAGGCGCTGGAGTGGAGCTACGGCGAATTCGAGGTACCGGAGGAGGCCTACGAGCACTGGCGCCAGGCGATCCAGCGCGGTGCCGCGGCCGAGGCCGAGTGGACCGCCACCCTCGGTACCTACCGCAGCCAGTACCCCGCGGAAGCCGCTGAGTTTGAGCGCATGCTGCGCGGTGAGCTGCCCGAGGGCTGGGATTCCACCCTGCCGGTGTTCACCCCCGAAGACAAGGGCCTGGCCACCCGTCAGCACTCCTACAACGCCCTCAACGCCTTCGGTCCGAAGCTGCCCGAGCTGATCGGCGGCTCCGCCGACCTCACCCACTCCAACCTCACCGACATCAAGGGGGAGGCGAGCTTCCAGAAGGGCGGCGAAGCCAACCGCTACCTCCACTTCGGGGTGCGTGAGCACGCGATGGCGGCAGTGATGAACGGCATCGCGTATCACGGCAGTGGCCTGATCCCCTACGGCGGCACGTTCCTGGTGTTCGCCGGCTACATGATCGGCGCCATGCGCCTCTCGGCCCTGAGCGAGCTGGGGGCGATCTATGTGCTCACCCACGACTCGATCGGCCTGGGCGAAGACGGCCCCACCCACCAACCGGTGGAAACCCTGGCGAACCTGCGGGCGATCCCCAATCTGCTGGTGATTCGCCCCGGTGACGGCAACGAAACCATGGGTGCCTATCAGGTGGCGGTCACCAACCGCAAGCGCCCCACCGTGTTGGCCCTCAGTCGCCAGGCGATGGCCAACCAGCCCGGCTCTACCGCAGCGGCGGTGGCCAAGGGTGGCTACATCCTGGAAGACAGCAACGGCACCCCCGATCTGATCCTGATCGGCACCGGCACCGAGCTCGATCTCTGCGTGAAGGCCGCCGCCCAGCTGCGGGCGGAAGGTCGCAATGTGCGGGTGGTGTCGATGCCCTGTGTGGAGCTGTTTGAAGAGCAGGACGCCGCCTATCGCGAGTCGGTGCTGCCTGCAGCCGTGCGCAAGCGTGTGGTGGTGGAAGCCTCCGGTTCCTTCGGCTGGCATAAGTACACCGGTTTTGATGGCGCCACCGTGTCGATTGATGGCTTTGGTGCCTCGGCCCCCGGCCCTCTCTGCCTGGAGAAGTTCGGCTTCACCGTCGATAACGTGGTGGCTACGGCGAAGGCGCTGGGCTGATCGTTTCCCCAGCCAGGCTGCATGGAGGGAGTGCTTAGGCACTCCCTTGCCTGATAGGGTCGGGGGACGGAGATCGTTCCAGCATGCAGGATATTTCTGGTTCGTTGACGATCGACAGCCTGCGTGCGCTGGCCGCTAAGCGCCCTTTCTTTGCCTATCCCTGGGCATGCAACCCTGGTGCCGGATTTGGGGCGAATCATTCCGGGCTCACCAAGTCGCTGACGATGTGCCTGCAAAAAGGCATAGGGTTTCGATTTGTCGCGTTGGCCCGTCCCCAGGGGATCGCCATTGCCCGTGGCTATGGCGACTATTTCCTGCCCTTCTGCGAGGAGGTGTCAGGCCGGTGGCTGCCTGGGCTCAACCGCAACCAGCTGCCCGGACAGTCGCGTTTGCCCTGGGTGGCGCCGCTGGTATCGGCGCTGTTGCAGGCCACCACGCGGCCCAGGGCCAGGTATTTCTTCTTCACGCCACCGGCCTCGATCCCCGGCTTTGCTACCCCCTTCTTGGCTGTTCCCTACGACATCTTGAGGGCGAGCGTGTCGCATCTGTTGTGGCACTACACACCGGACGTGGGTGAGGAGGTGGCGGCTGTGAAGCGGGAGCTGCCGCCGCTACCGGAGCCTTATCTGGCCACTCTTGTTCGTAGGGGAGACAAAATTCTGGAGGCCACGTATGCCGGTCTGGAGGGCTATGTGCGGCCGATTCAGGCCCTGCAGGGGCGTTTTCGCCGATTGTTCATCGCCGGCGATGATCTGGAGGCCATGCAAGCGCTCGCCTCCCTCTTGCCGGAGCTGGAGTGTGTGTTTCTCCGGCCTGCCTTCACCGCCGGCTATGACAATGCCAGCTTTCGCCAACTGCCAGCAGAGCAGCGGCGGGCAGCGATGATCCGCTTCTTTGCCCAGGTGGATCTGCTGCGGGAGTCCGCGCATTTCGTGGCCACCCGCACCACGAATGTTTCCTATATCGTCAACGCCTTCCGCGCCGGGCGTGATGTCACTTGGCTGGATTGACCGCTGCGGTTGGGTAGGTGGAGCCAGGTGGGCCTGAGGCTGGCATATTGCCTACCATCTAGCTCTTCCTCATGGCCACCAAGCCTGCCCACGACTTTCTGATCTTTCTGATTGGCGGTTCGTTGTTCGCGGCCGGGGTTTTTCTGTTCACCGACAGCCTGCGGCGCCTCCGCGTTGGTGATGATTGCGGGTGGTGGTGGGTTGATGCTGCAGACGCTGCTGCGTTTCCAGAGTGAGGAGCGCGCCAGCTGGCGCGCTGAGGCCCAGGAGGAACGCCAGGGGATGGAGGATCTTCGCCGAGAGCTCGAGGAGCTCAAGGCGAAGATCAACCGCGGCCGCTGAGCGGGATCGTGATCAGAAGAGCACGAAATCGCCCGCCTGCAGTCGCGTGCCCGTGTTGATGAACTGCACCCGGTCGACGGCGCTGCCACCGGTGGGGTCGTAGAACAACTGGGAGTTGTCGCGGTCGTAGATCAGGCGGATTCCGGCCGCTGCAGTCACGGTTGAGCCCGTGCCCCGCGCCTCCAGGAACTGGGCGGTTGTCACCGTGGTGGCGGTGGCCCCGAAACCGCTGAAGATCGCCCGACTGAGGCCGATCCGGTCCGTGCCCTGCACAAAATCTGTGAGGGTGTCGCGGTTGCTGGTGGCGTTCGGAGTGGTTGTGAAGTTGAAGCGATCGGCCCCAACCCCGCCGGTGAGGGTGTCGTTTCCGAGGCCGCCATCGAGCGTGTCGGTGCCGTCCGATCCGCTGAGGGTGTTGTTGGCGCTGTTGCCGGTGAGGCTGTTGTTGAGGGTGTTGCCGGTGCCATTGATCGCAGCCGTACCCGTGAGGGTGAGGTTTTCAACGTTGGCGGCGAGGGTGTAGGTCACCGTGCTGGACACGCTGTCGGTGCCCTCGCCGGCGGCCTCCACGATCACATCGAGGCTGGAATCCACCACGTAGGTGTCATCGCCGGTGCCGCCGGCCATGGTGTCGTTGCCAGCGCCACCGTTGATGGTGTCGTTGCCGCCGAGGCCGTTGATGGTGTCGTTGGCTGCGGTGCCGATCAGGGTGTCGGCGTTGGCGGTGCCGTTGATCACGTTCGACGGCGGCGGGGGCGGCGTCAGTGTGCCGACGAGGCTGATGGCGGCCGCGGTGAGGGGCGCACCGGCGGTGAGGTTGGCGATCAGCACCGAGGCGGTGGCGCCGCTGCCATCGGCGTCGTACCGAAGGGCGCCGGTGGTGGTGTTGAACACCAGGCGCTGCTGGGCGGTGGTGGCAGCGTTGCTGCCCGCTCCGCCGAGGAATTCCGCCGCGGTGAGGGTGGTGCCGGCGCTGAGGTTGGTGAAGATGGCGCGATCGAGCTGGAGGCGATCGCCGGTGGCGAAGTCGCTGATCGTGTCGACGTTGTCGGCCGCCAGGGGGCTGTTGAACACGAACAGGTCGTTGCCGGCGCCGCCGCTCAGGCTGTCATTGCCGCCGCCCCCGTTGAGGGTGTCGGTGCCATCCAGTCCGCTGAGCACGTTGGCCGCGCTGTTGCCGGTGAGGCTGTTGTTGAGGGTGTTGCCGGTGCCGTTGATCGCTGCCGTACCCGTGAGGGTGAGGTTTTCGACGTTGGCGGCGAGGGTGTATGTCACCGTGCTGGACACGCTGTCGGTGCCCTCGCCGGCGGCCTCCACGATCACATCGAGGGCGGAATCCACCACATAGGAGTCATCGCCGGTGCCGCCAACCATGGTGTCGTTGCCAGCGCCACCGTTGATGGTGTCATTGCCGCCGAGGCCGTTGATGGTGTCGTTGGCGGCGGTGCCGACCAGGGTGTCGGCGTTGGCGGTGCCGTTGATCACGTTCGACGGCGGCGGCGGGGTGCCGACGAGGCTGATGGCGGCGGCGGTGAGGGGCGCGCCAGCGGTGAGGTTGGCGATCAGCACCGCAGCGGTGGCGCCGCTGCCATCGGCGTCGTAACTAAGGGCGCCGGTGGTGGCGTCGAACAGGAGGCGCTGCTGGGCGTTGGTGGCGGCGATGGCGCCGGCACCCCCAAGGAATTCAGCGACGGTGAGGGTGGTGCCGGCGCTGAGGGTGGTGAAGATGGCGCGATCGAGCTGGAGGCGATCGCCGGTGGCGAAGTCGGCGATGGTCTCGATGTTGTCGGCGGCCAGGGCGGTGCTGAAGACGAACAGGTCGTTGCCGGCACCGCCGAGCAGCTGGTCGTTGCCGGCACCGCCGTTGAGGGTGTCGTTGCCCATGCCCCCATTGAGGCTGTCGTTGCCCGCGAGCCCGCTGAGGATGTTGTTGGAGGCGTTGCCAGTGAGGATGTTGGCGAGGGCGTTGCCCGTGCCGTTGCTGAGCGCCGTGCCGGTGAGGGTGAGGTTTTCGATTTCCGCACCGAGCGTGAAGGTAACCGAACTTTGAACACTGTCGGTACCTCCGCCCACCGCTTCCAGGATGACATCAAGACTCGAATCAACGATATAGAGATCGTTGCCGGCTCCGCCATCGAGGCTGTCATTGCCGAGGCCGCCATCGAGGGTGTCGTCACCCCCCAGGCCCCGCAATTGGTTGTTGCCGGCATTGCCGGCAATCACGTTGGCAAGGCCGTTCCCCGTGCCTGTAACGGCAGTGTCGGTGAGGATCAGGTTATCCAGGTCGATACCGAGGGTGTAATCCAGTGGGCTGCGCACCGTGTCGATGCCACCGCCAAAAGCCTCGGTGACTACATCTAAAAGGCTGTCAACTACATAGGTGTCGTTGCCTGGTCCTCCCAGCATCTGGTCGTTGCCAACGCCGCCGTTAAGGGTGTCGTTGCCCGCGCCACCTTCAAGAACGTCATCGCCGACGCCGCCATTGAGGGTGTCGTTGCCGCCCAGCCCCTGCGCCCGATCGTCGCCGGCGGTGCCGGTGAACAGGTTGCCGGCCGCCGTGCCCACGTAGTGATCCCCCACCACATTGGTGGGGATGGACACCAGGTTCTCGCTGTTGCCAGCGCCGTCGAAGAAGGACACCTGAACCCGCAGGATCCGACCCACCTGAATCTGGGTGGGTGTGTATGTGGGGCTGTTGGTGCCGACCACCGTCCAGGTCAGTCCGTTGTTGGCGGACATTTCCCAGGTGTAGGAGAAGATGCCCAGGCCATTGGGGTCGGTGATCGCCGCAGTATTCACGGTGATCGGTACCCCTTCGGTGGGCGTGCTGTCACTGATGACCGGGAGGCCGGTGGCGCCGCCTGCTGGGGATGGGGCTGCTAGGTCGCCGTCAGCAAAGCGCAGGATTTCGATTCCCCAGAGCGTATCGACGCCATCATTGGTCAGTAAGCCACCGATCAACGGGCGGTTGTCGGTCACGGTGAGGCTGTTGTCTGTGTTGAACACCACCGTGTAGTCGGCCTGGGTGCCGCTGTAGACCGCCACGTCAACACCGGCTGCCCCCTGGCGAATCTCGCGAACGATGCTCAACTGGGAGGGGCGAATGGCGCCGCTGATCAGACGGCTTTGGTAAGTCGTGATCGTGCTTGCATATTCGGTGCTGCCATCGAGATTGGTCAGCATGATGCGTGCATCGAGGTAGACATCGCCGTGGATGACGTCGTTGCCGCCGCGGCCTTCGATCGTGTCTGAGCCACCGCCGCCCAGCAGGATGTCGCCGTCTGTGAACATGGCCGCACCCCGCAGCAGTGGCGCCAGGCCGCTGATCATCGCCATGCCCGTTGCGTCGAGCACATGGTTGTTGATCAGCAGGGGGTCAGGAGCCATCCGGCCCTTGAGAATGTCGTTGCCGTGCCAGCCCGAGAGGCCCTCCACTTCCATGAAGCGATCGAGGAAGTCGATCGCCAGGTTGGGGGGCAGGAAGACGTTGATGTCGAGGTCGGCGTTTACCAGCTCGGTGGAGTTGGCGTAGGTCACCCAATCGAAACCCCAGGCTCCCCAGCTCTTGTTGACACCCGGGGTGCCAAACATGATGTCGTTGCCCGATTCGGCGTCGTAGTCGTCATTGCCGTCGCCGATCAGCACGTCATGGCCGATCAATGTGCTCGTGCCGAAGGGATCGCCGTTATCGCCCTGCAGGAGATCGGCGCCCTGTCCGCCTTCGATCCAGTCGTCACCGGCGTTGCCGAACACCGTGTTGATGCCGGTACCTGCGGAGACGAAATCGTTTCCAAGGCCAGCAAAGGATTCCGCATCGCCAACACCGCCAAAAAGTGCGTCGGAGCCATCACCACCAAACAGCAGATCCAGGCCGCCAGCATTGACGAGCACATCGCTGCCCTCACCACCTTTGAAGTTGTCGTCACCAAAGGCATCGGTGAGGATGTCATCGCCAATGCCGCCGATTAGGAAGTCGTTACCGCCGCCGCCTTCGAGGATGTCATTACCGGCATCGCCATGGAGCGTGTCATCCCCTTCCCCTGTGGCGAGCCGGTCGTCGCCGGCGGTGCCACCCATCACCACATGCTCGATGCCGCCATAGCGGATGGTGCCGTTGGCCAGCCGGCTGAGCAGGGTGGGCTCGCTCCAGGGGGTGGTGAGATCATCGAGGATGGCACCACTGGTGCCAACCCGGCCGGCTTCGAAGTAGAACGCGGGCGAGCTGAACACATCCCCTGGCAGATGCACTGCAGAGGAGTTGCGCATCACAATGTCGCCGAAGGTCTGCTCTTCCAGCTGGGTGAGCACATTCAGCCCAGCGGTACGGCTGAGGTAGTAGAAGCGGTCATGGTTTTGCAGCATCAGCATCTGGGTGCCGAACACATAGGCGAAGCTGGAGCCCAGCATGCCGCCAAAGGGCTGCAGTTTCTCCGCCAGGCCGCCGATCCAGAAGTCGACATCCTCCAGACCCCCCAGGGAACCTCCGGCATAGATTCCTGTTGCATTCAGGAAGTTCTGGGCGTCGAGATTGCCTGTTGCCGCTGTGCTGATCAGGGCAGCGGCG
>CAIVPT010000088.1 GCA_903907855.1 uncultured Synechococcaceae cyanobacterium | reverse complement strand
CCTGCTGGGCCGTGAAGCCCCATTCCTCATCCGGGTAGGCGGAATCCAGGTTCAGCCGCAGGGCCCGCAGGTGGCGGTCCACCAGGGCGAGAAGCACGCGGGCGTCCTCCTGGGGCGTCATGGCCGCACCACCAGCACCTGCCCATGGCGGGCCGCTTCGCTGATCACATGCCAGCGGGAGCCGGCCAGGCGGGCGGCGTCGGCGCTGCCGCTCACGATCAGGTCCACCGGCAGCTTCAGCGGTTTGAGCGGCTCGAAGTGGCGCCACCAGCTGGCCACCTTCGCCTCGCCTTCCAGGTGGGGTATGCGCTCCACCACCAGCAGGTCCACATCGGAATCGGGCCGTGCCGTGCCGGTGGCGCGGGAGCCGAACAGCACCAGCGCCTGCACCACGGGATCGGCGGCGATCGTTTGCAGGGCCTGCTCCAACGCCTCCAGCCGCTCACCCTCCAGCCCCGGCCCCAGATCGGGCAGGGAGAAGGGACGGGGGGTACTCCAGTCGGCGAGGGTGGCGGTGGTCATGGGGTCAGTTTGGCGCACCTCGCCAAACCAGGACGGCTTGCCTGATAAATGATGCGTGATGCATGGGCATCCCATGCGCACCACTCTCAAGCTCGACGATGACGTGCTCGTCGTAGCCGGGTACTGGCTCGCCAGCATCGGTGCCTCCCTGCCTCAGGAACGCAATGGACCGCCCCTCCTGCCCTGGACGACCAAGGGGGAACCAGTGGACCTGAACCTTGTGAACCGCCTGCGCGACGACGCGCCACGTACACCACGAGCCGGCCCATCGCTGGTTTGCTGGCTCCACTGGGCCCTGGGCCACATTGCCCACTCACCCAGAACGCTGTCCTGCGCATCCTGGGGCAGCCCCGCTATCCCAACAGCCCGGATTCTCCTGTTGTGGTGGCTTCTCTGGTGGCTGCCTTGATCCGCCATCCGCGCCATTGCTTCTGGTGGGATCGACGCCTCAACAGCGCGGCCGTGCTGGGCGGGTGCAATGCGCTCCAGTTGATCGACTCCTGAGGAGGAGACCTCAGCCCTCCAAAATCCCCGCCACATTCGAGGCAATCGTTGCCTCCAGCTCCCGCGCCTGAGCATTCAGCCTCTCCAGGTCCTCCTGCAGCTTCTCCAGCTGCTCCTTGAAGTCCTCATCACTGAGGTCTTCGCCCGCCGCCACGCCCACATAGCGGCCAGGGTTGAGGCTCCAGCCCTGGGATTCGATCGACTCCAGCGTGGTCGCCTTGCAGAGGCCGGCGATATCGCGATACACCGGCGCCCCGCCAGAGTCGGTAGCGAAACAAGCCTCAATCCAGCGCTGCGCTTCCTCGCCACCAAGGGTCACGTCCGCCGCTTCGCCGCGGTAGAGCCGCACGATGTTGGCCAGGAAGCCGATCTGCGCTTCGCTCCAGTCGCGATGGGCCCGGTCGATCTGCCGGTAGATGTGGCGGGCATCGAGAAACAGCACCGTGTTCTCGCGCGCCGTGCCGATCTTGCCGCGATCGAAGAACCACAACGTGCACGGCAGAGTCACCGTGTAGAACATATTCGGCCCCACCGACACCATCACATCCACGGCTTTCGCCTCGATCAGCTGTTGGCGGATCGCCTGCTCTGATCCCCTTGCATCGGAGGCGGAGTTGGCCATCACGAAGCCAGCCCTGCCCTTCTCATTCAGCGACGAGTAGAACAGTTGGATCCAGAGGTAGTTGGCGTTATCCACGCTCGGCGTGCCGAACGGGAAGCGCCTGCCGGGACCCGTGACGGCACTCAGTTTCTTCATATCCACCGCGTTCACATTGAACGGCGGATTGGCCATCACATAGTCGAAGGCGCCTACGGAATCATGCGGATCCACGTAGTAGCTGTTGCTGTCGCCGCCATGGAAGATGCGGCCTTCCAGACCATGAACCGCCAGGTTCATACGGCACAGCTTCCCGGTATCGTCAGTCTTCTCCACACCACAGATCGCCAGATCGCCGGCCGGATTTCCCCGGTGTGCCTTCACGAAGCGGGCGCTCTGCACGTACATCCCACCGGAGCCGCAGGCCGGATCCAGCAGCCGCCCAGCAAACGGCTCGACAATCTCCACGATCAACATCACCTGCGCCGTGGGTGTGAAAAACTCACCCCCTTTCTGGCCCTCACTACGGGCGAACTCCAGCAGGAAGTATTCATAAATCCGCCCGAAGGCATCGAACTCCAGGTCGGTGGGGATCTCGGAGATGCGCTTCAGCAACTCCTTGAGCAGCTGCGGCGAGAAACTGCCGTACGTGCGCGGCAGCACCCCGGCGAGCTTGCTGTTGTGCTGCTCGATCAGGCCCATCGCCTCGTTCAGCCGGGCGCCCACATCCGCCCCCTCGGGCAGCTCCAAAAGCTCCTGGTAGCGGGACCCCGGGGGCAGGTAGAGCAGCCCCTCGCTCTGGTAGGCGTTGGGGTCCTCCTCGCGGCTGGGGCGCCGTTCACTGCCGCCCACCGCCTTGAGCTCCTGCCAACGCGGCATGAAGCGCGCATCCGCGAAGCGCAGGAAGATCAGCCCCAGGATCGGGCCGGAATACTCCTGGGCCTTCAGGCCAGAGTTGGCACGGAACTGATCGGCCGCCTCCCAGAGGCTCTTCTCCATCGCCGCCTTGCCCAGGTCGCGCTCGGGCGGCGCCACCCAACCATGGAAGCCCCGGGCTGCCTCCTCCGGCGTCGGCGGTTGCACCACCACGGGCTCGGCCGCCTCGATCCGCTCACTGCGCCCGCGGCCGTTGCCTGCCCCCGTGCCGCTGGCACGGGGCGGCGCACTCACCCCCGGCTTCTTCAGGCCCCCTCCCGGGCCCCGCGCCTTCTCAGCGGCGCCCATCGCAACCACATGGCCCTTGGCCTCCTCCAGGTCCGCGTCGCTGAACGGCTCGTCTGCCTCCCGCTCCAGAGCGGCCCGGATCTCGTCGTTGCTCACACGCCGTCCGTCCTCCGGGATCAACGCCAGCAGGGCGTCAGTGAGGTCGGTGCGGACGGGCATCGGCAGGGGAAGGGTGAAGGCGGAAGCGGATGGGAGAGGCCGAGCCAATCGGGATCAGCCGTAGATCTGAAGGGGGCGACCTGGTTCCGGCAACGAGGATATGGCAGGTCTGTCATGCTG